>NZ_JBCGHT010000014.1:0-111797 GCF_039549175.1 Paenibacillus sp. 102 | reverse complement strand
CTCACCCCTAGTAAAAAAACGAGTATATATTAGGGGTCTTTGGTATGCATGATAACAAGTACTTGTTCATTCTGATATTCACTCCAGTAAAAACCTAAAAATACAGGTTGACTAATCGTAAGAAAAAACACCCAAGAGCTATCAAAGGTGTTACTTCGCCTGTTCAATCTCCTACAGCAAAACGGGCGGAAATCTCATCGATATGAGAAAAAAACGGTCTTTGATATATTAGGTGTCATTTACAATTGTACCCTGTCTTATAATCAAACCGCTTAATTCAAAAAAGTGAAACTCGCTAGGGTTTATTTCGTATGCAAATCTTCCAATCACCTACACTTGCCCTTTAGAAAAAAGAAACAATCTCGCCTAAAATTGACTTTGCATAAGCTTAGCTTGATAGCGATGTGGCGGGACCCCAATAAAAAATGAAACCCGTTAGGGTTTATTTGATATGCAGAATTTCCAATAATCTACACTGATTTTTTAGAAAAAGAAAAAAGCCATTTTTGAAAATGACTTTTATTAACCTTAGCTTAATAGCGATGTGCTGTGCCCCAAAAAAAGTTTTATGCTAATCTATTTCTTCGCATCTTTCATGCTATAATACCCTAAATTAATCACAATTAAGAAATAACCACCCATAATTCCGGAAGCAAATGTCCATATGACACTATGGTGTTCAATCTCATACATAATAATCGCACCGAGTATCGCTGCTGCAAACCGATTAATCATACCAAGCGTCGGTGTTTTTGTTTTTTTTACAATGCTATCTCCAAACTTTTCAATACGCCTTCCTAAAATCCAAACACAATACATACTAACAAGCAAGCCAATGCTTGCACCTAAAAAATGGGGCGAAAAAGGCGTCATAATCCATCCTAATAACATCGCGCCTAGCAAATAATACATTTGTATTTTAAATGCCCTTAGTGCCATACGAATCATGCTGTACTCCTTTACCTTTCTCATTGAGACTTTATTACTATTTAGGCTCAAAGGTCTTCTTTTTTTCTTCCAGTATAATTTGATTTATTTTAATTAAGGTATCGGTCATTTGCTGCAAGGCTTCGATATCAATTTTAGAGAAGTATTTCTCAATAAGTAAATCATCTAGCTGAGATAATCGTTCTATATACTTGCTACCGTTAGGACCAAGTGTAAGGAAATACTCACGTTTATTGTTAGGATTTACGTGTTTCGAAATCATATTATGTTTCAACAATTTAGATAAAACTTGGCTGACAGCACTTTTGGATATATTAAAAGTGGTCGCAATACTGTTAGCTGTAGTATTCTTATTTAAATTAATATAGATTATCATGTTCTCTTGCTGCGCTGTAAGACCAAACTCATTCTTTAACTCCTGAGATAGTAAAATGTTTAATTCATTGTAGGCTCGGTTCATGTCGGTAATTACTTCTTTATAAGAACTAGTCATATTATTCTTCCTCCAATCATTCTGTTATTTCATTGTACGCCGTTTTTCCGTTTCGACATATAGTTAAGTTCAGTTAACTTAACTATATGATATCTTTATGTTAGTGTAAAGGAAAAAGTAAGCAAATTTGTTTTGATTACTTTTTTCGGAATTATAATAAAGGGGAAATTAGACGCATTAGGGATTCCAGTATTCGTTTTCGAATACTACGTTTTTGAAATGATTTCCATCGAATTTCAGACGAATGGTTAAAGTCCTCTTCAAAATCACGTTTAATATCAAGAACTGTCTTAGATTCATAAAGTACGCTAATGATTTCATAATTTAGTTCAAAGCTACGGACATCCATATTTGCTGTACCAATTGTTGCAATTTCATCATCTACAAGTACAATTTTAGCGTGCACAAAACCATCTTTATAGCTGTAAATTGAAGCACCGGCTTTTAGAAGTGGTGCGAAGTATGATTGAGATGCTAGATCACTAATGATTCTATCTCTCTTCCCTGGATATAGAATGCGGACATCTATTCCAGCTATTGCACTTAAACGTAGTAATGTTAATGTTTCTTGGTCTGGAATGAAATAGGGTGTTGCGATCCAAATTGCTTTCTTAGCAGAACCTATAACAGCAAGTAAAGTATTACGAATGTTTGTATCATCTGAACTTGGTCCACCTGCTACAATTTGAACAGCCCCTTCTGCATGAGAATTTTGTTTACCTGGAAAGTATTTTATATTCATAAATTGATTCCAAGAATAAGTGTTTAAACCATTAGTGGCATAGAGCCAATCCTCAAGGAATATTGCTTGTAATTTGTACAATGCTTTTCCTTCTATTCTTAAGTGGCTGTCACGCCAAATTGGGAATTTTTTAGAACGACCAAAATACTCATCGCCAACGTTGAGCCCACCTGTAAAACCAATCTCTCCATCTACAATGACAATTTTACGATGGTTACGATAATTGACTGTTTCAAGTGGCCATGACGAAAGAATAGGATCAAATGCCACAACCTCAATTCCTACATCTTTCATGGGTTGCAAGAAACGATTTCGTAATGAATTACTTCCGATCCCATCATAGAGAAAGCGTACAGTTACACCAGATTTTGCTTTCTTAATTAATGCATCGCGAATTTTTGTACCAATTTCATCTACTCGATAAATAAAATATTGAATATGTATATGATGTGTAGCATTTTCAATAGCTTGTATAATGTTTGTAAATGTTTGATCACCATTTGTTAAGAGTTTTGTTGTGGTATTATTGGCAACAGGACCGCCACCGAATTTTTGTACAACCTGTGTTAAATAAGTAGAGCGCTCACTTAATGAGGAAGTGAATGATAAATCTAGGCGTTTTCCTTCTAAAATTTCACGGAATAATTTTCTTTGCTCTTCTGAACGATGTAGATGCTTCTTTCTTCTCCAACGACTTCGGCCAAAAAGAGAGTACAAAATCACACCAACAACAGGAAAAAGTGCTAATACTAAAAACCACGCTAAAGTACTTTGTGGGGAACGGTTTTCGATAAAAATAATGAAGGCAATTCCTACTATTGTGATAGACAATAGTACGTCGACAAAGTTGTATAGTGAGATAATGGATGTATTCAACAGAAAGTGAATGATAGAGACAAGTGTAAATACAAATAATAATTGAACTTTAGGGTTTTTCATCTTTATAAAATTCACCTATTCTTTCTTAAATATAGGATTCGTATATGGAAGCTGTAACCTAACGTTTCTATTAGAGAGAATCACAGGGTTGCTACTCTAGTCCGTCATATCATTTACATAAAATATAATGGATTAATAAATTATGGGGTTTCTAAGGCTCGTTTCTTCAAATTTTCTCTAATGTATTGTCCGATAAATGGAATTTTGTGATATTCCATTTCCTTTTTAATGATGCTGAATAAAGTCGAGTTCATGAAAGCCAAAGAGATACAAGGGAAATCCCTTGTATCTCTTTGGCTTTAGATCTACTCTCTCTACACTGACTCAGTAGATAAAGAACCTTTTTGTTTTTCTTTCCCTTTGAATACAACCAGTACCATAATTATAAGAGATACAAGTCCAAGAAACCCCATCGTCTGAACATATGAGCCTATCCCGTATCCTCCAAAGAAGAAGCTGCTACGAAATGCTTCTACACTGTACTTAAAAGGAGTCCAAGAATACAACCAGTGTTTTGTCACATCCGGAAGAAATTCGTGTGCCAGTGATAAGACTGGCATAGAAGAGAAGAAGACTACCATTAATATTGGTACCCCGACACGGCCAATCCAGTTGAGTACTGCACTTTGCAAAAGGAAGAACATGAAGCCAAAGAAAAGTAACAATAAGAACATTTCTCCTTGGTTCGGTATGTTTACATCGAGTATGATATGAGCAATGAAAAGAGTTAAACTTGCAATTACTGTCACGAAAACAGAACCTGCAAGAATCTGTGATAGGACTGATTTTCCTGTAACGCGTCCGTTTGTAAACTTTTGGACAGCTATAAATAAGACTAAGGAGCTGATAAGAGTAGTAATCCATAAGATTTGTGTCAGCATTATAGGAATATTTCCATTACCTGTACGTGCTTGAACTGGATGAATCAACTCCGTTTTAGCAATAAATGGGTTTGCAAATAACTTTGCCTGTTCAGTTGTTAGTGTCATATTTCTTTGTGAAAGCTGATCAAGCAAGGTATTACGGATATTTTCGTTTATCCCTCCAATGAACTTATCAATCATTTGGCTCGAAACCATTGCGGCATTATAGTTCATTCCTTGATTCACCAAGACTTGTACCTCGGCTTGTTGTCCCTTAGGTGTGGTCAGCGATACAAGTTGCTGGGATATTTCTGCTGGAAACACGATGGCAGCGTAGTACTTCTTATCCTTCATCCCTTGCAATACATCTTCTTGCGTTTGTAAGAACGTCCATTTAACTGGACTTTGCTTATTTTGCAGAATTTGCTCTTTTATTTTATCTCCTAAATTTACACTTCCTTGTCCTGGTAAGTTCACACCTGTATCCTGTATTACCATAGCGATCGGCAAGTCTTTTGGTATAGGATTAACAGTTGATCCCATAAAAGCAAAACTAGCGATGATAACAGCAGCCATAATGCCTAAAACGCCACCTAGAATCATCTTTTGTTTGAAAAATTGCTTTACTGTAAGCATTTTAAATTATTCCTCCTAGCATTCATCCAACAAAAAGATAGATAACAAACAACGTGTAGTTTATAATAAAAACATGTTGTTTATAATGAAATTATATCGTTTTTGCTACACAATGCAATTTACATTTAGGGCATAAATGTAAGATAAGAAACAACCGGATGAAATTTGTTGTTTATAATGACAATAACGAACAGGGAGGTATAAGATGTTGAAAAAGGCGGATCTGCGGATTATTCGGACAAAGAAATTTATATATGATGCTTTTATCAAACTGATAGCGGAAAAGGGATACGATGCTATTACCATTCAAGACATCACAGATGAGGCACTCATCAATCGGGCAACATTTTACTCGCATTACAGGGATAAACAAGATTTGTTAACAAAGCTTAGTGAGAATGTACTAGAAGAGTTGACAAGTAAGATGGTCCTATATGCCCATGTGCAGGGACATCAAATAGATCTTTCGGAATTCGAGGGGATTTTACAATCCATATTTGAGTGTATATTAAAACATGCAGACTTTTATAAAAGCATGCTTGGACCTCATGGCATTCATGATTTTAACCTAAAAATGCAGCAGACTATTATGGATAATCTTGAACAAAATTTCATTGAGCTTAAAATTGAAGACCATGACTTAGATATTCCAAAGGATATGGTATTCCATTTCATCACTTCCTGTGTTGTTGGGATGTCAATTTGGTGGCTTCAAAATGACATGAAATATTCACCGAAATATACTGCAAAACAATTAGTGAAGCTTATGACTAAAGGACCCTTGTGTGCAGTGGGTTTTACTTTGTTTAATGAGGGCTAGAAGGAGCAACTGTGCCGGGAAGTGCAAAGTGGTTTCTAATAAATATATTAAAGAAGAAACACGAAGTTTTTTACTACTGTGTTTCTTCAAATTTTCGCTAATGGATTGCTCGATAAAGAGAACCTTACAAAGAAAGGAATAAAATATTCTCCTCGTAGTAAACAACTCAATGGTATCAATGTATATATGGTGCCCTCTACTACCATAAGGAAGTTTCTTTTTTGAAAAATCTTAAGAAGATCTCTGGAGTGTTAGACGTTCTTTCATATTTAATTTGAATGTCCCATATGGATTTACGTGGGCATAGATAAGTGGTGTTAAAGCTCTAAAATCTTCTGGCACTAACTTTTGCAGTAAAGATTTATTTTTGCACCAGAACCACCTTTTATCAGTATGGTCAAGATAGCAACAATTCTTACGAAAACAGGGAAAGTCAAAGAAAGACTTTTGTAACAATTACGAAAGAAATTTGAGAGGTATTTAAATTAAGATAAACTTACCGATATTAATTTAAATATGTTGGTAACAGTATAATTAGAAAGTAAGGAACAAAGTCATGAAAGAAAAGATAAAGAGAAGTATAAAAAAAAGTATAAAAAAAATTCCCCCTGTAGGAATAGCGATGGGAATCTTATTCAGTTTCAACCCAATTACAAAACATAAAGCTAAAGCAGACGTTGATACAAGAGAAACGATTCTTACAACATTTGGAGATACCTATGATACGTTTCTAAAAGAGCCTTTTGTTATTCTTTTATCAGAACAAAGTGCTAAATATGATTATACAGCTAACAATGAAAACCGTGCTTACAAAGCTCCTACTTTTAACAAAGGAGAATTTGGTATTAGCATGTATGATTATTATAAAAACCAAAACTTTTCTAAAAGAATTAAAATTTTCTATGAAGATGGGAAAGTTGAGTATAAAACGATAAAACATGGTCAACAACTTCTGATTAAGCAAGCTGGTATAATAGTGGATTTAAATCCAGATGCCTCAGATCTATATGAACATGATATTTTGTATATTACACAAAAACAATTAGATGGAGGAAATACTGGTATTGCGCTTACAAATTGGCAAACATATTACTTAAAAAGTGACAATAGTGGTCAAATGAATGGTCCTTTAGCTCTAAAATATATTAAACAGGAATTCCCAAATATAAAACCAGGTAATGCTTCTTTTGACCTAATGAAACTTTTTCATGCACTACCGGAAGAGAAACGAAAACTGGCAACGATAACTTCAAATCCAGTAAAAGAATCTGGAATTTTTAGTTATACCTCTGCTGAACTTGCTGAGATAAAGAAACATAAAATCGCCGTATTTTGAGAAAAAGTAAATTTGTATATTTTTCACAAGAAAAAAATAGATTTAATCCTTGTGAGGAAAATAAGCCTTTTTACTATTTAGACTCACACAAATGATCTGCACATCAATTCATCTTTGATATACAGATCATTTGTATGATAATTTTTACAAATAATTGCGGAATAATGAGCTTACATTACTGCTTTTAAAAGTTCTGCTACTAACGGAAGTACTCCACCTACAAATTTTAAAACTGCCATTGCGATTGTCATATTATTTCCTCCTCTTTTTTGATTATTAAGATGTGGTAAATCTTTATACCCTCATTATAGTAAACGCTTATATGCATATCAATACATTTTGATATGCAATATTTCATCTTAAAACCATGTTTTATACTGTTATAATAGCATAGGTAAATTCTACAGCATTTTTCGATGAACTAAACAGCTAATGAACATGAAATTTCTCGTAAATAAAAAAGGAAGAGAATTTTTATAATTCGCTTCCTTTTTTATTTGTTGTGATGTGTTCATAAACATAATGCATCTATATTTATAGAAAATACATAACAACTATAGAAAAATCCACATTCTATCTATTTACACGCGTACCGCTGTACCGCTTACAGCCACCATTAACATTCCATCACGAACGACTTCGTAGTCTACATCAATACCAACAATTGCATTTGCACCTTTTTGCTTCGCAAGAACTTTCATTTCTTCCATTGCAATATCACGCGCTTCTTTCAATTTACTTTCATATGCACCAGAACGGCCACCAACAACGTCACGAACAGAAGCAAATAGATCGCGTACGATATTTGCACCCATAATTGCTTCACCGTTTACAATGTCAATATACTCAATAATTTCTTTTCCTTGAATCGTAGAAGTTGTTGTTACAATCATTACTAGCACTCTCCTATAATATCTAAAAATTTATTATTTCTTATACTTTTATCATCACCTTGAAATCGTAAATGCACTATCTAATTACCTTACATAAAAATGACAATTTTGTAAGATTTCATAAGTGAAAAAAATGAAAGTAAGTTTTATATGGTAGTTCTAATTGGTGAATTTATTTAAGAATTAACAGTTCATTAAGAATATAAGAATTTAAAATTTTATTAATTACACGAATAATGACATAGAATATATATTCTATGTCATTATATAAGGGGGATTCAGAAAATAAGGTATCTTTTCCGTATCTTCTTACTTTTCTAGTACATCTGAACGAACTAGTTTTAAATCATCTGTTTTAATTGCACCTGTTGAAGTAGAAGATACCTTAACTTTTGTAGCTGTATCCCAATAACCGCCACCTTGCCAAAACTGTGCAAAAGGTGAGTTTATTGTTTTATTTACAGCTCCCGCAGCGACCGATCCAGGTTTTAGGCTATACTCAGCAGTAACTTGATATAATGCTGCTGTAATCGTTTTATCAGTATCGTTAGTAAGACTAAATTTACGGGATACTGTTTGTTCTTCACTTAATGAGATACTTGTACCAAATGTACTTTGGAACTCATAACTTGCTCCAATGTTAAATATATCTTCAATACCAAAACCGGCATTCACACCTACTGTGTGGGCAAATGATTGTGATTGTTCATTAGTCAACCCTGTTTTGATGTCAAATGTTACTTCATATCCTGTATTTTTTGCTGGAATTGATGCTGATCCACCAGGAACTTTCTTAAGGTATTTCTTTTCAGTTAGTTCAGCATCCTTTAGTGGGTTAAATGGTGTCTTCGCTGAATAACCAATTGTTACAGCCTTTTCAGCGCCCCAATTATTGTCGCCCCAAATGACTTGGATTCCAAGTTCATCTAAACTTTTCTTTCCAAATTCCTCCATAATGGCTCTTTTTAAGTCACCTGGTCCTTCGAAAAATTCTGGGTTTCTCCAGTCATCTTCAGCATCGCTTTTTTCGTAATATTTAGATTGCAATATTTTTTGCACATCAGGATCATTTGGATCTTGTGCATATCGAGTTTGGAAAAAGTTTTCTAACGTTTCCATAACAAGCCCTTTTACAAAAGCCTCTCCGTAAGTGCCTCCAAAATATTCTGCAATTTGAGAGTCGTCAAGCCCCAGGAATTTTAAGTCATAATAAAATCTAGGTTTTGGATCCATATGTTTTAGTTCTTTGTTTCTCCAGTCCCCAATAATTTTATTGTTGTTTGTATAAAAATAATCTAAGTATACATATTCAAGAGGTTTCGCTTGCTTGATATGAGGTGGTGTAACAGATGGAAAATTCGCTCTAATAATATTATTATTGATATAATTTGCATCAAATTCTTGGTTTACATTGGAATTTTCTTCAGATACCTGTCCCTCTTTAATATTTAATGATGGATTTTCTTTTTCAACAGAAGTAATTGCGCTAGAACCTGAAGATACTGTACTTGCTTCTGCTTTTAAAGAAAAAACTGGACTTGCTAAAACAGCAAATGCTAATGCTGCGGGAATTACTTTTTTCTTATAATTCATATGATCTCTCCCTTTCTTTTATCATCTCTACAAGATTACAAAAAATGAAATTATACTGTACATTGCTTATACTTTTTACTTCGGATTAAAATAAAATCACTTTCGATATATTTATCTTATTATATATATCTTTCAATTTACTTTCATAAATGTTACAAAAGTCTTTCATTGATTTGAAAGGCTTGGAACTTTCTAAAATATACTTATCAAACTCAAATTATAGTATTTACTCTCAGGATGACCCTTGAACCCAATAGTCGTTTCCGTTTTACTTGATTCCGCTATTTGCGGTCAGCAAGACTTCCACATCAAGATTCAGAGAGAAACAAAGAAAATAGGTGGGGGATGAAGCCCCCACCGTTGGAAGTTTCACTTTATAACATACATAACTTTTGCCATGTATAAGTGTATTTTGTTATTTGTTATTCACGTACGTATCAAACCATAAATGAATATATCCAGCTGTAATACGCTGTGCTTCCATTAAACGTTTTCCTGTTACCGGTGTTACTTCAGAACGCCATTTGTCAGCAGAGTCTTGTGATACCGCTGCTTTTAAGAACCAATTCTTCGTATTGTCATTAACAATTGATGGGAAATCAGCTTTTGCTGCTGATGCTGATGCATGAACCCACTCTTCTGGATTTGCACTTTTCCAATTCCAATAGCCATTTCCATCTGTTACTTTATAATTGTCTTTCACTGTATCAACGAAGTTTTCATATTTTGAGTGGAAGCCAAATGGATGCGAAATGTTAGTAAAGTTGGCTGCATGCATTGGTTGGTTGACATCCCCTAAATAGTGAAGTGATAATCCTAAATAAAAGAATGCATTTTTCAGATCTTTATTTTGATAAGCTTCGCCAGCTAGTTTAAAATATTTCGCTCCTGTTTGCTTTGCTTGTTTAGCAAATGGAATATACGTTTTTCCTGAATCAGGATCATAGAAATGTGAAGCGAATGTGGAATTATCATAGTATGGGTTTTCATAATCCGCAGAGTAAATGCCTTTCTCTAGATCCGTACGCCATTCATTTAATAGAGCTGTCTCATTTTGCTTCACAACAGTCGTATTTTGGGACATAATATCAATGGCTCTGTTTACAATCCATAAATGAGAACTTACTCCTTCATTATGTATAGATTCTGCTGACCATCTTTGAGCAATAGGTGGATCATACTGGTGATTACCTTCATGTGCAAACGCCACACTTTGAATAGGAGCTGTTAAAGCAATTACAGAAGCTATAGCAAACATTTTTCTTTTCATAAATATTCCTCCATTTGATATATAATTTAACTTTCCTTCATAGCGTTTTCTCTTACCTTACCGGAAGACACGTTAAATGCTAATAAGTACAGTTTTATAAAGCTGAATGTAACAAATACCCTATTGTAAAGGTACCAATTCATAACCAGATTGATATGGCGGCGCAGAACTTCCCCATAGTTTATCTTGATTTGAAAATGGTTGCCCTGAAGGCTCTAGTTCGAAATATGATGTAACTCCATACTCAGAATTTTGTGGATCTGCACTGTACCAATCACAAGGTCTACCCATTTTATCTCTAAGATAATCAGTTTTACCTGTTATTAAATTGATTTCCTTTGCATTTTGTTCCTGAACTGTTAACGTACTTTTTGATTGATCGCTAAAATAGATCCAGCCGCGATTCCCTGCATTGACATATTTTTTAATTCCTCCTGCCTCAGCATTTGGTCCCCCAATCCACATTGACATGGTAACTGGCGTATTATGTCTTATATATCCATCACTTTCTACCCCATCTGGAGTTTCAAAATTGATAGGTGTACCATAGTACTCATTACCTTTTGTATCCTTATGAGTCTCAGCAGTACCATAATAAGATTTATCTTTATACTGAATTACATAATGCCAACCCGCAAACTTCTCATAAGTTACTCCAAGTCTCTTCTCACCTACACCTGCATAAGCAGCATACCGAGGCTTACCATCCCAAATTTTACGTACCATTATATAATCTTTAGATGTCTTGACTGGATCCCCATAAATATCAAGTATACGACTGTCCTCAGCTGCATAAACAGAATTTGTAGGGAAAACAGTAACGATCAAACTAAATATGAATGCTAATAATGTAAGTATTGGTAGTTTCCTTTTCATAAACATGTCATAGTCCCTTCTTATTTTTACTAATGGTTTTACCATCTGCGCGCATCGTCTACTAGTAGATAAGCCTCATCCTAAATAACAAATCTTTCATTTCTCTTTCATAAATATTACAAAAGTCTTTCGAAGGTCTGACCTCTTTGCTGATGAAACTAGCACACAAAAAAGAAAACCCGCATGTTCATTAGCTATATGATTAATCTATTTAATTATATATATAAATTATATAAAAATATGTAATATTGCATATCGAAATGTATCGATATTAATGTAAGCGTTCACTATAATGAAGACATAAAGATGTACCACATCTTAATACATAAAAAGAGGAGGAAATAACATGGCAATCGCAATGGCAGTTTTAAAATTTGTAGGTGATTACTTCCATTCGTACAAGAGCTTTTAAAAGCATTTATGTAAGTTTATTATTCCGCAATTATTTATAAAAATTATCATACAAATGATCTGTATATCAAAGATGGATTGATGTGCAGATCATTTGTGTGAGCAAACTTTAAACAAGAAAAAGAATCCCAAAAATCATAAGGGATTCTTTTTCTTTATTTGTAATTATGGCTTTAACATTTTTCTACCGATAATGAGACGTTATGTTAACCTATCATGTATGGAATATACATTCCCTATATATGGTAAAATCCTTTTATAAGGGGGATGCATATGGAAAAAGATACGGACGTAATTAAAGAGTTACGGGAACTAAATCAAAAAGTTTCTCACCTTGAAAAAATACTTGAAGAGACAAAATATGAGACAAGAAAAACAACTAAAAGGGTAGGGCCTGTTCGTACCTTTACAGAAGCTGTAATATCTTTGCTATTTGGTTTGTTTATCGTTGGACCAGTTATAATATTAGTTATAACAGCTGTTATGTATGCTTTTGCATGGATAGGACCAAAAATATAAAGCCTTGTCTTAAAAGATAAGTTAAATTATTTCTAGATTATTTAACTTCCGAAAACGATAATTATGTAAATTAGCTGTCCATATAGACGGCTCATTGTATTTTTTGCTTAGCATGAGTTTTTTCTAAAATGCTGGCGTCGTAAATAATTGTTTTTTATAAAACAATTATTTACGACGCCTTCTCTTTGCTTTTTTACGCTGATTTGTATGACTATATTTTTTTATATGAGTACTTCTGTTCTTCTTATAATTAGGTAACTTAACTATAAGAACAGTAATTGCACAAAAAATGAAAAATATAAGGTTTGCAATCATCCAAAGCTTAATATCATAGTCATATAGCTTACTAAAATACTTTTTGTCAGGAGTAATATGGCTTACGTTACTGTCAATTGCTTCGAGGGTGTAAGGAATAACCCAAAAGGAACCAATTAATATAACAATTGTTCCAAGAATGAAACTGAGTATATGTTTTATCAAGTTCTATTCCCCTTTAATTATGTTTATTGTATACGTTCATATAGTATATATGATTCTGGTGCAAAGACTGTATTTATTTGAAAAAGGTATTTAAATTTCTATTGGAATCTATTTTTATAAATGGGTTCTCGCCACATCACAATCAAGCTAAGAAAAGCAAATATCCCAAAACAAGAAAATTGGCACCTCCAGGTGAAAATGTACAATTTTTTGTTTTGGGGGCGTTATAAAATTCTTAAGTTGATGGGTATGTGACGGTACCCCACATCCATCAACTTAACGTATATTTTTATACAAAATGAGGTCTTTCCACTTAGTTTTTTATTATCTTTTATAGATGCTATAAAAGTAGGCATATTAAATAAACCCTGACGGGTTTCAAATTTTTTTACTATGCTACCTGATGAGTAGAAGTGGTATACTCATCAACAACACCCAAAATTTTCAATGGGAGGAAATGATATGAGGATCAAGATACAAGAATATGTAGTCAATGAAATAGATTCAGGACCATATGGAATAACCGTAGGAAAAGACGGGGCATTGTGGTTTACGGAACAGAAAGGGAATCGAATTGGTAGAATAAATGCTAATGGTGAAATAAATTCTTTTCCCATTCCGACAGCAAATGCAGGAGTTATGTCAATTATTTCGGACCAGAATGGTGACTTATGGTTTACGGAATATAACGCAAGCAAGATCGGTAAAATGTCGATGAACGGTCTTTTTGAAGAATATGCACTCCCTGCAACGAATGCTGCACCTTTTGGCATAACGGAAGGACCAGATGGAGCAATATGGTTTACAGAAATGAATAACGGTAGGATCGGAAGAATAACAAAGTCAGGGGAAATCACCGAGTTTGAATTGCCTAACTCCAAATCATTTCCCTCTTTTATTACTCTGGGATCAGACGGGGCATTATGGTTTACACAGAATCAGAACAATACGATTGGGAGAATAACCACTAAAGGTGAGGTGACAGAATATCCAATCCCAACACCTAACTCCGGGCCAGTTGGAATTGCGAGCGGACCAGATGGAGCAATATGGTTTGTGCAAATCATGGGCAATAAAATTGGTAGAATTACGTTCGAAGGTGAGGTCAAAGAATTTGTTATACCGACGCCGAACGCTCGCCCTCATGCCATAATACCCGGGAAGAACGGAGATCTTTGGTTCACGGAGTGGGGAGGTAACCAAATCAGCCGAATTACAGTTGAAGGAGTTATTACGGAATATACGATACCTACAAATAATGCAGAGCCACATGGTATCACGTTTTGTCCGAATGGCGATATTTGGTTCGCTGAAGAGTGTAATCAAATTGGACGCCTAACAATCATTACATAATAGGTATATCATCCATCACTATGAAACTCAGAAAAGTAAATAGCCCAAAACGAGAAAATTGGCATTTCCAGGTGAAAATGTACAATTTTTTTGTTTTGGGGTGTTATAAAATTCTTAAGTTGATGGGCATGTATAGTGACCCCTAAGAAACAATTACCTCAGTATTACCCTTGAAAAAGTCTGTTAGAGGAATTTCATTCTCTGACGCCACTTTTCTGAAATCGGATATAAATTGCGGATTTACTTGAATATGTGTTTTCATACTTTCGTAAAAACTACCTGATGTTAATCCTGCAAATAATGTGTTCAACTCTTTTACAACAACACCATCTAAAGGAATGTTTTTAATATAATACATTATTCTATGGGAGTTACTATTTGCCATTTTGTAACCACCATATTTATTTAAATTTCCGCTTTCAAAAAAATCTTTTTTCATAAAAGCAAAAAATCCGGTTCCCTTTAAAACTTTGGTTTGATCTTCATTAGGCATACTAAAGATAGAAAGGCAATTAGTAAGTTTTTGAATAAAACCTTGCAATTCTATATCAGGTATAAGTTTATGTGTAAGTAAAACATAAACCAATTCCCAAAAATTACTATAATCAATATATATTTTAGAAAATATGCGTTGTTTCCAAAGAACTCGAACAAACTCATCGTTACTGTCTTTCAATTCGATAAGTTTATCAGGAAAATGTGTCATAAAATCACAAAATATTTTTTCCTCAGACATAATAAACTCTAAAGAAGCATTATAAACTTTTGAATCTGAAGAATATATTATTTGTCTCCAAAATAATCTTACTGATTCGTCTGGATCAAAGCTTAAACTGATATTTTTATCATAAATCTCTTTTAAGAGCTCAGATATCTCAGATGGTTTCACCACTAATGGAATATCTTTAATTAAATAAGATGCATCCGATGTAGGGTCAATATAAATAGATTTAAAATGCTTATCTATTCTAGCTAATAATCCTTCTTTTCCTCCATTTACTACGAACTTCATAAGGTTTGATTCAATAAATAACCAAAACATATCAACATGACTATATCCAATAACAGTATCTTTAGCATGAGCACATTCATTTCTTTTTCTCTTCCAAAATTTTATATCTTCCATTATTTCATCATTAATTAAATAATAGTTATTTTGTGATCCTGCTCTGGATTGCGTCGTATTAAACACAGCAGTTTCCCAAGCATTATCATTTTTTATTTTTTCTCTTACTTCTTCCCATTTATCATCTTTAACCAAAGCAGGACATTCACTTTTCAACAAACGCTCCTTTAATATTTTCATAAAACCTAAATAAGACATCAAAAATGACGCTCGATATGCTCCCACTCTATAACATAATATAGATTGGGGTCCCGCCAACATTTTAACGAAAATATACGCTAAGTCTTCGATAATCACCGGCTTGGCGTTTTTTCTTACTCTAATCCGAATAGTCCGGGTCGTGCTGCCCGGAACCAACGGTTATTCAACGTCCTACTGTTTAAGCAGTCATTGGCGGACATCAAGTATACGTTCTGAAATACCTAATGACTACTAATCTTAATTAGTGATCATTAGAAATGCGGAAGGTCTATTATGGAAAAAGACGAGTCAAAATTTAGACGACCTTAATAAAAAGAGATAGAACGGCTTTCAAAAAAACATTGGACTATTCTATGTCGTGACATGACTATTGGAACAGCTCACTAATGGTATAATGTCTTCCTTGGCAAAATTCAGCTCAGACCGTTCGGATGTCTCTCCAAATATTTTGCTCTTGCTCCATTCAGCAACTCCATCAATACCATAATATCTTCCTCAGTTGAATCGTAGTTCGTAATGCAAGCTCGCAGTACTGGAGCCTTGTTTATTTCGTATACTGAAATCCATGCCTGCCCTGAACGTAATATCTCTTGACATATAAATGATGCGAAATTCGATTGGATCTTTGAGTGAATATTGGAATCTGTAAAGCATACGACAGGCAATACGGTATCATTGACAACCTTCCAGTTAGAGCAAGCAAGCTCCCAGCGTAACCGATTGCCCATCTCTGTCTGGTGCTGCACCATGCTGCGATAGCCTTCCCAACCAACCGTTACAAGCGATAAATACACTTTCAAACCGATAAACCTTCGCGACCATTGAATCGAATGGGTGAACGGATCAATAACATCCAGATCAAATCCTTCTTTCGGCATATAATCTGCCGTGATACTGAATGTTTTATGTAAGATGTCCTTATGTCGTGTAATATAAATTCCCGCCCCCATCGGGACAGACATCCACTTGTGCGCATCGAAGGTAATGGAGTCAGCTCGGCCAATACCATGAAGTAGTTCAAGCAGTTCTGGTGCAAACACGGAGGCTCCACCGTACGCAGCATCCACATGCAGCCACAGTTGCTCACGTTCAGCCAAGTTTGCCATTTCGTTAATGGGATCAATCGCTCCGGCGCCGGTCGTTCCACCCGTCGCAATGATGAGAAAAGGAGTGTATCCAGCAGCGCGATCCACTTGAATTTGATGATGAAGCGCATGAACATCGATATGCATTTCAGAGTCCGTCGTAATAATGCGAAGGGAATCCGTACCCAGGCCGCAGGAACGCGCTGCCTTTACCAGAGAATGGTGGCTCTCAGCAGAGGCGTACATGACGGGATTCGTGGGGAGTGACCTCAGCCCCTCTTTGGTATAATATGGAAAATGATGCACTAGTGCGGTCAGTACGGCCGTCAAATTTGCTTCCGCTCCCCCCGTTGTAAATGTCCCATCTGCTGCCTCTGCTGAATAACCGAATTTTGAAGCTATCTCTTTCAATACATAATTCTCCATTTCGACCGCTACAGGTGCATGGCTCCAGGCTGCAAGCTGCGGATTGAATGCTGCAGTAATCGTATCCGCCATAATTCCCATGAAGTTGGGCCGCGGATTATATAGACCGAAATATCGCGGGTGTGGCGTATGTACCTGGTATTGCCTTAATCCCTCCAGGATATGATAAATCGCCTCGCGCGCGCTGACGGGATGCTCAAAAGATAATCTACGTGCGTATTCTGCAACCGCATCCACGCTGAGTTCAGGTGAGACACGAACCTCGCGTATGTGCGTCATATAGTCATTGATTTGCTCCAACAGATAGATTCCAATGTCCATGCGTTCGTCCGTATCAAGATTAAGAATTGAATTATGCTTCATCATGTGGAAAATGCATCTCCCTTCATCTTGTAAAATTCCATTGCTGATTCAGATTATACACTCGTAGAACTCGGGTGTATGCATCTTTGAATAAAACCGCAACATTTCGAAACAATATCTCTCCACTTGGCGACGCGGTCGGCGCACGCCAGCGACGGTAGCCAAAATGAATAATCCACCATAAAATTTGAAACGTGAGCAAGCATCTATACTTAGAGTAGGAACTATTGGCTTTATTGTATTGAATATTGGCTTAGCGTATATTTTCGTTAAAATGTTGGCGGAACCCCTATATGAATAAGCCAACAGGTAGCGAGTGATTCCTTAATTCGATTGTGTAGTTAATTAATTATTAAATGATATTTGATTCCCCTTCTCGCTTAAACCATCATTTGAATTTTTTATAAAATCTCTATTTCTCAATTTATATTTATATAATATGCAAAATTGCATATTCATTATGAAAACTTAGAAAACTCAACAGTTTAAGGTCTTGTACAACCAAAATATAAGTAAACAAACCGGAATAATTTGAATTATTTCCCATTTTTTACAACCCCCTACCTTTACAGGATGTATATATATAAATATAATTTTCAAAAAATATAAATATTCTGTTTGAAACAGGATGTAAAAACAAAGGAGAAGAAAAAATGAAAAAATCCGTCGTTACATTACTAGCAACCGGGATGGTTTTAGGCGCTCCATTTTCAAGTGCCTTTGCAGCCGAACAAGTATCACAGCAAGAAGCTTTGAACAAAATGGAAGTCGTTCAAAAACAGTGGAATGATGAAAAAGGAAATCCATCCTTCCTTTCAGGAGAATTATCTGATAAAAAGGTAGATTCAGAAAAAGCAGTAAAATCGTTCCTTGAAGAAAATAAAGAATTATTTAAAATCAACCCACAAACTGACTTAACACTGAAAGAAGTAAAGTCAGATGATTTAGGAATGAAACATTATGTGTACATTCAATCTATTAATAAAGTTCCAGTTGATGGGGCACGTTTCATTGTTCATACAAATCGTGATGGAAAAGTAACAACAGTAAACGGAGACGTACATCCCGCTGCCGCTGACCGTTTGAAAGGAAATACAAAGGCAAAGATTTCAAAAGAGACTGCCCTTTCAAGTGCATGGAAACATATTAATCTAGCAAAAAAAGATACATTGGTAGAAACAAATGGGACTCCGTTAGAACAAATAAAAGAGCAAGCAAACTCTACAAATGAAAAAGCAGATTTAGTTATTTATGAAAAAGACGGGAATTATTACTTAGCTTATAAAGTACAATTACAATTCGTTAAACCTTATGGAGCAAACTGGCAAATCTATGTAAACGCAGCAGATGGAACAATTGTAAAGTCATATAATGCAGTTACAGATGCAGATACTCCGCAAAAAGGCTATGGTAACGGCGTATTTGGGGATCGAAAAAGTCTGAATACAACTTACAGCAGTCAATATGGAAAATACTATTTAAAAGACACAACAAAGCCGATGAACGGCGGCTTCATTGTGACAAATACAGTCAAAAACGCTACTAATTGGCAAAATCCAACTAATTACTCTCTATTCGATGCAGATAATGCTTGGGTAGATAAGAGCCAAGGTCCTGCAGTTGATGCCCATTTTAATGCAGGAAAAGTATATGATTATTATAAAAATGTTCATAACCGCAATAGTTTTGACGGAAATGGTGCAACGATTCGTTCTGGAATCAATTTCGGAACCAAGTACAATAATGCATTCTGGAATGGACAACAAATGGTTTATGGAGATGGTGATGGTATTAAATTCGCACCGCTGTCAGGTTCGCTTGATGTTGTTGCACACGAACTAACACATGCGGTAACTGAAAAATCAGCTAATCTTGAGTACTTAAGTCAATCCGGGGCACTAAATGAATCTTTTTCTGATGTATTTGGATATTTTGTTGATCCAACCAACTGGGATTTAGGAGAAACTGTATATACGCCAAGAGTTGCAGGAGATGCACTTCGCAGCTTATCAAATCCTGAAAACTATGGCCAACCTACTCATATGAATAACTATCAATATTTACCAGAAACAGATGAAGGAGACAATGGCGGCGTACATATCAATAGCGGTATTCCAAATAAAGCTGCTTATTTAACAATCACTGCTATTGGTAAAGAAAAAGCAGAAAAAATCTATTACCGTGCTTTAACAACGTACCTTACAGAAAAAAGTGATTTCAGCGAAGCACGTGCTGCTTTATTACAATCTGCTGCTGATTACGATGGCGTTAATAGTGCGACATATCAAGCTGTGCAAAAAGCTTGGAATGACGTAGGAGTAAACTAATAGTTTCATTGATAGAAGAGTATAAAAGGACAAACTTGCTAGGAGTACCTGGCGAGATGTCCTTTTTTGGTTCTGGTGCAAATAATATGTAGATTAGAAATAGCAGTGTAGATTCCTAATGAAATCTACTACTTTGCGGTGTGACCGAAGAGTTGATTGATTAACTTGATTTGTTTTTTGACAGACTTCTCCCCTTGCAAAGTCTGTCCTTTTTTAATCATTCTCATCGCTTCCAGTCCAGCCAACACTCGTTTAGCTGATTGAAAAGATTTCAATCCTAACATGGTACGTACTCGCTTCTTGATAAAACGATGATCTTGCTCGATTATGTTATTCAGATATTTTATTTGTCTTATTCGGATGTCAGCGAGCATCCGTTGTTCTTTCTTCAATTGTTCTATAGCGATAGGATACGCTGGATTTTTATCAACGGTCACAACACGAGGTTTAGAAACATGAAAAGACGGCAAAGCTTTCTTAAAAAAGCGCTTTGCAGCCTTGTGATCTCTTGTTTTACTGAAGATAAAGTCAATGGTGTTTCCTTCGGAATCAACAGCTCGGTATAAGTACATCCACTTTCCTTTGACCTTAATATACGTCTCGTCTACTCGCCAAGAATCATTCGTTTTCTTAAGATGACGACGAACTCTCTTATCTAGCTCAGGACCATATTGGTGAACCCAACGCATAACCGTTGTATGAGCAATGGATAAGCCCCGTTCCTCCATTATTTCGACTAAATCACGAAAACTGAGGTTGTACCGCAGGTACCATCTTACCGTTAATAAGATAACATCAGGCTGATAATGCTTCCACTTGAATACATGTTCCTTTTCCATACCAATCACACCTTTTCTAGAGTAATAGAATCAGTATATCCAAGTTTTAGAGATTACTTACACGTATATTAAAGTTTTTGAGACAAATATATCAAGAATATAATTAATTACATCTGTACATTTGGGTTATTATGGTATAGGATAGATCACGAACGTATGTTTCGTGTTGGTGATGTCTTTTATTAAGTTAGAAAGGAGGATATTAAATGAAAAAAACTATGAATTTATCATTCTTTATATTTGTATTTGGATTAATTATTTTCAAAAATAAGGATTTGCGGAACTTAATTTCTAAATTTCCACCAGTTAGACATATATTAGTTCTCGCGGGAGAGAAATAAAATTATTTGGAAGGTAAATTTATTAATGCGTGAAAAAAATTAAAGAGCGTTTCAATTGTGATCGGAGTGTTATTGGATGCAAACAAAAAAAGTTTACCTTTATGTATTTAATACAATGTCAGACTGGGAATATGGGTATTTAATTGCTGAATTAAACTCAGGAAGATATTTCAAAAAAGATATAGCACCTTTAAAAGTAGTTACAGTAGGAACAAATAAAGAAAGTATTACTACGATGGGAGGACTGAGCATACAACCAGATATTTCTCTTGATGAATGTACTCTTGAGAGTAAAGACCTTTTAGTCTTACCTGGAGGGAATACTTGGAGAGAAGATGTTCATCAACCTATCTTAAAAAAAATTGGCGAAGCTTTAAAGCTTGGAACGATTGTTGCTGCAATTTGTGGTGCAACTGAGGTCCTCGCGAATATGGGATACCTAGATTCTAGAAAGCATACAAGCAATGACTTAGAGTATATTAAAATGGTCTGTCCTAATTATAAAGGAGAAAAATTTTATGAGATGAGACCTGCGGTATCTGGTGAAAATTTGGTTACTGCATCAGGGGTTGCACCTCTAGAATTTACGATGGAAGTACTGAAACAATTAGATGTATTTGCACCCGATACATTACTTGCATGGTATAACCTAAATAAGACTCATAATCCTGAATACTTCTTCCAGTTAATGCATTCAATAAATAGATGAGCTAACGGAAGGGACGTACCCTCGAATCTTAGGATGAACCTTAAGCTATTTCTCATTTCTTAATTGGATAACACAGTTCCGAAAGGTGTACCTTTTGATACTACAAAAAATAAATTTCTCAATACAGATATAACTGTCATCTACGGTTTTGATATTAAAAAATATAATATAATAAAAATAAGATGGTTATTACCTTTTGTTTTCCTCCTTATGCTGAAGATAAGATCGCATTCCTCGATCTTATCTCTTTTCTTTCTAGAAATTTAATATAAAAAGAATCCTTATCTAAGGATTCTGCAACAAGAAATAACAAATATATAAACAATAAAAAGAATTACTTATATTATAGTTTATATATTTATATTGTAATATTGAGAAATATTTACGTGAATCCAGTATGTATTATGTAGCAATCGTTGAAATGGCTTGTTTGTAAACTAATTGCTGCTTACCATGAGCCATCATAAGAACAGTGAATTTGTCTATCGCAAGGATCTCCCCACGTATTGGAACTCCGCTTTTTAAAAATACAGTAACCTGCTCTTTTTTCTCTTTTAGTTGTTCAAACATATCCTCTTGAAAATTTCGCATTGTTTATTCCTCTTTTCTGTTATATTTATTTTTAATCTAAGTTGTGCAGATTTTCATTACCAGGTCTTTGTGTTTCCCGTTCGCTTTCGATTTTTCGAAACCATTTACCGATTTTACTTAAATAATATCTCTTTACTTCCCCATATGGAATCCAAATTTCACGTTCTTCGATTCGATCCATTACTTCACTAAGAATCTCATCATGCTCGTATTTTTTAGGTCTTCTATGATTCAGTTGTACAAATTTTGTATATTCCCTACGAAGCCAATTAGAAATGCGTTCTTTTTGTTGTTGTCTGAGATGCGACCATTTCTTATTTGTTTGACGGATCTGTCCATTCACTTTTATATGATTTTTCATAGACACGCCTCCTATTACTGTCAAAATGAGAATATAGAATTATCGTAGCACATCGACCTCAAAAAAGGGCAAGAATCCCTTGGTGAAAGTATGTATTTTGTTTATTAGTAAATACGGTACGTGAAATTATTTATATACATTTTGAAAAAGCTCCTCTGAAAGGAGCCAATTATTTTACAAGATTCTTCTGTAATTCCTCTATTATAAGCTCTGCACCTGCTGGACTTAGCGTAATCTTTCCGTCTGCTAAAGAGATATTTTTATCAGATACTTCTCCTGTTATTACACAAGCACCATACGCTTCATATTTTTTCAAGATGATCTTTTCACCTTCTACATAAATCTCTAATGGTGTCTTTTCTTCAATTTCCAGCGTGCGTCTTAACTCCATTGGTATAACGATACGTCCTAATGAATCTAATTTTCGAGTTACTCCTGTTGATTTCATGAAATCTCTCCCTAATATATTCTATAGCTCTATATGTCTCATACCCTATGCCATTTTTTCATTGTAACAGGCTTTCTCCGTACATGAAAAACATTATGACCCAAAAACTTACGACCAGAAGCAAGATGTTTTTACACTTTTGCTTAAAGGAAATAAACCTATCTTCCATTCACATACTCCTTTCTTTTTAGAATTTATCTACCTAACAGCTTTTTATATGCTACATTGGCATGAAAATAAGCTAAAAAATCGAAATGAAGCAATTCGCCAACTCGTTGAGAAAGGGTTAAGTCGCAAATAACGACTAGCCTTTTCTATTTCCTCCAAAAAACCTTACATCATTTTTATAACCTCCAATAACTTCTATAACGCATTTTGTTTTATCCAATACCTATCGTATTTCCTAACAAATAAAAACTCGATACAAAGGAATCTGAGAGTCCGTTTTTTGATAAGAACTTCATTTTTTGAATAAATTAAAAAAAGAGCTGAATGTAGTTCTTCCAGCTCATCTATTGATTGCTTCCGTATGCGTACAAGATGGAAATTGAGAACAACCAAAGAATTTATTAGCATTTTCCTTTGAATATCGAATGATTAATTGATTTTTACAAATCGGACATTTCCGTTCTGCAGGTTCAACTTGCTGATACACATCTTCTGCTTTTTGCTCTGGATTCACCTTATTAATGAAATGTTGAAGCCCTACACGATCTATCAATTTTACATTGCATGCCTTGGCTAATTCCTCTGCTTGCTTTGTATAATAACTATTGGTTACAATCCATGCTTCATCTGCTTTATAATACGCCTTCCCTGTATATACTTCTTGCACAGCCCGAACCCCAACTCGATTCTTTATCCCATATCGTTTCGCCTGAATCACAATACGATTTTTCCCTTTTAATACGATGTCAACTCCATAGTCACAGGAACATTTTGTGACTTCTGGACGGTATCCAAGTTCTCGAAAGAGAGCCTTTAGATACACTTCAAACTGATATCCATCCATTTTATCTATAATGTGAATACCCGACTTTGCCATTCTCTTCAGGATTCGAATATCACGTATTTTTCCGTATCCCCAATTCAACATATGAAAGATAATATAGATACCCATTCCATACAAAAAAAGCTGTAATATTCCTAGTGTTGGTGATGAATTATACACTTCGTTCCATCTCCTTTTTCTGTCTTGGTACCAATTGTTTCTTTTGCTGTCCTTGCGGTTGTATATGAGATTGTTGCTGTTTTTCTGTTGATTGTATGACCTTCTTCAGTACATCATTCCAATCTTTTTCTTGGGAAGGAAGGTGCATTTGGACACGTGGATTAATCGTTAAAGCTCCCATCTTTTCCGTAAATTCTTTCCCCGCTTTATCATTATCTACTGCGAGGACAATCCGATTCACGGGAAATCCTTCATCTTTTGCCTCTTTAAATGTGCGTAAAACTGTCTTCATCTTTAGACCATTCATACTGACTAGCCTTGCATTTTGTAGTCGATTTTGTTGTAGCGTCCAATAGGAAAGAAGGTCAATCGGACTCTCAAAATAATAAATGGATGTTGGTTTTCCAACATCCACCATAAACCCTGTATGCGGTTTTCCATTCGGCAAAATTTGTTTAAAGGAACCTCGTTTATTTGCCATCTTAACCGTCCCTTGACGCTCTGCCCCTACTATATTTCCTGTCCCACCTTGTTCTCGCCATTTGAATACAACATTCTTCTTTTTGTCCTGTGCAATCAAGTCTTGACCAATCAACCAATTTACTAAACGAGCGTCAATCTTCCGTTCATCAGTTAAATAGTGCTTAATGGCTTGTTTATCCTGGACTTCTAAATGCCCTGGATAACGGAAGGGCTCATCTTGTGTTGGTTCTTCTTCCTTAGAAGATGTAAAAGTAGGATAATCACCAAGATTCACGTCTCGAACTGCTTCTTGAAAAGTCATACCATAGTACATCCTGGCAAAGCTAATCGCCCCGTATCCTTTCTCTCCTCGGCTATTCCATGCAAACATATTATCCCGAATAATTAGGCTGTCATGCTCGGTATGACGATAATAATTGCCCTCCTTTTGAAATTTCTCCCCTTTGGCCTCTAAATACGATAACAGATCCACATCTTTTGCTTTCATGACTTCCTCCTCTGCCAGTCGATATGTCATGTTGGCACCTCCCCTTGTTGTGAATGGTTTCAAGAATAAAAAAAGAGAACTGTTTGTATCAGTTCTCAACATCGTTTATTTTCCAAATAAGAATTTTAATCGTTTCTCTTGCGTACTGTAGGATAAACGAGCATCAAATTTCTTCCCATTATTTTTGGACTCAAACCCTTTGATTTGATCGGTCATATTCTTTTCTAATATTTTGATCACATTGTTACTGCTAATTTTTTTCCCAGATACCGTCCCTGGAATAATGAATTCACAAGTCTTTTTATACTGTTCACATAAATAGTTTGTTTTTCCTACAATCACTCGGCTCTTACACAGTGGACATTTTCCTAATGTGCGATCATCAATCGTTGGAAAACGGAATTTTAATCCTTCTTGATCCAGATAGAGTGCCGCCGTAAATTCGCCCTTTTCTCCTTTAAATCCTTGAATGAAATCTGAGCATTGCCCCTTCAGAATCTTTTTCAATTGAGAAGGAGGAATCGCTTTTTCTTTGATTTTTGCTGGTAACATGAACTTACAACCATTTTTATATTCTGTACATCCAAAAAATGTTTTCCGGTGAAGAATATCTCCCTTTTTACAATCTGGACACTTACCAAGAGACAGCTCCTCTGTCGTTGGAAACTGGAATTGCACTTTGCCTTCTCGGAATACTAAATGCGCTGAAAACTCTTTCTCACCAGTTTTAAAGCCTTTTAACAGATCCGTTTTCTTACTTTCAAACAGCTTTTTTATTTGTG
Source organism: Paenibacillus sp. 102 (assembly GCF_039549175.1). Classification (NCBI taxonomy): domain Bacteria; kingdom Bacillati; phylum Bacillota; class Bacilli; order Caryophanales; family Paenibacillaceae; genus Paenibacillus; species Paenibacillus sp. 102. Next base: position 85,885 of record NZ_JBCGHT010000014.1, on the reverse strand, counting down.
CTTCAGGAATCGCCTTTTCTTTAATTTTCTTTGGCATACGGATCTCACACTCTGGATAATTACTACATCCATAGAAGTTTCCTTTATGAAGGATTTTCCCCTTTTTACATGGGCAACGGCATACTTCAATTTGTTGATTCCAATTCAAAATCATTTCATCTGCCACTTTTTCTTCCGTTTCTCCAAGTTTCTCAACCGTTTCTTTTACAAATGTATTCGTATTTTCCACAAACTCACCATATGGCATCTCTTTCTTTTCGATCATATGAATCATCCCTTCCATTTCAGCCGTATAAGCTGGATTTTTGATTTCATCTATCGGAAATTTCTCTACAAATGCACGACCAATTTTCGTTGTACGAATTTGGCCATTGGTAACTGTGATATAATTTCTCGTTGCGAGTTTTGGAATAAAGGTTTCTTCTGTCGCAACTGTTCCAATCCGCTTCCCCTTCATTAACTCTTTTAAATGGTCATCATCTAATTTACGACCAGCGGTCTCCATAAACGTTAGAATCGAGCTTTCTGTATGAAATGCTGGTTTCTTTGTTTTTGACTGCATTAAGTCATGTTTTACGATTTGGAAGGAGTCTCCCTCATATAAAAAAGGGATTTGAAAGCTTTCCACAGAACCTTCTTCCATGTCCTCATGAAATACGCTTAAAAATCCCTTCTCTTGAAGAACCTTTTCTTTTGTACTATATATGTTTTCTTCTTGATCTATAAACTGTGCCTCACGTACCAAATAAACAGCCGGTGACATAAAGTTTCCAATAAATCGTTTCACAATGAGGTCATATAATTGAATTTCTAATGGTTTTCTATTGGTCCCGTCATATGGTTTTTTTGTCGGGATGATGGCAAAGTGACTATCTACAAGTTCATCATTAAATGTGGCATGTTTTTCTGTGATGGTATGCGGATCTACAAGTTGCACCAACTCCGCATAATTAGTAGACTGCAAGGCTTGAAATACTTCCTGTACCCGGCTTACCTTTTCCGTTGGTAAATGCCTAGACGATGAACGGGGATAGGAAATCCAACCTTCTTCATATAAACTCTGAATATGTTTTTTTGCGGTCTCTGCACTCACTTTTAATTTCGCATGAGCATCTTTATACAGATCCGTCAGGTTATATAATAATTTGGGTTTCTTCTTTCTCGTATTCTCTTTAAACTCTGTTACTCTTAATTCCGTACCAACTAATTTTGCACCAAGTTTTTGCAAAGGAGCCGGATCTAATAACTGGTCTTCTGTCTTCATAACAGCTTCTAATCCATTCTCTGTGATGAGTTTTAGATTATAGTAGGTTTGTTCCTTATAATTTTCTATGGCTACCTCACGTTGCCAAATCTCATGTAACAGGCACATTTGCACACGCCCTGTTGCTAATAAAAATTGATTTTTAGCAAGTTTCGTTGTACATCCTCTCGTTACATTGATTCCAAGAAGATAGTCCAGATATTGCCTTGCTTTTGCGGAGTTTGCAAGCCCGTCATAATGTTCTCCTGGCTCTAATCGGTTTAATCCCGCCTCTAATTCTGCTGGCTCATACGAAGCAAGCCAAAGGCGAGATTGTCGTTTATTTACGCCCGCATATTCATACATTTCACGATAAATCAACTCGCCTTCACGGTCTCCATCACAAGCGTTGACCACATGATCTACATCCTGACGTTGCAACAAATCTACTAGAATATTGATTTGTTCGATATAATCTTGCTTCACTTTGTATTCCGGCTCTAACAAAAGGGGCAAGTGTTCAAATTTAAATTCTTTGTATCTCTCATCTATTTCTTCTGGATGCTTCAGCTCCAATAAATGACCCGAACACCAACTAATAATGTACTGATGGTTCTCAAAGTAACCAAAATACGGCTTACTTCCCATATGCTTCTCTGCATTTCGAAATCGTGGTGACTTCAATAATTCGTATGCAACTTTCGGCTTTTCCGCAATAAATAATGTTTTTCCCATTACCCATTCCTCCTCATGTATGTAACATCTTTAATTTTGACGCTTGATTCTCCGCATTTTGAAGCGTTTCATCACACATTGCCCCATCCATAAACAAATGTTCAATGCCACGACTACAAGCAACATACAGCCAGCAAATAGCCATGGATTCATGACATCTTTCTCCATTCCCAATCTTTCTGCAAAAACACATACATTTGCTTTTTCTCTGACAATATTTCACGTGCCATTTGAATTTTTTCTTTTGGAAAAGAAATAAAAATCAATTCTTCAGCATTTTTTGTTTCCGCCCATACACCCGTATAGTCAATGTCTACGATTTCAACGATATTTACCATTCTTTTCTCTCCTTTCGCTGTTTAAAAAAAGAAGAGCACTGTTTCACAGTACTCTCCTCAACCTATATCTATCTAGCATGTTCCATTTCCGCTTCTTTTGGCTGCTCGTTCTTTTTGACACCTTTGAACCGATGAAAAATCTGTGCGAATTTATTTTGACTTTTTGGTTCTTTCTCCTGGTTAGACTCTTTTTTATTGTTTTTATCATATTCCTGTTTTTCTTGATCTAGGGCTTTTTCAATATTCGTCAGCTTTTCCCGTTGGGAATCTGTCAAGTTCAGCCCTTTCAATTCCTGAAGCGCTTCTTTCTTTAGCTTGTATACTTCAGGATAAGAATGTATTTTCTCGAATTCTTTCATTTCTTTGACACGCTCTTCCCGACTTTTCGTATACTTTTCTTCTTGTTGCCCTGGACTATTATCCTGTTTTTCTTTTGATGAGGTTTGTTTATTTGAATCTGATCTCTTTTCATTATCAACTCCTAATAACATAAGCAATTCTGCCTGGTATTGTTCCTTGAAACGTATCTCATCCTGAGAAGGAGCAATCTCTTCTAAAATTTGTTCCTTATACGACTCTTTATATGCCTCTTTGGGCATTGCTTTAGGCATTACCACATGATTTTTTTCATCTAGTGGCTCTAGAGATTCGGCTGACCGTTCTACTTGGTACTCCGTCTTAGGGTTAGCTGTTTCGTCCATTCTTTGCCGCTCAATCGCTCTTTGTTTTATCAAATTTTTCACCACATCAGACAACTGCTTCTCTCTTGTAAGTCGAAGAGAAGATTTCGACCAATTCTCACCATCTATTTCTTGTTCATATACTTTTACTTTCCCCGTATCATGATGAATATCAATTGTGATATCTCCTTGCCCCCAGTCCATTGCGCTTGTCACAGATGGAATTGCAAAACGAGTAACACCAGGTTCCACTCCTCTTCGTTTTTCATGCATATTCCCTTCAGGAAACCTTTCTTTTTGTTTTCCAGTCATCTGAAGTGCTTGTTTATACAAAGCTTCTCTGATTTCTTCCTGCTTCAGTTGTTCTTGTATAATCATTTTTCACTTCCTCCTTTATAATAAAAAATCACTTCTCGTTCTCAACGATAAGTGATGACATTGTTTCTTTATTAAGTTGTGTACACAAGCCATCTATCGCTCTAATTCCACCTCTTGTTTCTTTTTCTTTGCAACATTTTGGAATTGTGCAAAGTTCGAGAATGGCTCAAACTGCTTTTCCCAATCAACCACTTTCGATTCAGTCTGCTTCGTAACCGTAACTCCTTCTTTGTTCAACTTTTCTTGTACTTTACTTTCTAATTGATTAACAGACTCTTGGGTAATGAGTTCATTATCAATTGCTACATTTTTGGTTGTAAAATAACGTTCTTCCACCTGTACACGGCTTATAATACTATCAATATCGTTCACCGTTTCATTAGATTGAGCCCGTTTAAACGCTTCATATTTTTCACTTAATTCTTTTTCCATCGAAGCCGTAACATGTTTAGCTGTATGAGGAATTGGCTGTAATTTTTGTTCTAATGACTCAATGGGCGCATATCCTTCTTTCTTCATTTCTTTATATAACTCTACTTCTTTTTCACTAAACATTGGATTTTTATGATCTTCTGCTTTATCTACCAAAACACCATATCGTTCATCCTTTACTATTTCATCTAGACTCATGATTGCATCCTTTTCATGTAGAAGAAACGATTGATTGCCTTTTCCGTCGAAGATGGAATTCTGAACTTTTTCATATACATCTGGTTTCAAAATATTGTCCAAATAGACATTTTCTCGACTACCGCTTTTCTCCATTAAAGAAACATATAAGTCGTCTCGATCAGACTTATCAGGATTCCATACTGATAAGTAGTTGATTTCTTTTGTCACGGCATCCATCATGTGTATTCTTGCAACTTCCTCATCTTGTTTATCCTTATCCAAGACTTCAATCGTTACCAAATGAACAGGTGTTTCTTTTACATTCTCCATACTTTCCACCTCTTTTTCTTGTATTTGTTCTTTCTCTTTTTCCAAAATTTCTTCAATGGTTTCAATAAATTCAGTAGAAGTTTCATGTACTTCTTTTAGTAATTTTGATTTCTCTTTTAATTCTTTTCCTTGTGTCCAGTTGGCTAAGTATCCCAATGAATATTCGCTTGTATCAATTCCAAAATAAGAAGAAACCGTATAAGCTGTCATTTCTGCTTGAAACTCTTTTTCGGGTGCTGTGTAACTCATATGTGTTTCTGCTGTATGGAGTTTTGCATGGGCTAGTTCATGAAAAAGCGTTTTTACATTTTGCAATTCACTATTTCGTGGGTTTAAAGCAACCTCTTTGGTTAAGGTGTAACTCACCCCCTTTGCAACCCCAAGCTCATGTTTCGGTTCAATAATTTTCACACCGTTCTTTTCCGCAATAGCTTCCATTCCTTTGTACAAACTCTTATAATCTTTCACAGTTCCTTCTAGCCAACGATTTGGAAAAATACGAGGTAAATCTTCCGCTTTTGCGTTCGTTTGTGACACATCGAATACATAGCCGACAGAAAAATATAAGCGACCCGGTTTCACTTCTACACTTTTAGATTCAATTTGCTTCTTCTCTTCTTCATTTGCCTTCGCAATAGGTTTCCAAGTACCATCTTTACCTTTAAATTTTGTTGTTGTCTGGTTCGGAACTAGAATCTGAATTCCTTTCTCACCTTTTTTTACAGAGAATCCTTTTTCTTTCCAAAAAGAAAAGGAACCCACAGCTCTGGATCCCTCAAATTGATTCTGTATTAATGCAATATTGGATGGTGAATAACGATAAAACTTTGCCATAAATGATAAATACTCTTTTAAATCTTCTGGTGAACGAAAATAACCTTCTATACTCTTTTCCATCTTTTTTGTTAGTGCTACTACCTTTTGTTTTTTCTCTTCAAATGAAACAGGGGAACGCTTTTTATTCATTGTTTTCCGCTCCCTTTGAAGAAGCTTCTATTAATTCATCCATCGTTTCTTCATTCCATGTTTCTAAGTCTGTTGGAACACATATTTTATGAGTTTTCATGTTGATGGGAATCAATAAATCGTTTTCTGGAAGCTCAATATAATCAAATAACTCTTGTTCTTCCTCTTCTGTTAATGGGATTGTTACTTCTTGATTTGCGATGTGAAAAGTAACTTCTCTTTCGCCAATAGATTTTATAATTCCAAGTTCAATGTTTTCATGAAACAATAGCATTTTATCTTCTCCTCTTTTATTAATCATTTATTTTCAATCCACGATTGTATTCTTTCTCATAAACCATTTTGTTACCTTATGACTCCAAACAACACATACAATAGCAACAATAGAATAAGAGAGGGAGTACACTCCCATCTTATGACACATATATGCACCTAATACATTTGCATAACCAAACAACAACCATATCCCCCCTGTAACATAGGGGGAAGTTTTGTTCGCAACTTTTGTTAATTGCTCAAACACTTTTTCTAACTTTCTCATTGCATACATCATCCTTTCTTTATCAATTCACCTCCTCCACTGGCACAAATACTTCTTGTTGTTGCCCCCTCGAAGCTTGATAATCTATCTTCTTTTGTCGTTTATGTGCAATTCTTTCCTCTACTACCTCCCTTATATGTTTTGTTGCTTCTGTTTCTGCAATATCAGTTGTACAAACCCCTTGATACTGTTCATGCTCATAGATGCCATTCATAAACTCAATTAACATTTGTGTATTTTTATCAGCACTATTCGTACCCAGTCGGATTTTTGTTAACTCTTCTTTTAATACTTCATGAAGATGTTTTGTCACAACTTCCGTAATATATCGAAGCGACCATTCTTGTTGTTTCGCTTCTTTATGTTCTTTACAAATTCGAGCGATTGCGTCACCGTTATAACCATTTCGGATTTTATGTTCTTCCATATATGCTGTAATATATTGATCTGTTTCCTCATCGATAGAAAACACTCTCCTAATCTTTCTCATCGTTCATATCCCCTTTCATTTTGTTGTTGAATTTCTCTCTGAAGGCGTTCATAGTAACGTTGATTTTTCCAACTTTCATATTCACTTTTGAACGCACCCTCCATTTTTCTTAATGCATACTGCATCGAAACATTTTGTTGAAAGTTCTTTCGCTGACTGGGCTTTCGGTCTAACATTTTATCAATGCGTTGTCGTTCTTTATCGTATGCTTTCATCTCTTGTAAAAACGCATTTCCCATTCGCTTGTGAAGCTCTTCTATTTTATTTTCTTTATAATTTTCATATCGTTTCTTATCACCAGAACCTTCTCCATATGCTCTCTTTAATACATCTACTTCTTGATCTAACTTTTGAAGAAACTGTTTATAATCTTCTTTATGATGCTTCTCAATATATTTTTTCGTTAATGCATCAAGATGAGGACGGAGTGGGCGTAATGTATTGTAACTGTACTGCCATTGCCTTTTATCCTCTGGTAAGCGTTTATAAATAAACTGGAATAATGGTTTTAGTTCTCGGTTGCGCCATGTGAATGTGGAATCTTCTTTCTTTTTCGCAACCATATTCTTTCGAATCAAATCATTAATCTGTTTTTGTTCCTGACCACGATCCATAATATTTTGAACAACTTTTCCCTTCATCGCATCCAATGTTTTTTGTTTTCGCTTTCCGCGATCTCTTGTCGGAAATGGTTCAACAGTTGCGACATGAATATGAAGGTTATCCGTATTATAGTGAATCGCTCCTGACCAAATGGCTGTATGTTCTAGCTTCTCTCTTTTTAACATTTCTTTCATCGCTAACCGGGTGACATCCATTAATTTTGTTTCATCTACAGTACGTGTTTTAGGATCATACACACCATGTTCAGCGAGCCAGTCATTATCAAAAGTGATGACATCTTGCCACATAATACTTTTATTCTTTTGAGCGAGCTGAAACATCTTTTTTAGGTCTTTCTTTTCATTTTCCTTTAAACCGTTACTATGCTCAGTGAAGAGGGAAGATGTCTTCTCTGCATCTCCCATATAATCCTGATACAGAGAAAACATTTTCTGATGTGCTTCCCCTTCTCTCTTTGCATCTTCTCGGTCGACATACTCCACATAATCCTGAAATGTTTTTCCATCCGCCGTAACAAAACGAGACACAGTCACAACACCAGGCGTCACCTTTGCTTGTGAAGGACTTGTTGAATGACTCATGCCTCATCATCCTGCGTCATCATTTGTAAAAAAGCATTCATTTCTTTTACAGCTTCAAAACAACTTTCCATCGCATAGATATTTTTTTCTAGCAACTGTTGAAGATACAATTCACGATTTTGTTGTTCCCGGTAAAACGCCAATGTTTCAATTTGCCCTTTTAAAAATTCCTGTCTTGAAATGTTTTTCTTCTTTGCAATTTCATCTAATCTTTTGATCGCAACTGGACTCAAATTTCGGATTTTAATGTCCATATATTATTTCGCCTCCATTCGTTCAGAACACTACACCCAAGAGAGAGAAGAGCATAAGGGTTTTTTGCCCCCACCGAGGGTGTGGGACTAGGCAAAGCCTAGTAAAATCGTGGGGTCATGAAAGTAACTCAAGTGTTGAGGTGCTGTTGACTCAAAATCGCCTGATGTTGATGTCCAGTAGACCCAAATGTTGAGGTGCTGTTGACCTAAAACCCCTTAATGTTGAGATGCTGTTGACCCAACTTTTTTCACGAACGCTCTACATCTTTTGCCTTCTCATCTAATTTTTTAATCTTTTCTTTCACTTGACCTTTCTCCCATTTATATAGTTCAACCTTCTCTTTTGACTGGTTAATATTCGTTTCTTTTGAATTGATTTTCGCATCTGTTTCCATTTTTTCTGTTTCAGTTTGGTACTTAGAATCGTTCTTCCATTCTGTGATTTGCTTTTGCCACTCTGTTTGTTTGGATGTTTCTTGTTTCATGACTTCATCGTACTGTTTTACTTTTTCTTCTAAGATTTTTTGTTCCATACCGATAAACACTTTCGCATAAGCGCCTTTACTCTTTTGTGAAATCCCCTCTTCTATTTCTGTTTTCTTTTGATCGGAGAAGAATGATTTTAAGAATGTTTGCTTTTCATCTTCTTTTGAAGTTTCATTTTCTCCTTCAGCCTTTTGCTTCGTCTCTACTGTTACATCTCGATTATTTTTTTCAAATATATCGAGCGCAACTGCTTGCCATTTTGGAGATAGTTCTTTCACTTGTACAACCATATTTTCATCATCTTGGTACACCACTTTTACTGGTAATTGAAGATTCGGATTTGCTTTTTCTTGCGCCTGGAACTGATACTTTTCTCCATCTCCTCCCTCTACATGAAGAAACATTTCTATTGTATGAGAAGCTGGATCATACGCTCTTTTCTCTATTGTCATGGTTCGATTTCCAAACAACGCAACCGGCTTTTTCAGCTCTGTATGATAGACTGGTTCTTCATAGGGTAAATATAATTTCGAAGTAAAAAAGCCAAAAAAACCAAAAAACATAAATCCTACAATCAATCCATATATCCATGATTTTTTACGTCTTAAATTCACACCATTATTTACAACTTCCATTTACTCAACACCTCACTTTTTTAAGATGTAACGATCTGAACTGCTAGTTCTTCTACATTAGTTACTTGCCAACTCTCTTGATTTTTTTGTACCGTTACTTTCATCACATTTTTCGTTTTATCTGTTGTTCCATTCGCACCAATCGTCACGGTATTTTGAAATTCTGCGATCACTTCTACCTGAGAAGCACCAATTTTATAGTCTTGTAAATATAACTTCATATCAGATGGCTTAGATACGTATGTGTCCCCCATTTCAAATGTATCCGTTGGATAAAAGAGCTGAAACACTTCATCCTTCATTATTTTTTTTGCTTGTTCTCTTCGTCCTTCATACCCCTGCTTTTCTCGATGAAAGGATAACTGAATAAACTTCTCGACTGCCGAAAGATACGATTGTCGTTCTTGTTCCTGTTCCGAAGGAAGTGTTTCTTTCACTTTCTTTTTCAGTTCTTCATTTTCAGTTTGTAACACCTGGTTACGAACTTTTAATTGCTTTACATCACCCGTTTCATCGTTACGAGAATACAAAAAGATGTTCAAAAAAGTAACGCCTGCAATGACAATTGCAAGCGTTACAAACCAGACTTTTCTTTTATCTTTTTCATTCGTTTCACTCACTCATTCCGCCTCCTTAACTTGTAATCTCTTATCCAGTTTTGTTATAGTCTTAGTAACGTCTCACATGTCCTTTAAAGACTCGACTCCAATATGCATCCGATAGATTTTCGATTGAAACTCCTTTATTTGTTTGACAACCAATGAATGTATTCTGGTCAATGACAATCCCAACATGACCATCATGTTTATACGTATCAAAGAAAATAACATCACCAGCTTTCATCTCCATTGGTGAAATTTGTGTACCAATTTTATTCAAAGTTTCTGTACTCACCAGTCCCACAGAACCCACATTCATCCCCACTTGTTCAAATGCCCAGCGGACAAAACTTGAGCAGTCAAATATACCTACAGCAATTTCAGATTGTTTTCGTCCACCACCAAATACATAGGTAGAACGTCCAATCCATTGACGACCAACATCGGCAACTTGCGAGCCAGAAGAACCGCCTCCTGCGCTTCCTCCACCGTCATTTACTGGCACGCCAGGTATATAATATTTCAGTACCGCATCAGTATAAAGTGCGTCGCCGTAGCATGCCCCATAGGGTATCATTTCTGGTCTTACACAACGATACATACCCGTATGTTTTACCTTCTGATATGTTTCTGCGGAGAACTGAATCGCTAATTCTTTTGTGTATTTCCCACCATTTTTAGCAATAAAATCAAAGAATCCTGTTCCAAAGTTGTAGGCCTGCAAAGCGGTTTTTATGTGATCCATATCACCTGGTCCCGTTACACCCGCTCGCTCAATCGCATGCTTAAATTCCTGTACTCCCGCCCAAATGGAGTAATCAGGATCCGTAATACAATTTGGTTGTTTACAATACTTTGTGTTATAAGCTCCTTCAGAAGATTGCATGGGGTCAAGTCCACGTCCGCCACTTTCTTGCATCATTTGAGCCAACATTAAGGGTACAAATCCTTCTACACCAAATTCCTGCGCATACTTCCGAATGGTAGGCTCCCATTTCAACACTTCAGCCGAAACATTTGCTGTCCCCATACCACCCTGTGGGTATGTAATATCCCCTTGTTTTTTATTCCCTTCCATCCCACCGATTAGTGTCATTGTAGCTCCTATAAGAAAGGTTCCAAGAAGAAAAAGTAGACTCAGAGCAATCACAATGAGCCACTTTTTCGGAATTATCTTCAGTACAAGATGCATGAATTACGCCCCTCCTCCAAATACCGCTAACTCTTCTTCTGTCACATCGACTTTAAATAAAATGTTCTTTACGGCACTGATACATAAGAGCACATCTCCTGTTGGTAAAAACGGTATTTCATTCAGTTCACTTGTACTGATTTGCCCCGCAAACACTCGTCGTAACATGTCTAGATTGTTGCTGTCTTGTTGCATAATAAATTTGTACTGCGTAAGCTCAAAGAGTGTCTTAATTTTTTCTACTGCTGCCACACTTGCATCCTCTGGCACAAAGTCTCGGATAGAATGACTTGCAAATACAATCCCTGCAAAATATTTACGTGCTTCTCGGCTAAACTTAATCGTGAAATCCACCGCATGTTGACTACGTTCACTCGTATTAATCAAATGATGGGCTTCATCCATGATAATGAGATAACGAATCACATCTTCAAATTGTATTTCTTTTCTATCAAAGGCTTTCCACTGTGGCAATCCGTTTTCTAACATCTCATCCCACATCAAGTTCATCACACTGAAAATCTGTGCTTGAAAGATTTCTTCTTTTAAACTCATGAGATGACGCAATGAAAAAAAGACGATTTGCTCTTTAGAGAAATCTTCTACCGTGGAAATACCGTTAAATAAATGTCCATAATTGTCTACTAAATTAATAAGGTTTAATTCAATCAGTTCTAGCCGTTCCTTACGAGTCGGACTCACATTAGAACGGTATATTCCTTTCTTTATATCTTCATATAATTCTGTACGAACAAAATGTAAATAATCTGAGAAAATCGGATATTCATTTGCTGGTAAACTCGTAATATGATTAACAGCTCCCGATTCATCACTCCATAATTTCTTAGCTACATACATTTTACGCAGTAAATTCTCATACTCCTTAATTTCATCATCTTTTGCTTCTGGCGCAATAAAGCGATAAAAAATACTCATTTTAGATAAATGCTGGGTAAACGAACCTTCTTCTGTTTTAGCCGTTTTATATACTTGAAGCGGATTGATTTGTCCTTGCGATCCATCTAATGCAATTTGCTTCCCGTTATACTCTTGCACAATATCTTCAAACTCACCTGTAATATCAAACCCACGAATCTTATATCCCTTCATTGCATTATCACTCATAATTTTTTTCAATAAGGTTGACTTGCCGGCTCCCATTTTACCAATTACAACACCGTTATAACTTTTTCGTTGTTTATCTTTATGGAACAAATCAAAAATGACACTCCCCTTTGTTTTGGTCGTTCCATAGTAAATACCATATGGATCATTTAGAAAGGTAAAGTGAAATGGAAACCCTCCTGCTAAAGAAAGAGCCGGTATTTCTTTCCCATTTCGTTTATTGATATATTTCTTTTGCATCTCGAAGCTTGATGTTAAAGAAGCCCACTCATGTTCTTGTTCATTTAGGAATATGGCACCCCTAAAATTATAAGATTCTAATGTTTCCATGACTTCTTTTGCTTGTTTTTCTAGCTCTGCCATCGTTCGTGCTGAAATATAAATGCGTAAATGTACTCGCTTCAGCACCTCTCCTTTTGATACTTGTTGATATAACGTTTCTAACTCATTAAACTGTTGTTCCGCTTCAATACGCTCAATATTATCTTTAGCGTTCGCATGTCGAACGCTTTGTTCTGCCATTGATTTATTAATCGATTCAACCACAATTTTTCGGCTATCACTGATAATATCAAGCGTTGTAATAACATTCGGCATATTCATGATTGGTTCTAACCAAAAGTCATTTACCGTTGTTTGATACCCATATACATGAATACAGGATTGTAATCCATCTCCACCTTGAACATATACTTCTTGGAATTTAATACCCCCTTGCGGTTGAATTTGGGCAACTAATTCCTTGCTGATTTGTTTCTTTTCTTTTTTCTCTTCTTTCTTTTTCTTTCTCTTTAAAAAATTAAGTACAGACACATTCATCACCTCTTTTTATTTTTTTGTACCAATTTTTGAATTTTGATTATGCAATTTATATAAAATTTCTATTTTCTTTTCCTCTTCCATCTCTAACAATGGTATACATCGTTGTAAGTACCGTTTTGACGATTCCACCCGCTCTTTCACAACAAATTCGTTCTCACCATACACAAATAAAAAGTACTCCCGGTTTGTGCGCCCCCACTCTAAATACTGAAGTTCTTTCAATTTTTGTACGAGGAAGCGTTCATATAACGGATTCTGGCATGTTTCAATTTTCTTCAGTAGAAAACGTTGTTGTCGTTCTGTAGAAACTGGAAAATTCATAGATACAATCTTGATGGACTCTTGGTATGATTGATAATAATGTGCAAGGTGATAAATCGCATATTCCGCTTCTTCCTCATTCATGGAATAAATATCCGTACCCTGGATCTGTAAGATATCTACAAAACCTTGTTCTTCTCGAAATTCAAAGACCCCTGATTCTGTCATATCAATAATCGGAATCACCTCAGCAATACTTTTTTTGATATGAGGTGGCTTCTCTTTCTTTTTGGCTTTTTTTGCTTTCTTCTCTTTTTCCGTCTTCCCTTTGCTTCCCGAATCTTCGTCAATCTTCGCTGTTTTTTTCACAACATCTTTTTTCTTTTTTCCAAGATGTTGCATCAAGTTTTTCTTCTTTTTCTTTGCCGGCATTTCTTCTTCTCTCAAAGGAGCAACCGTTGGTTGTACTTCTTTCTTTTCCTGAAATCCTTTGATTTTTACGACTCCCCTTGGCTTTTTTTCTTGCTTTGGCAATTGCGGGGACGGCTTGGCTTCGCTCTTCTTTCCTACTCCGTTATTCATTTCTTTTTCATTGAATAATGCCATTCCATTTCCTCCTTTAGTCTTGTTCCTGGTCAATTGCACAATACGTAGAGCGTTTTCGAGCTAACATAATAAACAGTACCTCAAACATCCGTTTTTGCGGGTTTGTATTGGGTCGAACAATTAAAAGGACACCTACAATCAACATAAAAATATAATAGGGAATTTGAAACATCGGATGAACCAAGGGCTTAGTTGTCATGGTGAAAACCACAAGCCCTATAATGAACAAGAGATCAAAAAGATATAACACTTTGTTGATTTTCAATTCCGTTCGTATTTCTTTTGGAATACGATAGTTTGCCATTTTCATTTCCTCCTTTTTAAGCGAAAAAAATAAGCATTCCATGTATGCTTACTGTGTTGTAACCTATGCATCTTTTCTACGACTTTTAGGTGGATTTTGATTTGTATTTTGATTTGTATTTTGCCCTTCATTCTTATCTTTTCGTTTGTTTCGCAAGCCCTCTCCTGTATTTTGTCCAAGCTGATAAGAACGTCTTGTCTTTTGTACGGTTGGAGAATTATGAAATGCATTAAAGAGACGATCCTTTGCATATTGCCCAATCGTACGGTTTTCTCTTTGTGGTGCTGGAATATCCTCTGTAGAAGTTGTTGCCGTATCTATCGGACGAGATGAACCAGAAGAGCTTTCACCACTTGAAACTGTTCCGTTATGGCTTGGTTGAGATGGTTCTGATGCACTTGATGGTGCTCCACTACTACTTGGTTGAGATCCGTCTGTTGCACTTGATGGTGTTCCGCTACCACCTGGCTGTGATGTTCCTGTTGTACTTGATGGTACTCCGCTACTACTTGGTTGAGATCCGTCTGTTGCACTTGATGGTGTTCCGCTACCACCTGGCTGTGATGTTCCTGTTGTACTTGATGGTACTCCGCTACTACTTGGTTGAGATCCGCCTGATACACTTAATGGCGCACCGTTATTACCATTCACACGAGTTGGATTCTCACTTGCATTCTTCTTATTTTGAGAAGGTGTAATCCCTTGCGTTTTGGAACCATTCGCTCCTCCTGCTGTGCTTTTTGTTAAATTAGCTGAAGATCCACGTTCTCCATTTTGAGCATCTTTATCAAAACCGGATGATTTGATTTCATCTTGCAAGGACACAGCGCCGTTACCTGCCTCGCCTTGGGATGCTTGATTATTTTCTTTTCCATAACTGGATTGATCTATTTCATTTTGTAAAGATGCATTATCAGTTCCAGTTGCGCCGCCCTCGGCACCGCTTTGTTTTTCCTTACTTTCCGTTCCATTTTCCTTACCTTTTTGTTCTTTAGATTGCTTCTGATTTTCTTGTTCACTACCACTTGTTTTCCCTGCATTCTTATATCCACTTACCATACCTGCGGCACCTGCACCGACTTGTAATGCACCACTTCCTGCCTGTTTGAACATACCAGCCGCTTTGGATGCCATATTACTAGTTGCTTTACTAAGCCCTTTTCCAAGTGCGTATCCACCGGCAACGACTCCCCAACCATTTTTCAATCCTGCATCAATACCAAAAAGACGTTCACAAATAACGGGACCATCTACAACCGCAAGGCTCAAACAAATTAACGCCACAACATAAGCAATGCCATTTACATGTTCATGAATATAATTCATACCGATGAGATAGAGCTTTAATGAAAGGAAAATCATAATCATGATGAGAAACGCATTTAAAATGTTCATCAGGATATGCTTTGTTTTTTGTCCATTTGCCACATCTGCCGGTGCAACTAAGTTTGCTAGAATGTAGCTGAAGGCTAATTCGAAGCATAGTTTTCCTAATTTGATTGCTGTAAATAGTAATGTCATACCAATTACAAATAATGAAGAAGCGATTTTCCAGAACTCCCAGTCCCAGCGGTAATATTTATCTGGCCAAAAATCAAACCAACCATTTTTCAAGTCTATCAGTACTTCTTTTCCATCTGGTGCAACACTAAGTTTCTTTTCTAAAATTTTTTGTCCATCCTCTGAAAGCTTAGTATCTTTATTAATTTTAGAATCTTTATCAATTTTTTCTAGGATATCAATACGTCTGATGTTCTCTTCTGGAATTTTATTAGGTTCTTTCAGTTTTGTAGTTTTCCACTTTTCTATATCAAACTGTGCTACATCTGTAAGACCATCCTTTATAATCTTTTCACTGGTAGTTCCACTGCCTTTGAGATCCACTGCCTTAATTGCCTTATCTGTAAATTTATCTGCTTGCATCATCGCCGTACTTAGTAGCACAATTACCCCCATACTGATAAAAATATTCACCGCAATCTGTTCACGATTTGTTTTCCGATTGAATATTAACGTATATCCAATATAAATGAGCGAAAACGCAAATAACACATAAAAAAGAGGCTGAAAGTCTCGCACAAAAGATTGTACTTCTTCTGATGCAAATAACGTTTTGACTAACAAAATTTTATCTGTAATTCCTTCTAATGCATCCACCAGATACGATAACCCTAAAATAATCATCCAACCAATCGAACGGAGAATATAATTCGTAAATCCACCAATTTCTAAGTATTCACTAAATGTTTTTAGTATTTCTAACACTTTCTCATCATTCATGGTTTCACCCGCTTTCTCTTAGGCTTCAAATACTTCTTGTATCGTCATATCAAGATAATCATCCACTTCGTCTACTCGTATCACAATCGGCGCCTCACCGGTTCCGCCTGGCTGTAAGACTACAACACCATTTTTCAGCCCTATCATTACCTCTCTTCCCGCTATTACTTGATCCCCGTAAACTTGTAAAATATGTTGTAAGGAATTTGTTACTTGCATCATACTTCCTCCTTTACACCTTCTTTTTCTAGTAAACTATCCATAATTTCACCGTATTTTCCATTAATCAAACGATACGTATTCTTATCGATTTGTCCTGTCGTCACTAATATTTTTAGATCTTCTATAAAGCTTTCCATTGTACTTGCCTGAATATCCGCTAATGGTCTATTCCATTGCCTCATACATTTCTTTTCAATCACACTCCAAATGGAACGATGTGTTTCAAAGAATTCTTCTGCTGGTTTTTGTTTCCAATTTTCTAAGGTTAGTGGTTCAAATACATGAGCTGATTCTGCTACTACAACAGGTTCTGATGAATATGCTTCTTCAGGAATTTCAATCTCTTCATCAATATCCGCAAATTGTGGTTCCTCAGGCTCTTCTTCTGAAGGCGTAGGCACAGGTTCTGGTTCAGATCCTGGTACAATTTGTTTCGGCTCTTCTGGTTGCCCATTTGACTCCTCTTCTTGTTTTGGGAAGAAATCAATTATGAGATCCCTTGGATTCACATATTCATGTAAAGAACGAATGTCGATATCTAAAATGGATTGATCCGTATCAAAGTCATCTCCTAAGTACTCCCAACGGTATTTCATAACCGTTTTTCCTCGGTTCAAAATGGGAAACGGCTCTATCTTTTCAAACTTATTATCCCGACGCTTCATAAAGCGTATTACTGCACTTTCTCCTTCTTGGAATCTCATTAACTCCGTTGGCGTTAATAATGGTTTCGTATCAATCCCTTCTGTTTTACTCTTATCAATTGATAATCCTTTTCCACTTCGAGATAATGAATTGATTGTTTGATTTCCTAACTTTTCAGATATTTCTTTTGCGGTTTCTTTATTACCAGATTGAATATAAATTTGATTCCCGCAATTGTCTTGAATTGTTGTACTTGCGTCTCCATATTTCATTTTTAACTGCGGAAGAGCTTGCACGATGAGGTTAAAACGGATATTACGCCCCAAACAAACTGTAACGATATTCCCCATATCATCAATCGCTGGCATATTACCAAATTCATCCAAAAGAAAAACTACTTCTCTATGACATTTCCCACCACGAGCTAAACCAGCATATTTGGAGAGTACAAAATATAGCTGTCTAATAAAGATTGAAGCAATCACATGATTACTAGAATCGTAATCTGGAACAATCATAAAGACCGCAATTGGTTTCTCGAAGATGACAATGTTATCAATTTGTAATCCATCTTGTTTTTCGACAACTTTGAATGTCGTTTCACCTGTCTCTCTATTAACCGTTTGAATTTCTATAATCGTTTTCTTCTTTGTTTTGCTTTCCATCACATGAATACGCTGACCTTTTTTTACGCTTTGCTGGAAATTCAGTTCAAAACGCCCTTCTGTATCTGTTTTTACACTTTCTTTCGATCCATCAGGAAAGATAATTTGTACACGTACCCTTGGTGTCCCTTTTCCTTGCAAGCTCTTTCCAAAGCCAATTCGTTTTAAGTCGATACTATTACGAGACGTCATTTTCGCAATGCCATCAAAAGTAAAGATGGATAGTTTACTCATTGTAGTACTAAAGATACTCCCTCGTGTGGTACCACCTTTTGCAAAGCTAGAAGTTGCAAATTGCATCTTCGCAACACTCTCAGCAGGAAGCATTTCAAAATATATATCTAATGCATTTTGTGTATTTCCTTTTGCATCAATTACAATTTCTTTGGAGCCAAGCTCTGATAACATGTTTGCGACTGCATACATCGAAATTTTATCCTCTGTCTTTTCCTGGATACATTTATCTATAACCGCTAAGATTAATGCATTACATAAACTCATCGCACTATTATTCCAAAATGGATCTTTTACATTTGGATTGTAGTAAAGTGAAAATGATAATGTATTACAAAGTGTTTGAGCTGTTGCTGTATCCCCTTGTTTGTAGGCGTCTTTGATAAGCTGAAGCAAATTGTAGCTCATCGACTCTAACGGGTTAATTAAATTTAAAACTTCAATATGAAACCCTCGTTTTTCCAGCGTTTTTTTCGATGCCGCTAGCAATTCACCCTTCGGGTCATTGACGATTAAAGATGGCTGTATTTTGGCACGAGAATATGCATCAATCGTTGGAAATACAAAAGTTTCCCCTTTACCTGAACGAGTCGTACCAATGATTAAATTACTAACAGCACCATCATCAATTAATAAGCGACCTGCTTTTGCACTATCTTTTAACTTTTTAATTTCTTGCCATTTTTCCATCCCTTTTGCTTCCATCACTTTTTTTGCTTGCCGTAAAATGGATTTCAGCGAAATTTCATCATACCTAGAAATGACCACACCACCTTTTCCCTCATATCGTTCGGTCTTTTCAGGAATCGCTCGATATTGTCGTTTCACTTCATCAAGTGTTGCAAAACGAGAAGAATCTTTTTGATTCTGATTTAAATCTTTAAAACTGGAACGAATCTTGTAGGCGAATTGCATGGTACAAAAGCTAGCAATTAAAAATAATACGAGATAGAGTAACAATGGATGTTGAAAGGTATATAGATCCTCTATCCCAATATGAAAGGGCTTTGGATGTAATAAGTCTGAAAATGTTGTCTTCACCAGTTCTACGATGACGTTCCCCAGAAAATTTATGATAAGAAAGATTCCACCAAATAAAAAAGCACTCATTGGGATGAGTACTTTCCATTCAGCTAATTTGTATTTCAATGGTGCTTTTTGATGCACATTATCCCCTCCTTTTTAGAAAATAAAAGAGCTGGTTGAACATTCAACCAGCTTGTTACCTTTTACTATTAAACTAAAACAGATGATTTCGGCTTATCTCCTCCATCTGTTGGTGGATCCACTGGCGGTTTTGGCTTATCTCCTCCATCTGTTGGTGGATCCACTGGCGGTTTTGGCTTATCTCCTCCATCCTTTGGTGGGTCTACCGGTGGTTTTGGCTTATCTCCACCGTCTGTTGGCGGATCTACCGGTGGTTTTGGCTTATCTCCTCCATCCTTTGGTGGATCCACTGGTGGTTTTGGCTTATCTCCTCCATCCTTTGGTGGATCCACTGGTGGTTTTGGCTTATCTCCTCCGTCCTTTGGTGGATCCACTGGTGGTTTTGGCTTATCTCCTCCGTCTGTTGGCGGATCTACCGGTGGTTTTGGCTTATCTCCTCCGTCCGTTGGCGGATCTACTGGTGGTTTCGTATCTCCCGGATCCGTTGGTGGTTCTACTGGTGGTTTTGTATCTCCCGGATCCGTTGGTGGTTCTACTGGTGGTTTTGTATCCCCTGGATCCGTTGGCGGTTCCACTGGTGGTTTCGTATCTCCCGGATCCGTTGGTGGTTCCACCGGTGGTTTTGTATCTCCTGGATCCGTTGGTGGTTCCACCGGTGGTTTTGTATCTCCCGGCTCTGTTGGTGGTTCTACTGGTGGTTTTGTATCTCCTGGATCCGTTGGCGGTTCCACCGGTGGTTTCGTATCTCCCGGATCCGTTGGTGGTTCCACCGGTGGTTTTGTATCTCCCGGCTCTGTTGGCGGTTCCACTGGTGGTTTTGTATCTCCCGGATCCGTTGGCGGTTCCACTGGTGGTTTCGTATCTCCTGGATCCGTTGGTGGCTCTACTGGTGGTTTCGTATCTCCTGGATCCGTTGGCGGTTCCACTGGTGGTTTCGTATCTCCTGGATCCGTTGGCGGTTCCACTGGTGGTTTCGTATCTCTCGGATCCGTTGGTGGCTCTACTGGTAGTTTCGTATCTCCTGGATCCGTTGGCGGTTCTACTGGCGGTTTTGGTTTCTCTGGCTCTGTCGGTGGTTCTACTGGTGGTTTTGGCTTCTCTGGCTCTGTCGGTGGTTCTACTGGTGGTTTTGGTTTCTCTGGCTCTGTCGGTGGTTCTACTGGTGGTTTTGGTTTCTCTGGCTCTGTTGGTGGTTCTACTGGCGGTTTCTCCGTTGGAGCCACATCTACAATGCTTGCTAGTGATAAGTCTGTATTTTGATCACCAAATGCAAATTGGTCACCTTTAACTGTTACTTGCGGACTTCCATCTGTAATAACTGCAACCACATTGTCTTTCGCTGTATCATGAATCGTTTTATCTGAAGTTTCGTTGTCAAATAGAGTTAGAACACGAGAAGTTGTTTCATCTCCATTTTGAAGATTACTTGCAATTGTCTTATCCTTATAATTTACTTTGTTTTTATCAATGTCTAAAACGTATGCAACCTCTTTATCCTGACTTTTTATCGCATTTTCTGTTATTGTTTCAAAGTCTTTTTTATTTATATCTTCTTTTTTTTCTTCTGGTTTATTTTTATCAGCTTTTTTGGTTATAGCTGGCTTACTTTTTGCTGTTTCCTTACTTCCAAACCAACTACAACCAGCACTACCTAATAACAACGAACCACCTACAGCTACAATTCCCATCTGTCTAAAAAACTTCTGATAGTTTAATGGCATAGCATTTCTTCCCCCTTTAGATCTCGCTTAATTCCTTATCAATTTTTTCGATTTTCGCTTTCTTTTCTTCTTCACTCAGCGTGGATTGCTGTACATCTTTCTTTTGTAGCTCTTTCACCTCTTTCATTAGCGTTTTGTTTCCTTGTGTTTTGGCAAAAGTAAAGCAATCATCAAATTTCTTCTGATTCACATAAGCTTCAGCTACAAGTTTTTCACGTCTACCGTCCATATTGACTTTGCCTTTTAATCGAATTACATCCTCATATTTCTTATTGAGTACTGCCTTTTCAAAATCAATCACATCATTTTTAACATTTATCTCATTTATTTTTTTCATATTGTCGATACCGATATAGTAAGCTACAACACTCTCCGCAAATTTCGCTTCATACTGTATGGCCTTATTTGCCTTTCCACTTAATAAGTAAGAGAATAAGACTGCTTTTTGACTCTCTTTATCTAGCCCTTTATAATCCAATTTCTCAAACTCTTGAATTGCCTTTGGATATTGTTGAATAGAAGCTTGTTGAAGTCCTTTCACTAAATGCGTATCCGGCTGATTCGTTCTTGCTTCAACTGAATTTGTTGGAACAGTATACAAGGAAAAAACACTTACAGCTCCTACTACAATCCCGCCAACCGCTCCCCCGATAATTTGAAACAGGTGTTTTTTGTTCTTTTTTCCTTTTTCTAAAGGAAGCTCCTCATTAGCATGTTGTTTCCCTCTAGCTCCGTTGTTTTCTTCTGGTGCTTTTACCTCTTCAGGTGGAGCAATTTCCTTTAAAAACTCTTCAATATCTTGTCGCATCAGTTCTAACAGTTCTTCTTTTTGTTCCTCTTGTTCTTCATCCATTTCCATGGCAGACAGTTTGTTTTCTACATGTTCATACAAATGAGAAGCATAACCAGCCCCTAAAGACAATGTCCCTGCATACAACTCATTGTCTTGATCTAAAATATGAAAATCTACATGGACAATGTTTTCTTGCTCCTGTAACGCTTGTTCGAGTTGGTACGAAATCTTACAAGCATCCTGTAACGACATCTTCTGAAAACTTTTAATCTCTGGTATTGTGCTTTTGGTAAACATGACTTCTAACATAAACTATCTCCTCCTCCCCTTTCTAACGCTCTACATTGGCATATAAAAAGAAGCTATACAATTGCATAGCTTCTTTACCAAAACGTATTTTGTTGTATCCTCACATCCAAAAGAACAAAATGGATCCAAATTTGATATTACTATTAATACCTTCTGCCAATCCCTTTGCACCCATTACAATGATTAATCCTACTGCTGAACCAATAAACCATCCTTTACTTTGGTGTCTTCCTCTTTCCCCACCCCAGATCAGGTAGTAACCACCGATACAAAATGCGATAGCCGCACTAATGATTCCTAAACGTTGTGCCCAGGTTAATACTGATTCACCTGTTTTCACTAAACTAGCCATGCCATCTCCGGCACCTAGAATTAATTGGTTTAATTTAAACATATCCTACACTCTCCTTATATTTGTGTTATACAACTTCACTTGACTGAGAAAGATTCACCGGACGTTCAGGTGCCCTACTAGAACCTTTTTCTTCTTCTACAAATAGAGTGAGTGCTTCTAATATTAATTCTTGATTTCCTTCAATGAACTGTTGATGTTGTGCATGGAGCCAATTTTGATAACTTTCTCCTTTGACTTTCAACAACTTTTCGACCAAGTCCCGTGACTTCTTTAAATCACGTTGTGTAACAGTTGGATTAGACAATTTATTACACCGCCTCTCTATCCACTTATTTATCGATATACATTTCCTTCATATTACGTACAAACACATCTAATTCTTTTTCTAACTCAGATGGTTTGTATTTATCTAGTGCGATTTGTTTTTTCAGCTTCCCTTTTTCATAATAAGCCAATGTTTCTCCATTTTGTTCTAAACCATAATCTGCTTGGTTTTTCTCACCATCATAATTAGGGTGATTACTATCTAATTCCTTACCATTTACACCATTATTCTTTAACGCTCTTTGAATTTGATTCATATAGCCCACTCGATCCTCTTTACGGAAAGAATACATTACAAATCCTGTTCCATCCTGTGACATAAATTTTTTCATCTCTTGAGGGCTTAATTCTTCAAGTTCTCCTTTCTTGCTATTTGAGAATACCAGTGTGGAACCAATCCCTAAGATTGCAACCAATGTAACAATAACGGCAATGAGTTTTGATTTTCGAGTCATAATTTGACCTCCCTATTACTATTAAACAAGCGATTTTGGAGTCTACTGAGAGTTCAGATCGTTTCTCCACATCTGGTTATTATTATAGCAAGAATATTGGGAAAATAATGATTAATTACCATTTATGGCTGATATGGTAAACCCTATATTGGCATGCATATGAACATTCATCCCGACCGACCTTCATAAGCCCAATACTGCACAACGTTTTGGCATGTACGTAGAACCTTGTGTATCTACTGTTTTTTGTTTTCATCGCTTCTTTAGAATGTCATACTGGGATATTCCTCACGATTACTAACTCCTACAGATGATGGATACACCGTATTTTTCCCATGGTCACAGGTGCGTTTTACGTATTCACGCACCGAACAATAAATCAATCGTATACCCAACCTTTTTAGTGACCGTTTCGAAAGGGGGCACGCATGTGAAATTGTCAAAGGACAGTTGTGCTTCGATAAGGAAAAACTTTCGTTTTGACCGTCTATAAAAATAGTTACGAAATTGTTGGTTTTTCCATTATCGTCAGATAAATCTATCTATCTCAGCACACTCCAAAACCGCTTGTTTTTTTCTCGAAAATCATCTTATTTCCGTCGTTGGCACACAGTCGTCAATTCATCATCCTGGTTTCTTCTCTTGGCAATTACTTTTTGTTTTTCATCCATGACTGAACGAACACGGTAATAGATCTCTGCAACCCTTTCAATATTTCCTGTTGTATTTTCTACCGCTACCGCTCCTTTTAACTGATACACTTTGCCATCGAATGTTTTGACACTTTGTGCACGTGACGACGATATATCATAGAATGCAAGTCTCTGCTCTTTTCCCATGTGTATCGCCTCCTCGTATGATTAAGTTAAGTTTTATAGGCACGGAATGTACCTATAAACCCAAGAGTATCTATTTTTATGAGATACTTATATTTGTAGATAGAGTGTTGCCGATCGCCTCCTTGAATCTTTGTATTCGTTTTGAAGAATGGTACCTCTGTCTAATAAGTAGTTTACGAATGAGTTGGATGTTGATGGCTATTAGCCATTCTTCGTATCTCTTACGAGGTAGTAGCGCTTATTAGTTCAGAGGAGGACAACACTATCTAACACTAATTAAAATAGGAGTGTAATCTATGTTCTATTTAGGTATTGATATCGCTAAACATAAACATTATGCGTCCATTATCAATCACACTGGAAAACCTATTACTAAGCCATTTCCCTTTCGAAATCACAGAGAAGGTGGACAAGCTCTATTAAATTGGGTGTACCAATACATTGAATCTCCTACAGAACTACTCATCGGAATGGAAGCAACAGGACATTATTGGTTAGCTGTTTATTCCTTTCTACTCGATCATGGTTTTTCAGTCATTGTGTTGAATCCAATTCAAACCAACGCCTGGCGAAAAGGAACTGAAATTAGAAAACGAAAAACAGATGCCATTGATGCCACTATGATTGCCGATGTCATTCGATTTGGCCGTTTTCTTGAAACTCCACTTATAGACGAGAAAATGTTCGCTTTAAAACAAATGAGTCGCTTTCGTAACACACTTGTAAGTAACATGAGTGATTTGAAGCGAAAGGTTCTTGTCGTATTAGATCAAACTTTCCCAGAGTACCAAAGTATTTTCTCTGATGTTTTTGGTAAAACTTCTTCACAACTCTTACTTGAATATGCCTCTCCTAGCGACTATGAACAGATATCTATTGACGATTTAACAAAAATCATCGAGCAAACCAGTCGTAATCAACTTGGGAAGAAAACGGCCAACAAACTGATGGAATTAGCCTCTAATTCTTTTGGTGTTACCTTCTGTAAAGACGCTTTTTCCTTCCAACTAAAAATGTTAATGGAGCAAATTCGCTTTATCGAGAATCAAGTCAAAGAATGCGAAGAACAAATGTCCCAACTTTTAATTGACTTAGATACTCCTATCACAACAGTACCTGGTGTTGGTCCTATCTTAGGTGCCACCATATTAAGTGAAATTGGAAATATACATCGTTTTGACAAGCCTTCTAAACTTGTCGCTTATGCAGGTATTGATGCCTCTGTGTCTCAATCTGGACAATTTGAATCATCAGGTACTATATCCAAGCGTGGCTCTTCCCATTTGCGTAGAGCTTTATTCCAAGCGGCTATTACAGCTCATAAACATGACCCTGTATTGAAAGCTTTTTATGAAAAGAAACGGAAGCAAGGAAAGCATTACTATGTTTGTATAGGAGCTGTGGCCAGAAAGCTGTGTTACATTATCTACGCCATTCTTAAAAAGAATAAGCCTTATGAAGTCCCTCCACATCCAACAGAAACTTGACTTTTTCATTTTTTTGAAACACTTTATGTTTATTTGGTGTACCCTTTTTTAGGAAAAACACCCCCTATTTATGAAGTGAATTTCCCCTTGACTTCTCATAGTTGGTCTTCGAAAAGGGGAAGGACTTAAAATCCCCCCTTTCATCTTGTATAGTTTTCTAGCCATCTATATATCGCGAATGGCTGTGAAATCCCTAAAATCCTGATAAAATCCTTGTTTTGAAAGGTAAGACTATGCTAGAACCGTTGTCTGACATGAGGTAGCAATTCTGTTTGCTCCGTGTTTTCCGTATATACGCTGTAAAACGGAATGAGATTCTACAACGATAGAAGTTCGAATATTATAAGTGGCACTTTTCTCTAAAAACTGCTCCATATGAGGGATGGGGTAAAGATTGAATTGATAAAACACTAGATGTATCGGTCTGATTTTCTTCTTCTCTGTTAGGAAATGAAGAAAGTGAGATAACGCTTCTCCTCGATCCTCATAGGTGCTATTATTTGTATCTATGCTAATATACGTGACAACCTTTTGATGATCTTCATAATCTAAAGAGACTGTTTCGCTTAACAAATCATACTTTACAATGCGATAGCCTTGTTTTAATTTCTGTTGATGTGTATCTTCGTAAAATTGACCCGTCGGATCAAAAATAAAGATAAATCTTTGCTCTGCTTTTCTTACCCCCTCTATCACTGTTTGATACGCCTCTTGAGAATCTCTAATTACATCTACACCCTTTTCCTCTCGATTCGAACTCTTCATTGCCTGTAGAAGCCCTGAGCATCTTTGAATGACTCCTAGCATGTCTTTCTCTCCTTTCTTACTTTTAATTATTGAGCTTTTTTGCGGCTCCTTACTGCAAATACAGCTCCAATTGCGCCAAGTACGATACATGCAAGCCCAATCCATTTTATGTACGGATTTTCAGCTTTACCGCCTGTTGTAGGAAGGTTTGCATCTACTTTTTCTACTTGCTTTGGTGTTTGTTCTAGTTGTGGTTTTGTAGCGATTTGTTGTGGTTTCTCTGGTTGTGGTGTTTCTGGTTGTTCTGGTGTCTGTGGTTGTGGTGTTTCTGGCTGTTCTGGTGTTTGTGGAGTCTCTGGTGTAGATGGTGTCGGTTTCTTTTGATCCTTCACTGTATGCTTGATAATTTCTCCATCCTTTTTAATCTCAAAAGAGAAGGTTTCTTCGTTAATCAGATAACCTTCTGGCGCAAATGTTTCTTTATATGTGTACTTTCCTGCTAGGAGTTTTTCAAACTTCGCAATCCCTTCCTTGTTTGTTTTCCCTTTTACTACTTCCTTCCCTTTCTCGTTATAAATTGTAAACTCCGCTCCTGGAAGTTTGTTGTTTCCATCAGCTACGTCTACTTTCGTGATTTCTAAAATGCCTTCAATTTTTTTATCCTTTACAATATGTTTAATAATCTCGCCATCCGCCTTAATTTCGAAAGGGAAAGTCTCTTCATTCACTACATAACCTTCTGGCGCAAATGTTTCTTTATATGTGTATTTCCCCGCTGGGAGTTTTTCAAACTTTGCAATACCGTTCTCGTTTGTTTTCCCTTTTACTACTTCCTCCCCTTTCTCGTTGTAAATTGTAAACTCCGCTCCTGGAAGTTTTGTATTTCCATCGGCTACATCTACCTTTGTGATTTCAAGTGAACCTTTGGCCTGTGCATTTTTTGCGATTAGTTCAATTGTTTTTCCATTCTCAGTAACATTGAAAGGAATTGGATCTTTTACTAAGATGTAACCAGTTGGTGAAGATTTTTCAATGAATTGATACTTTCCAAACGGTAAGTTATTAACTTTGATTAAACCGTCTTTATCAGTTGTATATTCCTGAAGTTGATTTCCTTTTTCATCTACAAGGACAAACACGGCACCTGCTAATTTCTTTTTACCATCCTGATCTACTTTTAAAAGTTGCACATTCCCTTTGATTTTTGTATTTTCTACAGTGATTGTTGCAACTTCACCAGTTTTCACTTCAAGGGTTTTGGGTTGGTCATTTAATACATAACCAGTAGGAGCTTTCACTTCTTTTAAAGAATACTTTCCAGCTTCTAAACCAGAAAGGCTCGCTGTCCCCTCCTCATTGGTAGTAATCGTGCCTATCTTTTCGTTTGCACTGTTGAATACTTCAAATACAGCACCTTGTAACACTTCTTTTTGCTCTCCTACTTTTACAACCTTCAATCCACCAAGGGATTTCCAGTGTACTTGTAGATCAGTACTTACTTTCTCTTCATTTCTTTCTAATAAGACTGTTGCATCCTGTATTTTGTCATTCCCCTTATAGGCTACTGCATGCAACTTAGAAAGATTAGAAGATACTTTCAAGGAAAAAGTACCACTTGGAGAGGATTTCGGTACAAGGATACGGAATTGTTCTCCTAGATTGAACTGTTGTTTCTCTTCTCCGTTTGTTGAAACAACTTTTGTTCCAGTTGGTGCATTGGTTAGTTGGACTGTAAATACACCGTTATTTGCATTACTTTCTACTTGATAGTTTGTCGTCTCAAAGTACTCACCTTTTAATTTTGCTTCTTGATTGTCTGTTGGTGTTACATTCATGTACAGTTCTTGTGTTTCCTGACTCGCATCTGCCCCAGCAATAATTGCTTTTACAGCTTTAGCAACATTCGCATTCTTATGCTGAACTTCATTAATGTCAATTTGACCCAATGCCGCCCAAACAGAAATCTGTGTTGCATAATGCGCCTCTTTCCAGTTAGAAACCCCCAGTTCTTCTGGACTCTTTTGTGGGTATCCATTTAGAAGGACTCGGTACACAATATTATCTGTGCGTCCCATCTCTGGAAGGTCGTTTCCATTGGGACTAAGTTTTCCATACGTTAAACAGTACGCAATTTGACCATTTGTATTCTTCAGTAACTCTGTTCGTAGTTCTTTCCCGTACATGGGGCTATAACTCCATTTCATTTCATATCTCTCATGATTAATGACTTCAGCACTCGCTTTCGTCAGTGGAAATACAAAATTCAGAACAACTAGAAGCATACTCACAGCAATGAGTAACGTTTGATACGATCGTTTCAACATATTAACAGCTCCCTCAAATGATATACAGTTTTCAATGATAGATAAAACAGAATTTTCAGATTTTAAACTTTAAAAAATAATAATAAAATTGGACCCTTTCTTCATTACTGATTTACAATATAAATGTATAATTGTATATTACTAAGCAATGTTTCATTCCAACTTTGCTCGATAGTAAGTTGCGAAAAAGAGGCTCTCAATAGGTACTCCACAAAAATCCGCAATACTTTTTGCCCGACTAGAAATCAGTCCTTTTCTCCCTGATTCTACATCATACAATGTACTAACTGGAATTTTGGAACCGTTTGAAACCTCATTAATTGTATAGCCCTTTGATTCACGAATTTCTCTTAGAACTGTCAAATATCTCACCCCCTTATTTACAGTTTATTCGTCTTTAAGACTAAAGTCAACACTTAAAGTTCATATTTTTAACACTTTAAGTGTTAAAAATATAGATACTCTTCTTAAAACCTACTTGTTTAAAATTGGAGTGATAACTTATATGAAAATTGAAGAAAACGTACTAGGAAAAAACATAAAAAAATTAAGGGCCTTAAAAGGAGTAAATCGCAAAGAAATGGCGGAAGATCTTAAAACTACGTATAGGACTGTTTCTAGTTGGGAAACAGGAGAAAAAAAACCTCGCCTAAACAAATTAGAA
Organism: Paenibacillus sp. 102; assembly: GCF_039549175.1. Lineage (NCBI taxonomy): Bacteria > Bacillati > Bacillota > Bacilli > Caryophanales > Paenibacillaceae > Paenibacillus > Paenibacillus sp. 102. The sequence goes on along the minus strand of NZ_JBCGHT010000014.1, from coordinate 56,852 downwards.
GAAATCGCAAATTATTTTGACGTTAATACAGCTTCTTTATTAAAGAGTGAAATTCCTGATAAAGAATTATTAAATACTATAAAGGGAGAAGATCCTGTTGAACGCCTAGCCCGACTGCTTTATGAAAAGTACATGAGCGTTCCAGATAAACATAAACCTAGAATTGAAGAAGAATTACTAAAATATGCAAATAAATTAAAAATGCAAATTGATAAAGAAGAATAGAGAGTCTCTACGATTGAGACTCTCTTATTCTTCTTTACAGCTATATTCTGAGCATAATTCAATAATTTCACCAAATGTTTGTAAATCCATTTCTTTTATAATCTCTGTAAGCTCATATATACTTAATTTCATGTCTTTTCCTCCATTTTTAGATTGTGAATTTAGGTACATAAATTTCGCAATTCCTTATTTAGAAATTTATAAAACATTTTATAAAAGCACAAAAGACACCGTTTAAACGATGTCTTTTTTAAATAAACAAGATTAAGAATCAGCCTCCACCACCGGGGTCAACCATTCTAGGCATTATGGATTTATTAACTGTATATTTCAAATTAGATTCATATGATTCAAATAAACTCGGAGAACCTCCGCCAGGATCTACATTCATATAAGAAACAAATTGATTATCAACATGTTTAAATTTAAAATGCCATTGATACGATACCAATTTATCTGATAATCCATTTACTATTGTTATCACCAGTAAGGAAACTACTATCAATCCAAATAACTTTTTCACTCTATTCTCTCCTTTCTGTAAAAACTATATTATAAATTCCATATATTCTTCATATACTCCTTCTGCAAATTTCCCGTACAAGAAATCATTATTTGACTTAAACATATTAATAGATTTCTTTATTAATGCTAAATCATCCTTAGCCATCCCCATATAACATGTCTGCATTGGTGATAAGTACTCTTTTTGTATTTCAATTTTTTCTAATATACTTATAGCTTCACTTTTTTTCCCTTCCTTAATTAAAAAAAGTGCAAACTCAGCTGGATGAAGTTTATTAAATTCTATTTTATCTATATCTTTCCACCAGACAATTCTTATAAAATTGATATCGTTTAACGCTATCATAAATTTTAAACTTTCTTTCGCCCCACTCAATATATTTAAAGCTTCCAAAAAGAATTTTAAAGACTTATTGTAATCAGAGAACATGTAACTTTCTCCACGCCTAATATTCAAAAATGCTTCCATGACTGGGAAAAATTTCAGATCTCTATATGTTCTTAAACATGTGTTATGTTCTTCAAAATCTTGACACATATCTTTTCTTAAAAGCGAATAACTCCATAGTTCTTTTACCCAAAAATAATATAAATTCTTTAAATAACTATTCGTCACTAATTTCATATTATTTTCAATCCTAATCTTATATCCTTCCATCAATCCAAAATCACCTAAATCACATAAAATTAGCATGCTAAGTATGTCACAATAGATTTCTATATCATAATTTTTTTTATTGATTATGGTTCTCGCCTTTTCAATATCTAAATATAAATCTTTAACATTATCTCCATCCAGACGAGCAATATATAAACTAAAAACTTTTTCCAATCGCTTCATTTCAATGTCGTCACTTTTCTTACATAGTTGCGAAATAAACTTCATTAATTTCAAGTAATCATTTAAGTGGGCAATAGCAAATGCAACTTTCACATTTATATTCATTCTATCTTTTAAGGAACTTAAATAATTAATCATCATTTGTTCTTGCTTATCTTTATCATTTTCAAAAACAATATATACAATTTTGGAGAAAGTGTATACTGATAATGCATTATCCTTGTTAAAGTAATTTGAAATGGTTGATTTAGCAACACCAACCTCTTTTGCAAGGTCTGTGTATGTCATATTCTTAAATGATATGTAATCATCAATTTCTTTTGCTAGATTCTTCATATATATTCACCTCTTTTTCAGCGGTATTCAGTTGAGTTTATAAAATATTCAGAAACATACATATTTAAGGCGATTATACCATAACAAAAAACTCCCTATTTTTCTCATTAATTATCAAAATATTCAGTTAATCAAAGGCGGATGAATAATAATTTTATCTATATTTTTCTCTTTAACTCTAAATATGAACTTTAAGTGTTGATATTCTTCAAACGGAATTGTAGAATATAAATAACTTATCTATGTACACAGTTTTTATAAACCAAAACAAAAAAAAACCCACCGTCCAGTTTTTAATTGGTTTCTAGTTTGGCGACCGGATCCAATTAAAAACTCCACAAGATAGGGTTTTAATTCACACTACAAATGTATGTGTTTTTCTTTAGTATCATACTTGATATTAAAATTATATCATAAGGTACATACTATGTGAATATAAAACCTCTGTTTTCCTGTTTAATTTGTGGTGGGAAAAATAGGAGGTTTTTTCTGTGTTATTGCACAACTTTTTGCTCCGTCGAGCAAAAGCTGAATTAAGTCCCCGAATCAAACACTTATCCAAAACACCTGGGGCTATTAATCAAGCAATCAAGAAAGTTACTACTTATATTGATAATATTGTCCTAGAATATGAGGGTATTACTACAAAGGATTATCTTACCAAACGAAAATATGAAGCATTAGAAACTGTTTTATCCTATTTGGTACAAGAAGGGTATTCTCAAGTAAAGCAAGATCATATCAGCAAAAAATCAGGTATTTCAAAACCAATTATTAACTACGTGTTTAATTGGTTACAAGACTTGGGAGTATGCCAACAAATCAAAGTACGAAGACATGGTAAAATTGCCCCTTCAATTTACATTTTAACTTTACATAACAATTACTTAAAAATCATTGAATATTTCAAGGTGAAATGGGCCGTAGCAATTGATGTATGCTCTACTTTCACTAAATTTTTAAAGAAAAAGCTCTTTAAAAAAGCTGTTGAATCCAAGCATGAGGAAAAGAATATTTCATCTACTGGCATAGATATTTTCAATTTTGAAGAACTAGAAAAACCAAATATTAATGCAAAAAACACTACTGATAGATCCCAAGATTTAGATGATTATTTAAGTGAAGATCAGAAAAAAGCCTATCGCTATATAACAAGTCAACCAGTAACATATTTAACCGAACAGGACGCTTATACTATAGCCTTAAGAATGCCGAAAGAAATTGACCGTTATCAAAGATGGGATTTTGAAAAATGCGTTGAATGGTTTGAATATGATCAAGCTGAAATAAGTAATCCCGCTCATTTTATGAAGATGTTCGCTGAAAAATCTAAACAAAGAAAAGAGCGTAACGATTACAAAGCAAAAGAAGCCTTAACTAATATGGAAAACGAACAAAAATATGAAAGCAAACTTCCAATTATAGACTGGCTTAATAGCAAGAAAATGGATTCCGTCTTACAAAAAATAGGTGTTCTAAAGCCCTAATTAAAAAAACATCTAAAACTTAGCCTTGCTCAAAAAAAGATAATTAGCAAGGCTATTTGTCATGTATTCTTATAACCTCTAAGCAACTTATCCTTTTTCGACACAAAGAAACTCAAAGCACCTCTCAATTCCTATAATTATTTCTCATTTTCTAGACTATTCTGCTATGAAATTTACACTTGTATAAAACTGAAAATTCACTTATTTATTCACAGATTGACCTTGAAATTTACTAAGATAAAATCTTGAATCGCTTGGTATAGTTAGCCTAATATCTCTAAAATAGATTCTAATATTTATAATAGTTTTATTTTTAAACAAGATTTAATAAATATAGTATTCGATCCCATAAAGTACACAACATAGGTATTTTCTTTATTTAGCGGTATGGTTTTAAAACTATATGTATAATTGCAAGTTTGAATTAAAGTTTGAATTAAAGTTTAATCAGCAATATAGAATGTACTAATAATTTTAACGTTTTCCGAAAGAAGTCTCCTTCCTCAAGTGTGTGCAGGCGATACCCCAACGGTAGGTGGGAGATGAATTTCGATTTGGCACTAGCCAAAAGATTGTAGTAAACTCATTACATACAGATTGTTCTTTGAAAACTGAAGATATGGGGTTGATACGAGAAAAGATTCGTATCGTAAAATCTTCAATCAACTCGTCACCATATCAAAATAGCGAAAACCAAGCCATGACGTTGATATGGATAAAACAGTCATAATCGCTAAAATGCGGTGGGTTCTCACCAAGAACTAAAATTGGTATTTTTTTCTCTACAAATACTAACCGTCGGTGCGACGGGGATAGCTTGGTAAATATAGATAGCTAATAAAAGTATCTACTTCCCAAGAAGCATCCACTTCAAGCTTCGCTAAGTGGTATGTAGTTCACTCATATATTCCCGATTCAAACAAAAAGTAATGGCTATCAGATTGCCCGAATATATGATCATAAACATAACCTTTTTGTACTTGTATTGTTTCAATATGATTCAATCTAACTAAGAATTCTTTAACAACTTGTTCTGGTACATTCACACTAGCTAAATCCTTTTTAAATCTACTTATAAAATCATCGTTGTTTACTAACTCTATGCTACTACATACTCTTGAATAGGATGTAGTAATCCAGAAATCTTTTAGTGCTGTTAGCCATCGTTCATCTAAAGGGGCTGGCTCATCACTAATATCCCATTCCTCTCCATCAAACAATTCTTTTTTAAATAGTGCAGAAAATGCTTCTTGAATATTATCAAATTGACCTTTTCTGGCGAATATTAAGTCTACTTGCATTGCATATTCATCCCGAAATTCATATACATCAAATGATAAATTTAATAATCTTACGTTTGCAATTTGTTTGGCAAATAAATTAAGATCATCAAACAATTCTTGAATTTCTTTATTCATCATATTCCCCACCCCCTTCTTCTTAAAGTTTTGATATTATGATCATTGATGTTTAACTAATATTGTTGGTTCACTAAGAAAAACGAAGTGTAAGTAATTTCGGTCAATTCTTTTAATAAACGGTATATCTTTGTTTCAAACCGATAATAGTAACCTTCAAATAACCCTAAAATACATAAGTAATTTCAACATGATATTTTTTATGAATTACGTTTAAAATCCTTGTTTATACACGCTTGTTTTAATTTCTTTGACCTTAGAAGATATTTAATATCAGAGATGCTATCGTATGAAAGTTGAACATAATAATAATTAATATACTCAAGCAATGCAAATACATAAATAAATCCAGAAACAAATAACCCTGCTAAAGGTAATGAAGGATACCAATAATACAAATCAATAACAAACGTAACAATCCCAGTGAAAATCAATACAATATTCATTTTCTTTATATTTTTTAATCGTTGAATAACCCAAATAGGAGTAATAGATGTCTTTTCCCTTTTTAGTCTTTTACTTTTTACGTACCAGTAAACCGTACCTTGTATTAAGAGAAATTCCAAAAGAAGAAATGAAATCCAAAAAGAATATAGTGAATATAAATGTAATTTAGGATAGACAGTATTTATTAAAAAACTTAAAGGAACAAAATTAATTACCGCAAATAATTCACCTTTATATAAATACGAAAGTCTTCTTTCTATAGTTCCCCTCATAATCCACACCTTTTATACTACTTATTAAGATTTAATAATATTATAAATATATTAACACGTAATATATTCATATTCCTTTCTTTTTATTAACTAACCGATATCGAAACATTATTCGTGAACCACAAACACAAAACACCAACATCCCTTTATAACAGCCAATAGCATACACATAACATCTTAAGAACTCTATAATTTTGTTACTAAATAAATTAATATATTACTAGAGAGGATGATCCGTATTGATCCGAGGTTTCATTTTATATATCCCTTGTCACAGAAAATCCGAAAGGAGTTTTCCTAAACTACAAAAATACATACCTTTATGTGCACGATGCACAGGTATGTTTATTGGTTTCATTATGTTCCCAATTTATTTATTAATAACACCTTCGTATACTCTATCATTAGCACTATCTTTCTCTGCTCAAATACCATTATTCATCGATGGATTCACCCAAAAGTGGAAATGGAGAAGTAGCACAAATTTTCTAAGAGTAACTACTGGCATCTTAAGCGGGAATGGTATGGGACTATTTATTTCATCTAGTATCATATGGATTCTATTTTAAACCCATTATTCATCAACGGAGGTATTTACATGTTCTGAATCTACTCGATTTTAATTCTCATTTCCGGTGGCAGTGGAATTGGTTTTATCATTCATGAAAAATATACAGAAGCAATAATAGCTTTTGCTATTTGTGCACTATTTATCGGATTACTATATTTTTATCTTAAGAGAAACTCCAAAAAGAGAAATTCGGATTGTAGCACTTTAGATTGTACCGATTGTTCAGATTTAGATTGTGATTGCAATGATTAAACTTCTACTTATCCATATTTCTCTGATAAGCAAAAAAAACTTGTGTATCGTTAAAGATACGCAAGCCTTTATGTGTATTACCTGAAATTTAACCGTTCAAATATCAACAGAGTTATCATACTAACCGGCTCTATTTTTAATTAACAAATGACTCTATTTTAACTTGCGGAATACATCAATTAGTAGAAGGAGGAAATATACGTGAGTCAAAATGTTAGAATTGCTAACCTCCCAAGTTATAAGCAAAAGAAAACTTTAAAAGAGTGCAACGAGCTCCTCAGTTCCATTTTAGAAATCAAACAAATATCTGCTTTTCAATGGTTATTTGAAAAAGGAATCTATTATATGGAGATTTATTTATCCTTTGTTGATGGAAATGGGGATAGTATCGATTCAGATTTATATAACTGTATAGAAACATGTGTACCTTGGAAATATTTGAACAACGATGATTCATTGTGGATTTATACGCAGCTTCGTCTTGAAATTGCAAGAGCTTTTAACTGGAATATGCTTGATATACAAAGCGAGAACATTTATACACCGATCCATACACATGACCTTAAACCACTATATAAATTATCGTCAGAAGAAAAGAAACAATCCGTACCTGTTTCTTTATTATCATATAAAATAGCTGAACACACTGTATTATACCGTCAGAAAGGTATCCTTTGTGCTAAAGATAACGCGAGAAAAAGATACTCCAGTCTAGTTCACCTTTCCGAAGATAAATTTATTCATACATACAATGGTGGAATGTATGTTTCGGATATACCCGGAATACAAATCCGCGAGGGAAATTCTCTTCATTGTATTGATGAAATTACTGGTATTGGACGTGAAACTATAAAGAGAGATGATGACTCCGTACTTTTAGCTGATGGACCTTTAGTAGAAGGATATCGGGCACATGTAGCTATTTGTAATCTATATCCATTAAATTTGGTTGATATTCTTCCGCTTTCCCCGCCATTTACATGGATATCGGAAAATGAAAATAAATTTATTGCGTTAGTTCCTCGGAAGGACTTACATGAAAAAAGTCACTTTGACATCAAACCAGCAACTGTAAAAGGGACGAAATTAAGAATCTCAGCAGAAGCCGTACAATCACATCCGTGGTTAAATGATGCTTTGAATCCCGAAAAGTATCATCTCATAGAGGTTGATATAGATTTACGTACGTGGAAACCTGTATTAACTCAAAAAGACTTTTTAAAGAATGTATACCCTTACGAAAGTAGTTATATCAAATTTATGATATATTCTCAAAAAGAAAATTGCATTTACATCACGGATGGATCCAGAATTGGATGCATTGAATTAACTAACCAAAGTTTTCAATGGATTACAGAGCTTAGTGGGGATTTAAATGTTTATTGTTTCAGTATGAGTCCATGCGGAAACTATATTGCTATTGGCGGTATAGCTGATGATCAGTATTCTCCAAGTTCATTTTCATTAATACATGCCCCTACTGGAAAGTTCATTTTCAGACTCCCAGTTTTTAGAACATTTAATAGTGCAATTTATTCGATTACATGGCACCCAGACAGTCAATGGCTAGTATTAGGATTAGCAAATGGGACTCTTATAGAACTTAACCTTTACGGCGAATCCCGATATTTCAAAGCGCTCAAAGGCAGCATAAGTCATATATGTTTCAATCAAAACATGATGTATGTAACAGGGAATGAAAAAGTAATTCGGGCCTGGAAAATCGAAGAATAAAATTTAGTTTTTGGGTTCGGTTCAAAAGCTTTTGAAGTTAAAATAAGATAGATTCAATTAAAACAAAGTCCAGAGGAATTGGTTAAAAATCCAATTCCTTTTTTCCAAACTGTGGTTAGACAGAAAAATGGTAAATAAAAATTATTGAATGATATTCTATTAATTCATTTTAAGTACGTTCAGCATCCATACTAAGCTAAGGTACTTACAAATGAAGGGTTCCTATTAATATTTCAAAAAACATCTAATCCCTTGATCCCATCCTCCTACTATATTTTTAGTTAACCCCCTTGACTATAACGCTACGTCATAGTGCATAATTTTAACTATATTAAATAAGGGGTGAAAGAAATGAATATAAAATCATTACGCTCAGATAAAATATATCGAAAAATTTCACAAGCTCCAAAAGAGGAAAAAGTTGAGTTATACAGACAAGAAATGTTGGCTCCGTTCATGGGGAAATGGGAAGTTCAACATGTTCCTTTTAAAGCTGAGGAGCCAAATAGTTTTGATGTTATTACATTGAATAATATAATGGGCATTTCTCCTACTCAGATTACAAATGAGATTACACCAGAATTAGAATTGATTTCTTCTGATTCTTTTTGGTCTGAGTGTACAGAAGCTGTTAGGAAAAGCCTTCATTTATTTAGAGAGCATGATGTAAACCTATATGTATCCGATTACTTATTCACTATTCTATTAGGGGATCGAAATAGCCCTCCATTAATGTTAAATGAAGGATATAGTGGTGATGGAGGTATCCCTGGCTATATTTTGTGTACACTTGTCCCAAATGAATACACAATACCTCGAATGAAGGCTGCTTTAGCACATGAATGTAATCATAATGTTAGATATCAATTCATTCAGTGGGACCATACTGTTACTTTAGGTGAATTAATTGTTAGTGAAGGGTTAGCAGAGAACTTTGCTACTTCTATTTATGGAGAAGATCTGCTCGGTCCTTGGGTATCGAAAACAACTATGGAAATGCTGAATAGACATATTAAACCTGTGCTCAAGGAACAATTACAATTAACAGGCTTTGATAAAATTGCACCGTATCTTTATGGTGATGAATTAGCAAAACTTCAAAACTATATGCCAGTCAATGTGCCTTATGCTGCTGGTTATGCCTGTGGATACTATTTAATTAAATACTATTTAGAAAAAACAGGTAAAAATATCTTTGAAGCCACAATAACTCCTGCCAATCTAATATTAGATGAAATAAAAGGATTTTGGGATGAAGAAACAATTATTAACGGTTAAAGATATTGTCCAAATTACAGGCGTAACAAAAAGAACATTACACTATTATGATAAAATAAATTTATTAAAGCCAATTTACTTAAAAGAAAATGGTTATCGAATCTATGATAGGAACAGTTTAGCAAAACTTCAAACGATTCTATTTTTAAAGGAAATGGACTTTTCTCTAAAGGAAATAGCGGATATTTTGAAACTTACAAGAGAAGAACAGCAACAATTATTAAAGAAGCATAACCAAACTTTATTGTTAAAAAAACAACGTTTAGAAATAATTATTACTACGGTGGATGAGTATGTATCAGGAAAGGATATCTACAATTTAAATATTTTTAATAATTCATCCATTTTACCATTACAGGAACAATATGCTCATGAAGCGAAATTCATCTATGGAGAAACAGAAAAATACAAAGAGTTTGAGGGGAAACTGAAAAAACTCTCTCCTAGTGAAAAAGCGAACCTATTTTCTGAATTTGAACTAAACATGGAAAAAGTATTAAGAAAAATTGCATTCTGTATTAATCAATCCCCTTCTTCCGATGAAGTACAGAAATTAATTGTAGAATGGAAAAGTTATCTCGAACAATCTATTGTATGTGACTCTGAAATGTTGAAATGTATTGCAAATACTTATAAATTAGATAATCGATTCAAAAATTACATAAATCAATTTAGTAATGAAGACTTAGCTGAATTTTTATATAACTCTATTATACATTATATAGATAAACAAAATAATTAATTTCATACTTTTAGAATACAACATATAAATAAAAGATGGTGTTAATTGAAATTTCACACCATCTTTTATTAAATAACTTTATTGTCACTGCACACCTCCATGGGGTTGCCTAAAATTATTCTATTCTCGACTCCATCTTAACTTTTTCAAAACGTGGCGACTTTATTTCAAATGCACAATATCAAATTCAAAAAAAGTAGGGAAGTTTGTATATTTTTACAAGCTTTCCTACTTTTTCACGTATCATTTAAGTTATTTTTTAAATAATTTAGCGAACCATGATTTTTCTTGTTGAGTAGATGCAATTAATTTCTTAGTTTCTTGTATTTCACGAACTACTTCTAATAACTGTTGATCTCTGTTATTTATTTTCCCATCAATACTCTTTTGTTGTTCATCAATCTTATTCAATAGCATTTGATTAGTTTGTTCTAAATGATCTATGCGCTTTAAAAGTTCCATGTTCATGGCTTTTTGTTCTTGAAAATATATAGAAACTTCTTTCATACTTTCATACATTGTCTGAATAATTGGCTTCGTTATTTCGTCGTCTTCATCACTCTCTTCTACTACAATATAATCTACATTTTGTTTCAACATCTGTTCTATTAATTCTGGTGGCTCTTGTGCATCTTTCATATTGGCAATTAATTTAAAAAGCTCTAATGCTTCCTGTTCATATCTCAGCGTTCGCCCTTTTGTCCCAGCAACAGTTGGTAAGTATGGTTTAAATTGATCCCGCCAGGCCTGAAGAGTTGTCCGTGGCTTCCCAAGCATCCTTGCTATATCTGCAAGAGAATATGTTTTCTTGTAAGGTTCTTCCCTAGCCATTTCATCGTCCTCCCCTCATCGTCATTTGTTGTTATCGATGTCCGACATGTTGTCATTTTATTGTTATTGATTATCATTCATGTCGGTCTTGTTGTCATTTCACTGTTATTCATCATCATTTATGTCGGTCTTGTTGTTGTTTTACTGTTATTCATCATCATTTATGTCCGACATGTCGGCATCTAACTGTTATGTGTCTAATTCGTTTGAAAGAAGGTATTTCCTTGTTTATTTTGAACTTTTTAAGTATATAACTTAATTAAATAATAAGTACGATTTAAGTCTTACTTATTATAAAAAAGTGTTCTTATTTTCAGTTTAATGTGCTAAAATACAATTAAAAGTATTGCTTAAGTCGCACTTAATGTATAAAGGAGGAATTAGAAATGAGAATTGGAAGAAAAGTAGCGGATTTCGGAAATAGTTTTAATAATTTCATGGTGGATGGTTATTATATTGAACTTGCAACGAATGTAGTTAAAATTTCAAAGAAAAAAGCTGAGGATTTACTTGTTGATCGTATTTCTAGACCAGAAGATTTACTAGATAGATTATTAATTTCTACTGAAATTGATGGTGAAGAATCTTTCTATTTAGTTGGACAATTAGCTGAAGATAATCAATTAGCAAACTCTCATGTAAATAAGATGCACGATAAAATTAATAGTCCTATCCCTTACATAAGCTTTTTAGGAGCAATTGCATATTATCATGCCCTTAACGCTGAGCAAGAAGATAATGAAGTTGAAATTGAAAACATGAGTATGATGCTTCCAATTTGGCTTTTAAAACGTGAAGAGAAATTTAGCATTGCTCATAAAAAAATGGAAGAAAGATTTATCGGTGAACATAAAGTTAAAGTGTTAACACCTGGAATGGAAAGAGAACTAACTATTACAGTTAATTCAGCAAAATGTAGAAATGAATCAGAAGTTGCTAGACATTCTTTAAAATATAAAATGGTTTCAAGAGATCAGAATACAAATGTAATTAGTATTGAAAAACGATATGAATCCGAGAGATTCGATGATTATGAAGTGGTTTTAACTGATATTGGTGGTGGTTCTACAGATGCTGTACGATTAGGTAAAGGACTCACAACACCTAAACACAGAGATTCTTTCCAAGTTATCGATATTGAACCATTCTTAGGATACCTAGAACGTTTTAGAAAAGAAAAATTGATTCAATACTTTAAAGATCTAAGAACATTAGAGAAATTTATTGTTAATAATTATAAAGAACAAAAGTATGTACTATCGAATGAAAATACTGGTGAAGAATATGATTTCACAGTTGAAATTGTAGAAGCACTAAAAGAATATGCAAGAATTTTAGTAGCTAAAATTCTTGATGTGTTCATCCCCTCTAGTACGAATACAGTATTGAAATTCATCTATATTGGAGGCGAAGCACCAGTTTTACAACCATATATCCGTTTAGCTTTATTGAATCATATGTCTGAAACGGCTGCTAAAAACAATCACTTCTTCTTGAACGATATTATTCAAAATAGCGAGAAAGAAGTATTTGCTCCAACTTCACGTACAATTAACCTAGCTGCATTAGAATTAAAAGCAATTGATGAAATGAAGGGGCAGTTAGCTTAAAATAAAGGGACGTGCTGATAATGGCTAAAAATAGAAAAATGGCATTACGTGCTGATAATATGCCTGAAGATGTATATAAGATCCTTAATGAAAAAGCTAATAGTAGGCAATTAACAGCATTTGTTGTTGAACTAGTACAAAATGAAAAACGTTATGAGCAACTACTGCAAAAATTAGATACTGTAGAGCAGAGATTAAATCTTTTAGATACAGTTGAAAATAAATTGGATCTTCTACTTACTAATGGATTTGTTCCCACACAAAAACAAGAAGATTTAAAAACGAAAGAGCCCGTACTCCAAGAAGGTAAAATTATTGACGCTAAGGAAGTACTTGGTGGTATTTCTGAAGAAGATAACGAAGAGATTGATTTCTAATTATTGACACTCCCACGGCTTAAGCCGTGGGAGTGTCAACAATTTAATCCTATTATGATATGATTTTTATCATCTTCTGACAGAAGACTCCTTCCTCAAAAATGTGAAGGTGTGAAACACCAATTTTAGGTGGGAGATGAATGTCGGTAGGCGAAAGCCTACGTTTTTTAGTATACTGTAGTCATCATACTAAAAAGTGAGGTGCAACCCATGTTAGTAAATAAGGCATATAAATTTCGTATCTATCCAAATAAGGAACAGGAAATAATAATTGCTAAAACCATTGGTTGCAGTCGCTTTGTATTTAATCGTTTCCTCGCCCTTTGGAATGAAACTTATAAAGAAACAGGAAAAGGATTAACCTATCATTCTTGCTCTGCCGAGCTCACTCAATTAAAGAAGCAAAATGATACGATTTGGTTAAAAGATGTAGATAGTATCGCTCTTCAATCCACATTAAAAAACCTCGCAGATGCTTTTTTACGTTTTTTCAAGAAACAGAATGATATTCCACGATTCAAGTCTAAAAACAATAAAATTCAATCCTACACAACTAAGCAAACGAACGGCAATATCGCGATTGCAGGTAACAAAATGAAATTACCGAAACTTGGCCTTGTTCGCTTTGCCAAAAGTCGTGAAGTAGAAGGTCGTATTCTAAATGCAACGATTCGACGTAACCCAAGTGGTAAATACTTTGTATCTATCCTTGTCGAAACAGAAGTACAAGAGATGCCTAAAACTCAATCCACTTGTGGAATTGACGTTGGATTAAAAGATTTTGCTATTCTTTCTGATGGTACCACATACAAGAACCCTAAATTCTTCCGTACATTAGAAGAGAAGTTAACAAAAACACAGCGTATCCTTTCCAGAAGAACGAAAGGTTCTTCGAACTGGAATAAACAACGTGTGAAAGTTGCAAGAATCCATGAACATATTGCAAATGCAAGAGCCGATTACTTACATAAGCTCTCTACCGAAATCATCAAAAACCACGATGCCATCGGTATGGAAGACTTACAAATCAGTAATATGCTCAAAAATAGAAAGCTTGCAAAAGCGATTAGTGAAGTATCTTGGTCACAATTTCGAACTATGTTGGAATATAAAGCAAAGTGGTATGGAAAACAAGTTGTTGTAGTATCTAAAACATTTGCTTCTAGTCAATTATGTTCCAATTGTGAATCCAAAAACAAAGATGTTAAAAATCTAACAATTCGTGAGTGGGATTGCTCTTCTTGTGGCACACATCACGATAGAGATCGAAATGCAGCGCTCAATCTTAGAAACGAAGCAATTCGTCTCTTAACCGTAGGAACTACGGGGATAGCCTAATCCATTAGAGTTCGATAGAACTCTGTACTTAGGAATCTCCCACTTCAAACAGTCCGTAAGGATGTTAAGTGGTGAGTAGTTCAAAAAGAGAGGTGTATTTTTTGGAAAGCAAAAATCTGAAGATGTTCACTAAAATCTCGTTCTTTACAGCACTGGCTACGATTATTGTTATACCAATCTCCTTATGCATTTCATCAATAACTTCGGACGAGAGTGTGGAATCTATCCTAAGTGTCTTTATATCACTTGCGTTTTTTGCTTCCTTGTTTGGCATTCCTTTAAGCATCGTTTCAATGTTCAGCAAAGAAATTTTAGCTAAAAGAATTTTTGCTTTAATTGTAAATTCATTACCGATCAGTCTTTTTGTTTATGCTCTAATTATGGAATTTATAGATGAATTCCTCCGAACTGCACCTTAAATGAGTTCAAATAAAATATGGTATGAAACGTCAATTTCATACCATATAGTAATATCCCTACTTCTATTATCAAAATATCATCACCAGAACTTCCACCATGGCTTCTTCTCTCTTGCTGCTGCAACTTCTTCATGAAATTCCTTCATTATTTTCTTTGTCTCTTGGATCTCTCTTAATGTTCTCATCAAAGTTTCATCTCGTTCTTCTAATCTTTTTTCAATCCGTTCGTTCCGTCGTCCCATACTTTCCTCAATGCGTTTACTTCTTTTCTCAGCTTGTTCGCTTAATCTTTGCTCCATTTCCAAGAGGTTTTGGTTCATTTGTTTCGCCATAACGTTATATTGTTGCTGTAGCTGTTGTTGAGTATAAATCGGTTTCCTGGGATTCCTCTGTCCTCATATCAACATTTCCTAATTGCTGCGTAATTAGCTTCACTACTTTTTCAAGCGTCATACCGTCATGCTTACTTAATTAATTTCTCAAACACCATAACATCATACTTTGTATACTCTCTTCTGCCTCATTTATCCTTTTTAACTTTAGGAAGGCAAATGTTTTTTTTTGAGGGATAGCCAATTTCTTGACTTGATGGGCATGGGATATAGGGGAGATTTTGAAAAATAAATGGGGTAGTATAAATGACAGATTCTATTACATGTACCACATTTCACTGCTATAATCTATTCGAAAATATATAAATATCCCTATTTCTATAAATTGATATTTCCCTATATCCCTACTTCTGTTATCAAAATATCATCACCAGAACTTCCACCATGGCTTTTTCTTCTCTCTTGCTGCCGCAACTTCCTCATGAAATTCCTTCATTATTTTCTTTGTCTCTTGGATCTCTCTTAGTGTTCTCATCAAAGTTTCATCTCGTTCTTCTAATCTTTTTTCAATCCGTTCGTTCCGTCGTTCCATACTTTCCTCAATGTGTTTACCTCTTTTCTCAGCTTGTTCGCTTAATCTTTGCTCCATTTCCAAGAGGTTTTGGTTCATTTGTTTCGCCATAACGTTATATTGCTGCTGAAGTTGTTGTTGAATATGAAATGGTATTAAATCTGTGTCCTTGGACTCTTCATCATTAACCAAATCTGAATTGATACTTTCTAACTTCTGCGTAATCATCTTCGCTGCCTTTTCTAACGTCATACCGTCATGTTTGCTAAGTTCGATTAACTTCTCAATTACCATGACGTCATGCTCTGTGTATTCCCTCTTACCTTGCTTATTCTTCTTAATGATGTAGAATTCTCGTTGGAGGACTTCAACGTATTTTCTTAGTGTGCTATCGCTCACTTGCAAGCGACTATAGACGTCTTTTGCGGTATAAATAATTTTCATATCCGACATAACGCTATAACACCTCCTAGAAAAAGTATTCCCTGGCATTCTATAAATTCCTGCAAAGAAAAAAGCCCTGATATTGGGCTTCTTATTCTACATTCATATTTTGTTACATAACTTGAACTACTCACCACTTCAAACAGTCTTTAAGGACGTTAAGTGGTGGGTAGTTCAAGTTTATCCGTTTAAAAAGAGGGTAAGTTATCTAAGTTATTTTCTTTAATACCATCAGGTTCACTACGTATAATATCCCTGCCATACTTATGAAATACATCCACATGTGCTAATTTTCCTGATTTTGCTTCATCAAGAGCAGTAATATAATCTAATTCTCTTCCACTACTGGTTTTAAAAGCAATAATATCATCCTCATCATTTTTACGAACTGCAACAATTTGTTCTACTCCTGAATCGATTTCCTCAACAACTTCCAATTGAGCTTGGTCTTCTCCCTGTTGTAAGTATTCATTATAAATTTTCTGAAAGTCTTTTTTATCCATAAAACCCACCTCCAAAACATTATTTTAGTATGTTCGGAAGCTATTAGTTTTATGTACTTTGACCCTTAACAAAATGGATTGGAAACCATGGATAATGAACTGAACTTTGCTAATGCAAAAGATTCTAAAGATTGTCCGATTTACAATGAAATAGTCCAAATATCACTACTATAACCTTCTATATAATATAGAAATATCCCTATTTCTATAATTGGATATTTCCTTATATTTTTGACGTTTATCTGCCGGGGATGCATAAATACAAGGTATAATGTCTTAAGATTGTTACTCATTTATTATGAGTATTTTTTTACCGGTCTCTGCAGATTTTCGAACTGCATCCAACAAATGATGCAGTTTAACAGCGTCATTAAAATTAGGAATTTGCCTTCGGTTCTCAAATATATCTTTGGCAAAAATAGTATAAGCATTAGCAACATAGTCTCTTGCACCATTATCTTTTATAGAGGATATTTTTACTTCTTCAGAATAAACATCCTTAGTATTTAACAAATAATTTGGGTGTGTAATTTTTTCAATTTTGAGATTACCAAATTGTACATGACCTGAGGAATTATTCTGTGTTAAACGAAAAACACCCTTTTCCCCTCTAATCTCTAATTGAAAGGCTGGATAAACTCCACCCTGAATATGTACAGAGGCCGAAGCACCATCAACGAGTGTCCCCTGTATTAGTATTTGATCAGCTGTGTTTTTTGGTATCTTTATGCCTGTTTCTTGTATGACAGCTTCTGTATAATGGATGTTCATTGTAGCTGATAATTCTTTAAAATCCCCCAGAATATAACAAAGAACATCCAGTGAGTGCCCACCGTTGATTGTGAGAAGGTTCGCCCCATTTCCTCTTTTTAAAAGATAACCACTTCTTTCATCTGTTATTCCTCCCTTGCCTTGTGTTGCTACCTGCATTGTGCAAGAGATGATTCTGCCAATCTCTCCCTGTTTGATTGCCTGCTTTAAATAATTAACTTCTGGCGATTGCCTTCCCTGTAATCCAATCGCATGATGAATGTTCGTATTATTAACCAATTTTGCCAGTTTTTCAGCCTCTGTAGTATCTATACCTAAAGGCCATTCACAGTAAATATGTTTGTTTTCTTCTATGGCTGCAATCGAAGCTTCATAGTGGAAAGGAACCTTTATACTAACTATTACTAAATCAACATCTTTTGATCGTGCTAATTCCTTATAATTTGTAAAAGCATGCGGAGCATTTAGCATCCTCGCGCTTTTTTTCGCGGTTTCCATTTTTGATGTTCCAACTGCCGTTATTTGATAAAAAGGGGTTTCCTTTAGTACCGGAATATGTGTTTTACTAGCCCATTGATTATTCAAAGATCCACCTATAATCCCTACTTTTATCACTTTGTTCTTCATTAGCTATTCCTCCAAATCCTTATTGGAACCATTATCTTTAAACCAAGTATAATGATAATCAGACATCATTTAAAATGTTAATTTATGATGGTTCTATCACTTTTTTTGATGGGTGGCGAAAATTCTAATGGATATTGAAAACATGAAGGCTTTTGTTTCAGTTGCGGAATTAAAAAGTATATCTGCTGCTGCAGTTAAATTGAATCACCTTCAATCTAATATGACTGCAAAAATAAAAAAAATCGAAACTTATTATAATCAAGAACTGTTTATCAGAAATTCAAAAGGAGTAAAACTAACGAAAGAGGGAGAAAAATTATATCATCAATTTAAGAAAATATTGTTCGTTTGGGAAGAAACTGAAAATATCATGAAAAAGCATGCTGAAAAACTCCGTATTGGTACTATGATATCAATCGGTGGAAATCAATTTTCCAGTGCTTTAAATAAACTTTATATAACATACTCTGATTTATCGGTAACATTAAAAACAGGTTCAACAGAATATATTGAAGGTCAAGTTCTTCTTGGGAAAATTGACGTTGGTTATACGATTGGATCGCTAAACAATAAAAAAATAAATTATAAAAAAGTAGGATATGAGGAATTGGTTATAATAGGTCAAGGTATAGATCAATATACGATATTTGATGATTATTTACGCAAAAAAAACATACTTGTATTATCAGATAAGTGTTTGTATCTCACATTATTGTGTAATATTTTTAAAGACATGAAAATTCAACAGGATGAAATCATTGAAGTGGGTGATCCAGAATCCTTAGTACAATTTGCATTGATGGGTATGGGAATTTCCTTAGTATCAAAGCGCATAGCAAGTCGCTACAACATCGATAATTATTTAGAAGTTCCATCACCTTATAAATACGTCGATTTGTATTTGATTACACGTCTAAATCATGAATTTACCCCTATAGAAAAACAGTTCATTGAGTTAAATAACTCACTTAGCAACACCATTAGGGGGATTTTTTGAAAAATAACTGAAGTAGTATAAATAGCAGATTCTATTGCATGTACCACATATCACTGCTATAACCCCCTTCAGATAGGGATATATCCCTATTTCTATAAGTGGATATATCCCTATATCCCTACTTTTGTGATCTGGAATATTATTAAAAACATTATTCTTTCTAAATTAATAAGAAGGGATAACACACAAAAAAGACACCTGCACAGGTGCCTTTTCTTATTATAGAAGTATCTTAAAATAGATATCTGGTGTCATATATTCAGTTTAAAAGACCTTTTGTTACATCATAACGCCATTATCTTTGAATGAATACCATTTACCATCAATAAAATGTTTTTCTACTGCCATTGCACCATTAGATTGTAAATAATACCAATTTCTATCTTTTTTTAACCAGCCTGTTTGCACCGGACCATCATAAAAGTAATACCATTCACCGTCCACTACTTTCCAGCCTGTTACCATGGAGCCATCCGGATTGAAATACCATACCGTACCGCCTTCAGCTAGTTTTCCTGTCCGCATAGCACCACACATCCATCAATCTAAGATAGATACATATACCTAAAACGGCTAAACTATCTTATAAATGGTTATACTGTTTTATAAACAATTAAACTTTATTTCAAATCCACGCTATTAATGATTGTTGTTAATAATAGAATGAAAGGTAAATCATCTCTTTTGAAATCAATAGTTTAGGCATTATCCATTAATTCTATGATCTTATTGCATGTACTGAATATCACCACTATAATTCTCTTTATAATATGGAAATATCCCTATTTATATAAGTTGATATATCCCTATATCTATATTTTGTTATTAAAATATAGATATAGGGATATAAGAAATTGTTAAAAAAAGAACTAGAGTGGTATAAATGGCACATTCTATTGCATGTACCACATATCACTGCTATAATCTTCTATATAATATAGAAATATCCCTATTTCTATAAATAGATATTTCCCTACAACTTGATTTCGGTACCAAAAATACAGAAATAGGGATATAGGGAAATTTTCAAATAATAAATGGAGTGGTATAAATGGCTATTACAATTACTGTTGGGAATTACAAAGGGGGCGTTGGTAAAACCACTAATGCTGTATTAAACTCTTATGAATTCGCAAAAAAGGGGAAACGAACTTTACTCGTTGACCTTGATCCACAGAGTAATGCAACAAAATCTCTTATGTTAACAAAATCTATCCTTAATCCTGATGAAAAGGTAACTTTAAATAAAACATTAATGAAAGGAATTCAAGAGGGGAATTTAGATGGATTAGAAGTTGAAATAATGGAAAATTTACATTTAATTCCTTCTTATGTTGATTTTCAAGATTTCGCAAAATTTTTATATAAATCGTGTTCTTCGGAAGCAGAAGAAGATTTCTACTTTAAGGGATTACTTGAGAAAATAAAACATAAATACGATTACATATTTATCGATGTTCCACCTATGTCAATTGAAGTCACAAAAAATGCAGTTGTAGCTTCTGATTATGTTCTTATAACTCTACAAACACAAGAGCGTTCTCTTACAGGTGCAGAAAACTACATTAACCAACTAGTAAAATTAAAAGAGCAATATGATCTTGATATTGAGGTTGTAGGTATTCTTCCCGTGCTATTAAAAAATAATGGTAAAGTGGATGAATACATTATGGAAAATGCTCGTGAAATTTTTGGTGAAGAAAACCTATTTAAAAATATCGTTCCACAGATGGAACGTATTAAAAGGTTTGATGTTAACGGTATTACTGAAAATGATAGACATGATTTAAATGTAATAGAATTATACGAAAAGATTAGTGATGAATTATTGTCTCGTATCAATATTTTTGAAAGTTTGAAGGTTGGTGTATAACATGGCAAAAACTCCTGGATTATTAGGCAGAAAAAAGAGCAATTTTGACCCAACAGATCCTTATATCCCAAACGAGGATCCAGTTGTAACAAAAAGTGGCGAAGATACTCCAAATTTTTCACCTAAAAATGAACAAAAACAAGTAAATCAGCAGGAGAAAAAGAACGAGCAAACACCAGAGAAAAAGAAATTTAAAAACCAACAAGGCAGTATTAAAATTTCTAGTCAATCTAAGGAAGAACTCGAAGCACTAATGAAACTCACTAATACGAAATATGCTCATAAAATAATTAATTTACTTATAAATAGTTATGTCGAAAATGAATTAACTCCTGAACAGAAAAGGAAATTTAAAATATTAACAGAGATTTAAAGATATAGAAATATCCCTATTTAGAAATGGGGATATTTCTATATCTTTGTGGTTTAAAAAATATCATCACCTGAACTTCCTTCACAAACTTTTATTCTCCCTCTCCGCTGCCACTTCCTCATGATATTCCTTCATCATTCGTTTTGTCTCTAAAGCTAACTAGTGAATGACCCCTCCTTAACACTCTTACGAGTTGTTTGAAGAAGGGGCTTCCTGTTTCATAGAGCGTTGCTATTTGAGAATCCAAGTAGTCTTACATACTCTCCACAGGCGTCTTTTATACTGTTTGGACACAACCTTGCCCTACAGTTTCAGTCGTTCTCGCAAGTAATTGCTCTAACCCTTTTTGCAAAATGTTTAGACTAGCATTATGATCCCTGTCTAATACCGTTCCACACTTTGTGCAAATATGTGTCCGAATCGATAGTGATTTCTTCACACGATTCCCACAGCTCGAACAATCTTGTGATGTATATGCTGGGTCTACTTTCACAAGTAAGCCTCCAAATTTTTCACACTTATACATCAGCAGCTTGCGAAAAATCCCCCACCCCGCATCGGAAATCGACTTTGACACCTTTCGATTCCGAACCATATTTCGGATATCAAGATTTTCTATACAAATCACCTAATACATTTGCGTGAGATGATAACTTAATTTGTGTAAAAAATCTTTTCTTTGATTCGCCACCTTTTCGTGAAGGTTCCGAATCCTTTCTACTTGTTTTCTATAGTTAGCAGAGCTTTTCTTTTTCTTCGAAAGGTTACGTTGTGCTTTTTTCAATTGTTTTTCTTTTTGCAAAAGAAATCTTGGATTTTCAAATATCGTTTCATTAGAAAGAACAGCGTATGCATGAAGTCCCACATCTATACCAACTACATTTTCTCTATCGATAGAGGGAGATACAACTTGTCTTCCGACACTAAAAATAGCGTACCATCTCTTAGCCTGGCGTTTCAGAATCTATCATCGCTGTGTTCTTTTCTAACAATATAGAAATATCCCTATTTCTATAAGTGGATATTTCTATATATCTCTACTTTTGTTGTCAGAAATGAAGGGATAGGGGGGAGCTTTGGAATAATTACTGATTCTATTGTATGTACCATATATCACTACTATATTCTTCTTTACAATATAGAAATATCCCTATTTCTATAAGTAGATATTTCTATATATCCCTACTTTTGTTGTCAGAAATGGAGGGATAGGGGGGAGCTTTGGAATAATTACTGATTCTATTGTATGTACCATATATCACTACTATATTCTTCTTTACAATATAGAAATATCCCTATTTCTATAAGTGGATATTTCTATATATCCCTACTTTTGTTGTCAGAATGGAGGGATAAGGGGGAGCTTTGGAATAATTACTGATTCTATTGTATGTACCATATATCACTACTATATTCTTCTTTACAATATAGAAATATCCCTATTTCTATAGGTGAATATTTCCCTATATCATTGCTTTTGTTATCTTGAACTACTCACCACTTAACGTCCTTACGGACTGTTTGAAGTGGGAGATTCCTAAGTACGGAGTTCTATCGAACTCTAATGGATTAGGCTATCCCCGTAGTTCCTACGGTTAAGAGACGAATTGCTTCGTTTCTAAGATTGAGTGCTGCATTCCGATCTCGATCGTGATGTGTGCTACAAGAAGGGCAATCCCACTCACGAATTGTTAGATTTTTAGTGTTTTTGTTTTTGTATCCACAATTCGAACATAACTGACTAGAAGCAAATGTTTTAGATACCACAACAACTTGCTTGCCATACCATTTCGCTTTATATTCCAACATCGTTCGAAATTGTGACCAAGATACTTCGCTAATCGCTTTTGCAAGCTTTCCATTTTTGAGCATGTTACTGACTTGTAAGTCTTCCATACCGATGACATCGTGGTTTTTGATGATTTCGGTAGAGAGTTTATGTAAGTAATCAGCTCTTGCATTTGCAATATGTTCATGGATTCGTGCAACTTTCACACGTTGTTTATTCCAGTTCGAAGAACCTTTCGTTCTTCTGGAAAGGATACGCTGTGCTCTCGCTAACTTTTCTTCTAATATACGAAAGAATTTAGGGTTCTTGTATGTTGTGCCATCAGAAAGAATGGCAAAATCTTTTAATCCAACATCAATTCCACAAGATGATTCAGTTTTAGACATTTCGTTTACGTTTGTTTCGACAAGGACAGATACAAAGTATCTACCACTTGGATTGAGTCGAATCGTTGCATGTAAAATACGACCTTCTACTTCACGACTTTTGGCAAAGCGAACAAGGCCAAGTTTCGGTAATTTCATTTTGTTGCCTACAATTGCAATATTCCCGTTCGTTTGCTTAGTTGTGTAGGATTGAATTTTATTCTTTTTAGACTTGAAACGTGGAATATCATTCTGTTTCTTGAAAAAACGTGAAAAAGCATCTGCGAGGTTTTTTAATGTGGATTGAAGGGCAATACTATCTACTTCCTTTAACCAGATTGTATCCTGCTTCTTTTTTAATTGAGTGAGCTCGGCAGAGCAAGAAGGATAGGTTAATCCTTTTCCTGTTTCTTTATAGGTATCATTCCAAAGAGCAAGAAAATGGTTAAATACAAAGCGACTGCACCCAATCGTTTTAGCAATTAATATTTCTTGTCTCTTATTTGGATAGATACGAAATTTATATGCTTTATTTACTAACATGGGTTGCACCTCGCTTTTTTGTATGATGCCTACAGTATACTAAAAAATGTAGGCTTACGCCTACCGACATTCATCTCCCACCTAAAATTGGTGTTTCACACCTTCCCATTTTTGAGGAAGGAGTCTTCTGTCGGAACATGATAAATGTGGGGATAGGAGGGAGCTTTAGAATAATTACTGATTCTATTGTATGTACCACATATCACTACTATATTCTTCTTTACAATATAGAAATATCCCTATTTCCAAAAGTAGATATTTCTATATATTTCTACTTTTGTTGTCAAAAATAGCGAAGATACTTCTGTTTCTTCACCTAAAAATGAGCAAAAGCAAGTGAATTGACAAGAGAAAAAGAATTTTAAAAATCAACAGGGCGGTATTAAAATTTCTAGTCAATCTAAGGAAGAGCTTGGAGCACTAATGAAACTCACTAATAAATATGCTCATGAAATAATTGATTTACTTATACATCATTATGTAGAAAATCAATTAACTCCTGAACAGAAAAGGAAATTTAAATTATTAACTGAGATTTATAAATATAGAAATATCCCTATTTCCGAATAGGGATATTTCTATATTTATGTATTGTATTTTAAAACCAACAAATTCAA
Source organism: Paenibacillus sp. 102 (assembly GCF_039549175.1). NCBI lineage: Bacteria > Bacillati > Bacillota > Bacilli > Caryophanales > Paenibacillaceae > Paenibacillus > Paenibacillus sp. 102. The sequence continues at coordinate 32,344 of NZ_JBCGHT010000014.1, read as the reverse complement.
TAACTACATTAAAAAGAGTCCTATTTCTAGGACTCTTTTTAATACTAATTTTTAGCTTTAATTTACATTTTATCGATAATCATTTGTCTTTTATACCATTGGTTTAATTTGTCTCTCGCAGTTCCAGAGAGACGCTTTGTTTTTTTATTATAGAATCTTGAAAGAGTGGGCTGTGATATGCCTATCTCTGCTGAGAGCTCCCGCATAGTTATGTTCTTTCTCCGATGCATAAATTCTATTCTATCCCGAATTAACTGTTCATTTCTGTTCATATCTAAGGACTTTTCTTCAGTTTTTACTGGCTGATTATCCCTATGAATTACATCAATAGTCTTCTTCTTCGCTAAACTTTCCGTTGAATGAATTACATCAGTAGTCTTCTTCTTTGCTAAGTTTTCCATTGAGTGAATTAATTCTTTAGGTGGTAGTATTACTATTCCTAACTGTGAATAATAATTTTTAAACCAATTCTTCTTCGTCAATTGTTCTTCATCTAAACCTTTATCATATCCCCAATGGGAAATTACACCTTCTTTTTCTAAATCAATCAAAACATTTTCTAATTGATCACGAATACGGTTAGGCTTTTGCTTTTGGTTTATGCCCATTACCGCTAATAATCCTTTATCCCCCCCTATAGAATAGGGCCTTTTTAAGTTAGAAAACATTTGACGAATTCTCCACTGCCATGTCAAATAACGAATTAACCTTTTATGATATTTGTGTCTATAGCTATTATATTCTAGGGCCTTTTTTGATAATAGTGCCGTAGTGCTATTAGATCCATATAGATAACTGGATAAGAAACTTCCCGGTTTAATTCGGCACGATTCTATACCCATGTATTCATTTGTATTTTTATCTCTCCAAAGCACTACAGAATCTAATACAAATAACCTTTTAATCACTTCACGCTTTACCTCATAATGTTTCCCAGTTTCAGCGCGATCATTTAGTACAACTACTTCATTCTCATCGTTTAAGTATATAAAAATACTTGCTAGAGCCGCTATACGTTTAGCTACCTTAATCTTATCTTCCACCCTATAATATTCAACACCATTTGCTTTTGCTTTTGAAATACTGCACATTTCTAAAACTTGTTCATATGAAAAATCAATAAATTCATCAGGTGTGTTTGCTTCATTTAGCCATTGAATTGTGATGGTATCTAATACGTCAGCTGTTAAATCATCCATATTACTCATTACACCATCTACTAATGTATTCCATCTTGCGGCTTCTTCAATATTCGTTAACCTTAGGTCTTCATCTTTATGAGATGAAAGCTGTGCTACTCCGTTACTATCTTTCGTTTCAATGGGATATGATTTTAATTTTGTACTTTCATCTTCCTCAAATTGATTTTTTGCTATCCCATCTCTTAACTTATAATAAACAGCGGAATTATTTACTTCCAAATAATTTTCATGTGCTATGTTCGCATCAGGTTCAATCACTGGTGTATGTGTTCTAGTATTAACTATTTCATCATTACGAAACTCTTGGGCTATAAAGACACTAATTGTCTCATGAATCGTTACTTTGTAAGTATCTATATTTTTAAATATATCTAAAGCGGAAATGCCTTTTCCTTGCTGCTGCTTCACCCACTGTACAAGCATTGAAAATGATGGAGAAAGGTATTCTGAAGTTACAATTTTACTATTATCTGCTACAACGTCTACATAGTAAGAATTCCATTTATGCCACAATTGCTCGTTCTGTTTATAAAGTGGTTCTGTTATTGATAATGCATCTCTAAACAATTGTAGAACGTCTTCCATATATATTTTGCTCCTAACATAAATTTAATAAATGTTATTTAAACGTGAAAATACTTAGCTATATGATGTCCCTTTCTAAATAACAAGAAAGATAATTAGAACATTCTATTTAAATTTTTCTACGTTACACCTTTACAGGATCCTAGTCTTCATACCTATGATCATCCCTTTTAATGATTATACAAGACCAAATCAATTTGTAAAATCCAAATACAAGTTAATTCAAAGGCTTACATAGTATCCTAACTTTTTTTCATAGATCACTCTTCTATTAGTCTTATTTTTCATAACATGAAAATCTGTAGCTATATTATTGCCCATTCAACTGCACGAAATTTTTAAAAAAGAGGGCTAAAGCTTGATATAAAAGATTTCCTTTTGTAATTACAATATGTAACATGAAAACTTATAGCTATATGATGTCTCTTTGGAATGATGTAAATGTTCTATTAATCCTTTGATATCATACACTCACTACCTTTTGGTCGTATTTTTAACTATTTATATAATATGAAAATCTGTAGCGATATGATCTCCCTTTTTTCATACAAAGATGAAAAGTTCTTAGTTATATGATGTCCCTTTTGAAATTTTAAATTTCGAGACTAAATCCTTTAATATCAACGTTTAAAGACTATGCTATGAATAATTTCATATCTAAGAACATGAAAACTTATAGCTATATGATGTCCCTTTTGAATGATGTAAATGTTCTATAAACCCTTTGATATCATACATTCACTGCCTTTTGTTCTTATTTTCGACTATTTATATAAAATGAAAGTCTGTAGCGGTATGATGTCCCTTTTTTTATACAAAGATGAAAAGTCTTTAGCTATATGATGTCCCTTTTAAAATTTGAGATTTTGAGTTCAAACTCTTTAATACCAACGATTAAAGGCTATTCTATAAATAATTTCATATCTAAAAACATGAAAACTTATAGCTATATGATGTTCCTTTCGTATTTATAAAAGAGCCCCATAAACATTGTTTTATCAATGTTTATGAGGCTCTTTCTAATGATTTATAAATTTTCTAGAAAGATGAAAATCTGTAGCGGTATGATGTCCATAAAAAAAAAACGATAAATCTTCAAATCCCTTGATACACAAGGGATTAACGCGCATTTCATCTTTTCATTTTCTCTCTTAAAGGGGCACATTTCATCAAATTTCGATTTGATATAATCATAATTGGTATATTTTATAGTGTTTTGGCATATATTTCTGGATTTCTGTGTAGGAGGTGAAAAAGATGGGACAATCATTTATTATTCGTAATCAACGTAGTTTAAATGGACAAGATACTAATGCAGTTTTAGTAACATTGAAATCTTGGCAGAAACTTGTTGAAGCTTTTGAAGAAAAATACTACAGCTATAAAGATACATACCTTGAGGATATTCTAGATCATATGACATACGAAGAACGTATTGCTGATGTAGACGGCTTTGTGGCTCAGGCGAAACCATCTTTTTCACGTCGTACACTATCTGCTATTTCAGAAACAATGGGACGAAAACATAAATTGTACGGTATTACAAATGCGGATCTCGAAGTCTTTTTATATCTACACAAGAAATGTTACACAAATGGAGTCATTCCAAATGTAACAGTACATATGATATGGGAAGATTACAAGCAGTATAAAGAGGAATTTGCTTATATACAGCATTCTCAATTCTATATTGCATTAAAGAAATTAAGTTTACATAACATTATTACACTAGAAAATGAATTAGATGGCCGTTATACCATTAAGCTCACTCATTTTATGAACGAAGAAACTGAAAAGGCAAATTCCTATGTGTATATTAGCCCAGTCGTGTTTACCAAGGCTTTCTTTGAGCTGTCAGTTGCGGCTAAGAAACTGTTCTTAGACATTGCTATGCAACAGCACAGCGAAACAACTCTTAAACGTTCCTTAGACAAACAGGATGAAAGAGGGAATTCAACTCATTTTGGCGGAATGTACCGCTTTTTACATAAGAAATACCCACATCAAATCCGTGGGGTTATGACAGAATTAACAACTGCATTACCATGTACAGGGACTCCCCTATTCAAAATTTGCAAGTTACAAAAAGGGGGTAAAAATACAAAAAGATATACGACGTTATATCTATCCTTACATACAGATTTCTTATGTACAAAAGAAGCTGGAGAAGTACAGTATCGCGATCCATTCACCCCAAAGGTTACGTATGCTCGGAAATCTCGTTTTATTGAATCTGTGCTACAGGAAATGAATATTGGTGAATTTACACAAGACATGAATAAATTTATCCATGTACTTAAGTATACTTGTCATCGACAAATTCGAAGTGTCATTCGTAGCTTACGTGACATGATAGATCGTAATGAAGAATATCCAAGTAAATTAGTATATACATTGAAGAAACTATTAAATCAAACATCACAATATCAAATCCTTGATACAGCAGCAAAAGAAGGTATTTACCCTCTTATTACACAACATGTTCCAAAAGAGCAAAAAGAACAAGCTGTATTTGATTTCGGATTGCATTTCTCTATGTACTCTCTACGAAACATCAAAAAGTTGTTCCGTAAAACATATAAGTTACTAAAATATAAATATGCTGTACCTGTTACAGAGGAATCGTATCACCGCAACTATCTAAAGTATCAAGAAGAAACGTTGTTTAGAAAGTACGCCTATGAACAAGGTACAAATCTAAATGCTTATATGGCTTTAGAAATAGAAATACGTGAACTTCTAAAAGCAAGAGGACATAAAGAACGCTTTATTCCGAGTGATGTTCGCGAATTGTTCATTGAAAAGATAGATCGACTACCTAAAGAAAAGCTTCGCGTTATTGAAGTGCCGGATGAGTTCAATTTGATTACATTTATGCGTGCATTTGAACAATTAATACGCGCTGGTATTCATGTAACAACAGCTGAACAGGTTCTTGAGGTAATCGAAACAAATTAACAATACTCGCTCTCTATTTTTGAAAAAAGTATAAATAGAGGGCTATTCGTGTTGGTTCCATTATTTAAAAGCTCTTCACTGATTTCTCCTCATAGACATCCTTACTCGATTCTATTCATAATAGAGTCTTTTTTTATACATTCCTATACAAAGCTGTACTGCAATTAACTAATTTTCCACACCTATGTTTAAATAAACACATTATTTTTATCTAAAATACATTCAAATACCTACAAAAAATCATAAGATAATTATTAAATTTCGTGGGTAAGTAGATAAATGAAACCTAATGTGAATAATATTATGTAAATATTATTGAAATAAATGGGTTTTACTACTTCACCTATCAAAAATCATCAATATTTATGTGAGTAATGTGACCAATTCTAATTATGTTGATTAGTTAGCGTATATTGTGAATGTTTTGTGAGTAAATATTATAAAATTGTGGACATACAGTGGATGAACTGAAAATCTAGCACTTGAATAAATATATGTAACAATGCATCAATTTGTTTCATTTTTTATGTAGAAATATATGATTCCATTTATGATTATTTGTAGGTTTTATACCTTACTAATGGCTAATTTTACGTTGTTAGATTTTGCTGTTTATGATTTTTTACGCTATAGTATGCTCAAATTCCTTGTTACAGTAGGGATAAGACCATATTTACTAGACCTATATAAGTTTTATCTTTATATTTTTAATATATATAAGATATATATTTATATAAGATTTTTAAGTAATTTATATATTTTATTTCACAAAGAACATAAGTTTGTATATAATAAGAACGTGTGTTCTTGATATATAGTGATTAATTTGTACGACAATTAAGAGGCTTAATTTCTTATACTTAAATTTAGGAAAGGAGCCTTTTTCTTTTGTCTTCAAAAGGAGGACATTCATGAATAATGTAATTAAAAGACGGCATACTGTACAATACGCACAAATTCATAATAATCCTTTGCAAAATGATTTAAGGGACCCTAGATCCATAGGATTACTCTCACATTTAAATTTATAGATTAATAAAGAGTAGGAGAGATTTTTGATGAAAATAGTATGTATGAGTAATACGGGAGAACAACTTTCAGATAAATTAATTGAGATTGGTTATACGAAGAATATGAAATTTAATTTGGATTTGAATTGTGAATATATGGTATTAGCTTATTAGAAAGCGGAAACATAGAGTATTTAATTTTAGGTAAGAATGAAGATAAACCATCATGGTACACAGCAGAATTATTTAAAGTATCTGATCCTTTGCTTCCTTTAGAATTTTATTTTGGTGATCATAGTCACAATAAAACTACAACAGCAAGGTTTATCTGGGGCTATAAAGAGTTAGTTTTAGAGGCTAATCATGCGATAGATTTAATTAATAGAGAACCAGAAGCACTAAAAATATTTTTAAAGAGAAAAGCAGAAATTCATGAATTTATGGATTTTTGATTAAAAATAGCTAATTTTTAATCAAATGGCAGTTATCTAGAAAAGTGAGAAGCGAAATTATTTACGACTAATTGTATATAGATTTGTACAAATTTCTATACAATTTATAATACAACTGATTAGTAATTTTTGTTGTGTACCATTTTTTATGTATTTAAGTAATCACAATATATTTTTTATAATAATACCACTTTCATAATATGTGAGAGTGGTATTATTGTTGCTAATGTAAAGTGATAATAAAGTTATTTAATTTCTAACCATTTAAATGTGTTTGTAGACAAAAATCAATAATAAAGTTGTTTAAATCTTGTTCAACTAAAGCACCCGTTAGTTCAATAAGAAAAAATTATCTATGATTATTAAAGTGGCCCACCTTCAAAACCAATAGGCCATCCATCATCTTTAAATTTTACTTTATACTGAAACTCAAAGTGACCATCAAAAATAAAAGCTAAACTAAACCCTGAAAATATATAATCGTCAAAATTAACCATCTTCCCAAAACATATTGTGGATAGATAGTAGTTCTTCATTTCTTGATTAGGGAAGAATTTCTGTAAATATTTTAATGCACAGCTTATATGTAGATGGAGTTCATCGAATATTTTTTCTGCCATTTCGATAATCTCCACATCGGGATTTTCATTATTCCCTTGAATAATAATATCCACATCTTCCCATTCTCCGATATTAATACTATAAAACCACCGTTCTTGAATGAGATACTTCTCATTTTCGTATACAGTGGGATTAACTAGGTTTAATTTTTTTAACTCATTTTTAGTTAACGGTTTATCAAGAATAAGCTTTTTATGCAAAATATCTTTGATATTAGAGACAATATATTTAGATTTGTTTAATTCTAAAGAGTCCATTTCCCACCTCATAAATTATAAAATAAAGTAAATTCCCCCTTAATTATATCATCATCCTTTTTCAACTATCCTGCACCGTTAGTTCAATAAGAATTAAACAACTTTATTATTTTTCAAAGGACTTTATTGTAAATTAAACAACTTTATTATCTCTTAACATAAGTGGCAAAGTATTTTAAAACTATTTTTTAGTTTCATCAACTTTAAATCACCTTTTAATTTTATCTACCACTCTGTTCCCTTCCCACTACTCACTGCTTAATTACAGTTATGCAGTAAGTTAGGGCATAATTTTTCATTAGAAAATTATTATTATCCTTTAAATTTATCCCAAATCAATGTTCCTTTTTCACGAAAAATATTATCCAATGCTTCTAAAGCATTCTCTCCTGCCCAACCTGTTGATTCAAATATTCTTCCTGATTCTTATATGTATAAATCTATTTCAAAATTATAGAGTGAGCCTATAGGAATAACTTTATCATCAATAAAATTTTCTAAACCAAAACACGAACTATCTAACACACCTATCACTTCCTTAATGCAAGTGGTATGTTTAGATATGACCAATCCATCTGGCCAAATTTTTTCAACATTGATTCGTAATTCTCCAAACTCCTCCATAAATTTTTTTGCACTTTCAAAAACTTCAAAGCCTCTTTCTTCAAGAAACTTTATATTTTCTGATATGTCTATTTTTCTCCCCTCATACCATCCCGCTTTTTTCAATTCTTCTATTGCCTTATTTGATATTTCCATTTTCATTCCTCCTAGTAATCAATATTATAGAATACTATTACCCTTCAAATCACTGTTTCTTTTCCAATCTGCGATAGTACAACCAGAAACCATTATGTTCCCAAACAAGAATTTTTAATTTATCGCGTGAGCGATTGCAAAAAACAAATAAACAAGAAGAAAAGGGATCTAACTCAAATTCTTCTTTTACAATAGCTGCGTACGGGTAATACCGTAAGTGATTATCTTGATGATATAATTGTGAACGGGAATGTCGATGCCGCTAAGATGAATAAGCTTAAAAATGCTATTGAAAATAATACTTTTAGTAAAGAAGAGTTGGCTGAGATTGGTAAAAAGATATCTGATTTAGGTATTACTAAAGAGTATAATGAAGCATTAATTAAAATGAATTTTGGTAAGTATCTTAAAGGACTAATAGGTGACCCACCTGCTGATATGATAAATCCACATGCACATCATATTCTATTTAAAAAAGGTCTTGGCCAGAAACAAAAAGCACTTGTTCAAGAAGGTCAAGAAATATTAAGAAGGTATGGGATAGACCTAATAATTGGTAAGGAAAATCTTGTTTGGGCACCAAATGCCTTAGTAGGACAACATAGTCTTGATGCTTTGGAGATTGTTGTAAAGCGGTTAAGGGATGTTGAAGCTGAGGGCGGTGACCTTGACGATATTGTTGACGCTCTTGAAGAATTAGGTGGATTAGCCAGTAGAAGATAATTGAATTTAAGGAGGATATGTTTTGGATAAAAAAAGTGTAAACAAAGCAATAAGAAATGCAATTAAAATTGGTGATATTAATGAAGTAAAACAATTAATAGGTAATGATAAAGAAATTTTGAACACAATGACTACATTTGGAACATGGTTACATGTAGCTGCCAAGAAAGGACACCTTGAAATGGTTGAGTATCTAATTAATAAAGGGATAGATATTGATGCTAGAGGTGGTACATTTGATGCTTCTGCATTAAATTTGGCAGCAGGAGCGGGGTATTTGGAGATAGTAAAGTATTTAATTGAGGCTGGCGCAGAATTAGATGTGAGCTTAGCAAAAAGAAATCCATTATTTGGTGCGATTTATGGTGGACATAAAGAAGTAGCTGAGTTTCTAGTTGAAAAAGGAATAGATATTTCAATTAGATACACTGGAGAAAATATTAAGAATATGAATGCTTATGAATATGCTAGAGAATTTGGGCAAACAGGAATTGCTGAATATTTAAAACAGAAGATGGATGAAAAAGAATAGGCTGTTAAAAAGTACATACTCTACCATCATAGAGTATTACGTGCAATGATAGAACAGAAAACGAAGTACGAGCTTAGGCGAGATGACATTTTATTGGGAGATGAATATAAACACATGGACTGTATATTAAACTAATTAATGACGATCTTTTGGAATCCATTCTTCTTCAATTAATCTGCACCATTAGTTTAAGTGCAATACTTTCCATTCAAACAAAATATTTTCATCATCTTCAAGTTGATATTCCACAATCTGGCCCGATTGTGGAATAGAATGACCCGCATTTTTTAACAACTTTATTATTTTTCAAACGACTTTATTGTAAATTAAACAGCTTTATTATCACTGCACACTTTTTTCGAAATGTCGAAACATTTATATAAGCATTGGGACTTGAATGAGGACAAACAGAAATTGCTGAATACTTCAGGCTAAAGATGGATGAAAAAGAATAGAAAAAGAGACTTTTTATTTAAGAGTATTTGCTACAGAGATATGCATACTTGATAATAAAACAGATGAATATTTCAACAAACCATTCAGTAATCAGATTTCTAAATACAATGATTAATAAAACATTGGTTTCTGCATTGATTGCAAATCTCATTGTACATGCTATAATATAAATACAATCTAAGGTATACACCAATCTATAAATTCATACAATAAAAAAGAGAGCAACATGCGCTAACATGTGCTCATCTTTTAGAGGTAACCATAGCCGTTAGGGTGATGGTTATCGTTTAACGTTTTGTCTTACGAGATCCACCCTTTTTCTTTTGCTTGCGACGGCGATAAGAAAGGGTGGATTTCTCTTTTTCTAAATGTTTCTTATAAAGGTGTGCTATGCTCTCACGTAGTACGCCTTTAATAATCTCTTTAAGAAATTCAAGAAATGTTTCCATGGCTTTATTCACCCCCTTCCCCCACTACAAGTGGAAAGAAGAGAAATGACAACCATGCACCCTAACTTTTCGGTTACTAAGTCATTATAGCACAGTTTCAGAGAATTGAAGATTATTGTCGAACGTCATTCTAAAATGGGAATGGCGTATTTTAATTCTTTTTTATTGTACAAATTCAAAAAAGTAAATCATCATCATATGTATTTAGTGTATCTAGAAATCTATATGGATGGTGAGAATATGAGTCAATATCAAATGCTGTATAGTACACCTTATTTGTATTCTTCACAAACTTTACGTCAAATGTACAAAAGGACAAAGAAAGAAGAGGATATTTGTGCTATACAAGAGCACATGCTTCGGCATGAAGTGTATTTAGATCGACAATACCGAGGTTACTATTATTTAAGCCAAAAAATTGAGGAAGATCTAAATGATGACGAGTATCCATTAAGTTGGAATGAATTACTCGATGATTATCAATTGTACAAAGATAATGAAGGGAATCTGTCTATTAAACCGAAAGGACGGAGTTAACATGACAATCATTGGAGAATTAGGGGTTGTTTATGGTGTTACTGGTATCTCAGTTTTAGGGATTAAATTCTTGAAAAAGAAAGGACTTTACCTTCCAGATTGGTTGCTACGTGCAGGTCTCAAATGCTTGCTTATCGGAAGTGTTTGGTACGTTCTAATGGATATGCTAGATGTGTTTCTACGCTAGTATCACATGTGGTAGTTGAAAAATAAGATAACAGTGCACCTATTAGATGTATTTCTTCCCTTCCATACAAGCTCAACTACCTCAAGGAGGTATGGAGGAAATGTTGTCACTTTTATTAATTCCAGCAACCCTTTTAACTGTTGCTTATTTTTATAGAGGTAAAGAGATGAGTGATAAGAAAAAAATTGCTACGTTTTTTGAAATTACAAAGATCTGTGTTCAGCATAAAGGTGAATTACAATATCCCGTTTTTATAAAAGAAATGGAAGATGACATAAGCATGAATTATGTTTACAAGTTACCGCTCGGCGTCCCAAGTCAGCTCATCAAAAAGTTAGCTGAAGTATTAGAAGAAGGACTATATAAACCTGTTAAAATATCGTTTCATCAAAGGGAACTTCATATTCGAGTATTTAAGCAACAAATACCTGAAGTGTGGAATTGGTCTAAGGATCTACTAAAGGAGCACACATGGAGAGTTATGATGGGGAAATCGTTAGATAAACACGTATACCATGATTTCGAGAAAACACCGCACATGTGCGTAGCGGGTATGACACGTTTTGGAAAGACAGTATTTCTAAAAAATGTGATGACGAGTTTAATTTTACAACACTCTCAACACGTGAATTTTTATATTATCGATCTGAAGGAAGGGCTAGAATTTAGTCCTTACAAAGAGCTATCTCAAGTAGTAGAAGTAGCTGAAAACCCGGAACAGGCGTTAGAGATGTTGGTGAGAGTACGTGAAAAGATGGTAAAACAGATTGAGATGATGAAAAAGTCCTATTTTACCAATGTTATAGATACATCAATTAGAGAACGTTGCTTCATCATAGTAGATGAAGGAGCGAATCTTTGTCCGACACAAGGTTTACCTAAAAAACAACGGGATATATTGTTTATGTGCCAGGAGATGTTATCTGAAATCGCAAGAATCGGAGGTGGTTTAGGATTCCGGCTTATATTTTGTACCCAATATCCAACCTCTGACACATTGCCAAGGCAAATTAAACAAAATGCTGATGCAAAGCTAGGTTTTCGATTACCAACAGCGGTTGCTTCACAAGTTGCTTTGGATGAACCAGGTCTTGAGGATCTGCCTTCCCTTCCAGGAAGAGCATTATTTAAGACTGATCGTACAGAAGAAATCCAGGTACCGTATTTAAAGGATAAAGACATGTGGGATTTACTGAAGCAATATAAGGTGGTGAAAAAACATGAGGTATCAAACCCTCAAACAGAAAGCGAGGCAAATCGAGATTTTATCCACTTTGAGTAAATTAGATTTTGCAACCAGGAGGCAATTGCAAGCCATTCACTGTTTAGGAAGTATTCGGAATGCAAATCGTGTATTAAAGGATCTGGCTTCTTATTGTCACATCACAAAAATTGCTCGTGAACATGTATATTATTTAAATAAAAAAGGACGGGATTTATTAGGAATTACAAGGACAGTAAAGAAAAATAGTCAATTACAGCACATATTAATGAGAAACGAAGCCTGGATGTGGCTTGGATTTCCAGAATGGAAAACAGAAAGGCCTATAGAGTTTTCAATCGGTGGTCAGCGACATCGAATCATCCCAGATGCAACCTATTTTGAAGATAAAGTCCCTCACTTTGTTGAGATAGATCGTATGCAACATATGAAAGCAAATGAACGTAAAATACAGTTATATGGCCATATAACAGATATCTATAAAAGACAGAAAGATATAACTCCAGTAATTATCTTTTTCACACTATCAGACTATCGACAGGAAAAGTTAGAACAATATGCTGTAAAACAAAATGTATTTATGAGAACATTCGTGATGGAAGATGTATTTAGTTAATTTATGCCCAAAAGTCAGTAGAATCTATATTTTTACCGGTTAATTTTCTTAATGCTCTAATAATACGATTGGAATTCTTAGTTGTAGGCGATACGCTATCCAAACTACACAATCGACTCACGGTAGAACGGGTAACACCACTTTTTGAAGATAGCTCTTCTTGTGTGATTTTATGCTTGTCTAAAAAACGTCCTAAAGCTGATCTAGGTTTAGAATACCAATTCATTGAATTCACTTCCTTGTGTTTTTATCTACAGCATGTCCAATAATCCCATTTTTTAAAAGTCACTGAAAATAGGAATTTTATAAACAGTAGAGCATAGAATAATATAAAGAAAATCTAAAAAAATATGTAATAATTTTGAGGAATCTAGCATTCATAGTAATAGCTACAAGTTGCTGATACACTAGCCTAATGGCAACTTGTTGCAAAGGGTATTCCTATAAAATAAAAAGCTTAAATCCATTGGTACACAAGGGTTTAAGCTTTTTATGTTTTATTAAGTTATGAAACATAGTTTAATAAAATAAGAAACTAAAATTTATTTGGCAGTCGAATTTTGAAGAAATATATAATTTCACGTACCACAATTTTAATAAAAATAAAATTAAAGTTGGATATATTGATAAATTTTCAGAATATATGTTATTTTTAGAAATGGGATAAGTAGGGGTTTTTATATGTGAAAATTACTTTTCATATGCAACATGTAAAAAGTTATTAAACATATAGAGGTATTTTTTACTGCACCCAAAACTAAAATTAAGATGGAGGAAATGCATATGACAAATGTAAAGTTTCAAGATGCTCATGTAGTTGTTCGTGGAACCTCTCGTTATAATAATGATGCGTACGATACGGTTTCAGTGTTCACTACAATTATAACGGATGAACCATTGTCTGAAGAATATTATGTACCAAGTGGAAATTCGCTATCTAATGAAGCGATTGCGATGATAAAGAAATCCGGTTTAGAATTTCGACCATATAGGGAAAGTGATTTATTGGCTGGAACTGAAGATGTGGTGACAGAAGCAAAGGAAAATCGTACTGAAGAAACAGAACAAGACGTTGCAAGAATATTATTGCGTTCAGCATTAGTAAAATGTCCATTAACATTAATTAATCAAATTGGAAATAGTTATGTGTATGAATTAAGATACGACTACAAAATTTATCGTCAAAGTAATGGTAGTTATCAATTTGAGATTCGCTTACCGTTTGATGGCATTGCACTCCAAAATGGCAGTCAAGTACAATTAACTGTTTTGACTCCTAAAGGAGCAACAGTTAACGGGGTTGAAACAAAGGGATTAGATGAGAATGGTAATGAAATTCAAGAAGAAATTACAAAATTACAAAATACAAACTGTATGGTAACAGCTTTTCGTTATCAATTGGATCCACTTTTTATTATTAACTACACACATAATGAGCCATTATATCAAGGATAATAGAAGAGCTAAAAACTTATTTTATTGGTTGTAAGGAAGTAAACATCTCTCTTAATAAAGATAGCAAGTTACCAACCGCTGTTATCAAAACTGCTACTAGAGTCGCTACTGTAACCGCTACTTCCTGAATCATGTTGACTACATCTTGAATTTTCTGTAGCTTTAAAATAAAGTTTGATTAAAAATACCCCACAAGCCAACATTTTACAATAAATAAAAAGCATCCATTTTGAAAAAAGATTAATCAAAATGGATACTTTTCTAGTAGATTTAAGACTGGTTTTTATAAAAAAGATTGATCATTTTTTACTTATGTTATTCGATAATAGCGCCCGCATTACTTTGTGCATTTAAGAAATTATGGGAAAAAGGCTTCTGTAAGCACACTACTCATTGTACAATTAAATACCTGAACAATCTTATAGAACAGGATCATCGATAGGTGAAGCGTTGTTTTGCCAAATCCGCAGGATTTCAAAGTATTCGTTATGCTTCACGTACGATAAAAGGAATCGAAACCGTTCATGCACTATACCGAAAAGGCGAAGTCTTCAAATAGACTCCGCCTTTTCGGTATATCATGAATTACAGCAATTACTAGTATCCTCATACTATTTCCTCATATATTCATGCCTCTGTTTATCTCTTGAGAAACTTTGCAACAGAACCTTATAAAGAAACAGAAGTTCAAGTTGAACATGTACTTAGAACCAACACTGGTGAGTGGTTCCAATATTATGCTGGTGATGAAGAAAATAACTATTGGATTATGAAAGATATAGAGGATGAAGAATTAATAAATTTCCCATTGCATCAATATACACTTCTGGAAACAAAACCGCGACAGATTCCAGAGAAAGAGCCAGACATTCAAATAGATTGATCAAAATTCATCGATAAGGATACACCTTATGATTTTTACTACTCTGAAAAGGCATTCAACCTTCGGATTTTACAAAATTAAACCTAGAATGATCTCGTATACATAAACGATGAATGGATAAAATTTACAAAAAAGTTGCGAAAGGTGAGAAAATCTTAGAGAAACTTTTTGAACCTTGGGAGATGAGATTCATTGGGATGATATAAAATTTATTGGCTCTGGTACATTTGACGATATAAAAGAGGGGAAATTTACAGAGCAAGAAATGGAACAGTTATATGAAGAAATAAAGAAAAGATCCTATGCTAATCCTTTGAAATAACAGAGCTTGCATTGACTGCGTTCCTAAAAAGGAAAGAAATGCATAATGATTAATTTACAAGAAAATATGTATCAACAAGCTGTAGATTCGAAGAAACTAGTCAGGTTAATCTTAAAAAGTGGTGTTCATATTCTAGGATAAATTATCTCAACGGATAAATTTACTGTATTAATTAAATCGAATGACCAACAGCAACTTGTTTATAAACAAGCAATCTCAACAATTGTATAATAAAAACTATATATCTAATCATCTAACAATGCATATATTTCTTATGGTATTTTATTTATTTGCTATAACGCAAAAACAGGAATTGAGTGGTTCAGATTCAATTCCTGTGGTGAAGTCATTTGCCAATGAATACCCTTTTATTAATTATAAAATGAGGAGTTTTGAGTTGTTTTTAACCAAATTGTTTTTCAAATTTATAAGATGTTATAGTCTGTAAGGTTGCGTTTTTGGCAACCTTACAGACTATAGACAGATTTTTTAGGGTACAACGAAAGATATACTTTACTTTAAACTATACGATCAGGGTTATTTTCATTTGCTAATTTAATAATTTGCATTATGTCTGGTCGATTACCAATTCGTTGGGATGCCGGTCTACTAGGTTCATCTTGTTGAGGTGATCCGGAGATGTTAAGATAATGCCTTACATCCGCTGGCTTCATAGGTTCTTTCTCACGAACGATTAATGTACCTTGTGTACAAGCAATTGCCCCAGCTACTATTGGAGAAGCACTAGAAGTTCCACCAAAATTATCAGTATACCATAAGTCTTTATTAATGTTTGTTCCAGATAAATCACCATAACCGGTAGTAGTTACCTCGTACCCCCAACCTTGTACATCAACACATTTACCATAATTTGAGAAGCTAAGTCTAGAGCGATCATTCCCCCAATTCCTTCCATGAGTGCCAGGTGGAGGTGCTCCAGCCCCTACCACTACGGCAAGACAATCTCGATTACGCCTATCAAATGGATTTGACCAATTATCAGGAAAGTGTTCAGGCTTAATATCATAAATTGAGTCGTCTAAATTTTCTTCTCCATTTCCTGCTGCTTCTACAATAATAATTTCTCTATCAGTTGCAAATTTAATTGCAGCAAAATCGTCTGGCCACCATTCTACAGCTATATAACCCTTTTGATCTATTCTTTCTTCATAGTCATAACGCGGACCAGGTCGATGCATTTCTAAAATAATAATATCACCACGTTTAAGCTTTCTAGCTGCTGTAAAAATAGCTCTAGCTGAACCCATCCTCATGTGGGATACTTCCATTACATGGGAATCAGGGCAGATCCCCTTAATTCCATACGAATTTTCGTCACCACTAACTACCCCTAGAACTGCTGTTCCATGGTTTTCCCAATAAGGGTCCGTACTTGCTTGTCCGGCAACAACTCCACCATTGTTCTCGGTAAGATCTTCATGAGTATTACGCCATCCACCTTCTATATCTATAATATTTACTCCTGTACCTTTTCCTCCAGGTATCGTCCATGCAGAGTATGCATTTATACCTACAGGGGGGGCATTAAGGTATACTTGGCGCATAGAATAGTCAGGGGTTTCACTAGTAAGAGTTTCGTTAGGAATTTTAGGAAGATAAGTAGGTGGCTTTATATAGGTAGCCTCAATCAGATTATGTTCCCTAATGAAAATGGATAAGTTCTCTAATTTCTCTTTCTTTCCCATAAAATTATAGTAAGCTGATAAGTCAGGATAATCTTTCTCATCAACATCAAATATAGGGTGTAATAAAATCCCCAATTTATTTAAGTATTCCAAAAGAGTACTTATATCAGAACCAACTTTCTTCATTACAATCAACTCATGTCTTCCGATATTTTCCATGAAAAATTCTCCTTACTAATCCCCTAAAATCATTTAATACTAGGTTTTATTATTTTTAAATTACATATCGAATAATTTTAACCTTCACATCTGTTTTTTCAGAATTATAAAAACTAAAGACTAATAAATTTTCAGACTGTTTTAAATTTTGACCCATATAATAAACCTTTTTGTTATCGGGAGTTCTAAAACCAATCCAACCAAATCCAACATATGATATATTAACATCTCGAGTTGAATTTTTTGTAATTACTTCGTCGTATTCATCCAATAATGTTAAATCTAATTCTTTTATTTGTTCTGTACTAAAAAACAAAATTATCCCTCCATTTCCTTATTTGTTTTTATATTAAACCTAAATATTAGGTATTATTCATCATTTGGAAATCTGCAAAAAAATAACAGTTTCAAGATGATAAGCAACACAAAAAAAATCAAACTTTTTTAAAGAAATGGAATGTCTTTAAACATTTGTACCTTTTAAAAGAACGTAAGTTCGCATGTGATAAGAACTAATGTTCTTGTTGAGAGGTGATTAATTTGTATGACTATTCACTTTTGCCTAATCGGATTATATTATGTGTTGATCTACGTAGCTTTTACGCATCAGTCAGTTGTATCAAAAGAGGATTAGACCCACGATATACAAAACTTGCCGTAGTGGGTGATGTTAATCGAAGTGGATCGATAGTACTAGCGGCAACACCACCGCTTAAAGCATTAGGCGTTAAAAAAATGGCAAGGTTATATGAAATTCCTCGCTGTAATGACATCATTGTGGTAAATCCAATCATGGGAACTTACATTAAGTGCTCAAATTATATAACTGGTTTAGCTTTACAATATGTTCCCATTGAGGATTTTCACCAATATTCCATAGATGAATTTTTTATGGACATTACAGATAGCATTCATTTATTTGCTAATAATCCGTATGAATTCGCAATGAATTTCAAGCATGAAATATATCAAAAAACACGTATCGAATGCACGATAGGTATTGGTCCTAATCCTTTAATGAGTAAGGTTGCTTTAGATGTAGAAGCAAAGAAAACGAAAGATTGCATTGCATATTGGAAGTACGAAGATGTACCCATAAAGTTATGGCCAATACGACCAATCAGTAAGTTTTGGGGGATTTCCGGTAAAACAGAAGCAAAATTAAATCGTAAAGGAATACATTCAATCGGAGACTTAGCGAATTACCCTCTCAAATACTTAAAACAAAGTTTTGGCATAATTGGTGAAGAGATGCATTTACATAGCAACGGCATTGATTTTAGCCGTATTTCAGAAAAATATGTTCCGGCAACCACTTCTATCGGAAAAAGCCAAATACTTATGCGTGATTATTCGATAGAAGAATTCCCGATTATCCTATTGGAACATATTGAAGAAGTCATACAATTTTCAGTCGGTTACAGTAAAAATTATGCTGGTGGTTTCAGAAAAACTCATACTTTAAATCGACCAACCAATTTAACCATGGATATTTATCATATATGTACATATTTTTTACATGAGTTTTACACTGGGGAACCCATTAGATCGGTCAATGTTTCTTTAACTAACTTGATAAAAGAAGGCGAAGAACAAATATCACTATTCGATAACGCAATACAACGTGAAAAGGAAATGAAATTAACTAAGGTAATGGATGAAATACGTTCTAGGTTTGGTAAAAACAGTATATTAAGAGGGATTTCGTATACAAATAGTGCGACAACAAGATACAGAAACACACTGCTAGGAGGACATAAGTCATGAACAACGCAAATATGCCAAAGGGTAGAGGAATGGTAAAATGGACTCCTTTTGCTGCAATGCCAGAACAATTCGTTGGTATCAGCGAAATTATTAAAGAAAAAACGAAGGTGTCACGCCCAGTATTAACACAAGATACAAAAGATCTAATTGAGAATAAGTTATTATGCTCATTACTTTCAGAAGAAGAAATATTAATTACTTATTATGAAGATGGCCATCTACTTACAAGCTATATGACTGTAACGGACATAGATCCTTTGAATACTTCAGTAATATGTACTGACGCATTTTATAATAAAATTACTTTTATGTTCAATGACATTATTGATGTGAAATAGTGAAAAGTTTATATAACAAGCATTTGTTACATTTTGTTCTTAATGTATTTTTTTCTAAAAATGCTAACAGTACTCCTTATAATAAACACGTACCTAAAAGTATATTTCATTTTCGGTTTAAACTAAAAATAATTTTAATACCTTTTGGTACTATGTTTTCTACTCAAAAACCACTCTTCCAAAAGGTGTACCTTTTGAAGTAGTTATGAAAAGGAACCCGTTATGGATTCCTTTTTGTTTTGTGAATTTTTTATGATACAACTTACTTTCTAGTCATCCGTTTCGCCAAATACACATCACACTGAAGAATTTGACCAAGGATGATGCAATTCAAATGTCATTGTTCGAAGATACTTCCCAAAAAGATACTAAAAGGAAATTAGCAAAGACAATAGACGGAATCCGGCATGGGTATGGTAAGAAATCAATTATGCGTGGTATTAGCTATATTCAAGGAGCTACACAACGTGATCGAAATAATAAAATTAGATGGTGACCCCAGGTAGCTAGTAGCTGCACGGGCTATATATGGTAAAATATATATAATGAATTATAGGAGGGTATTATATGAAAGAGGAGTTAGAAAGGTTACTAAAGGATCAACAGACTAATTCTGGGAAAAATGAGACAATTAATCCAGGTGATGATAATGAAGAAATATTAGGCGATGAGGAAGTTTTAGTAGATGAAAATAAATCCTTATTGTATAAAAGCAGAATAAGAGAATTAATAAAGGATGTAGCCTCCTCGGATGGGCTAGATCTACGAATATCTAAGGAAGGATTCCAAAGGTATCATGATTCAGTAAAGTTTCTTTCTGTGATTCTGATGTATGAAATAAATAGTGTCTTAAAAGAACAAAAGAAAAAAACTTTGAATGTAGCACATGTAGATGAGGCAATATCAAAAATGCTAGGCAGAGCTGATGCTTTAAATATTTCAATTCAGGAAATTGAAAGAGTGCTAGAAGTGCTTCAGAGTAAAAGTCATACTACGTCTATTTCTAGAGCAATGGATTATTTAATTATGGAAAATGAAGGAACAGAATCTGAAGATGAAGGTAGTCTAGAAAAATGAATATAAGAGAACAAAAACTTTTCTTCACTCGAGATGGGTTTAGTATTTGGGAAGAAATATGTGAACTATCTACAGAAATTACTTATGAAATTATTAATTGGTGCCTTAGCGAAAGATTAATAACTACATTACCCGCAAGCAAAGATGAATATGGCTGGTTTTTATATAAAACATATCTTGACTTAAATGAAGAGGGAAAAGAGCAGGAGCTAGTAGCTAAGATTAGTCAATATTTTAAAAGCATTCCTGTTCCTAAAAGTGACTTCAATGGATTACTTTATTATTTTCCGATAAATAAGATTGAAATTAATAAAATATACAATTTACTCAAGGATTTAGATTTTGAAGGTATAGATCATGTTAATGTGAACATATTTTCTCTCCTAATGACAAAAGAAGATATTATTAATATAAGATTGACTACAGAGAAAATTACAACTTACATGAATCACAAAATATCGCAAAAAACACATACTGAATTAAGAATTTACCCTCAAAGGGATATAATTCTGCAGACAAATTTCTCAGGATATACTCATACTGATGGTGAAAAAAATGAATTTATTGCAGAAATTTATAGAAGAATTGCAGCTAGCCACCAGGGGAGTTCAATTAAGCCTTATAATTTTAGTGATCATACTTTAAGACGGTTACTAGTTATTAATAATGAAAGTATGCCTTCACGTTATAAATTTGATAATGGAATAATGAAGTTTAGTGTTGATGTTAAGCACCCAATGAGTTTCTTGGATGCTCTGTGTCATGATGATATAAAGTATTTGTATGATAACTATCCCATTTCTGTGGTTAAACTAAACAGGGGTGAGGAGGTTAGTTTAATCTTAGATGGATCTGAAGGTAAGATAATGTCTCGATTAAAAAACCTTCAAGTTATAGATATAGATAAATTTATAAGTGAAATCTCTGTATTACTCCGATACGATTATCTAAATCACACTTATGAAGAAGAAATGAAAAATCTTGCTCGAAGACGATTATCAGTTGGAACAATTCCCCAACGAGAAGCTGTAATTGCAACAGCAAAAAAAGAAATCGGAGAAGTGTTCGAAACAGCATTTAAAGATGAAACTCAAGTTATAGTAAAACTGTTACAAAATACTTTTTTTTACTGCTTACTTGAGGGGAAAATTATTCCTTTTGATGAAAATACTTATAAGTTAGATGAAAAAATCTTAGTTTATCTTAGCAAAATAAGTGGTCTTGCAAAGGAAGAAATAACTCAGATTTTAAATTTTCTTATTAAATTAGGCGCTGATAATGGGAATAATATTGAAAGTTTATTGGAAAAATTAGATACAGCAATACCAATAACGCAGGTGATTAATTATGCTAGTGGGCTCTGAATACGAAATTCTTTCTCGTATAGCTTCTTCTTATAAGTTACAGAAAAATAGTAATAATATTGTTTTTTCTTTAACAGACTATAAAGTGAAATTCCAACAAGATGATAGAAATCTCCAATATTTAGAGAAACTTGAATTGCAAGGATTTATAACAATTAAAAATGAAATAGTAACCCTTAATATAACGAAATGGTGTAATTTCTTTGTAGAAATATTAAGTAGAAGGTTAGTGAATCAAGGGTATAAATATGATATCTCATATGATGAGAAAAAGAATTTAATTATGGTATCTCAAGATGATGAAATGAAGACTGAGTTAAAGGTTAACTTTGATCCTAATGCCACTTTAGATAATGATGTTCAGACGATTCATTTTTGTTATCTTCCTACTTTAGAGTACTATTTACATTGGTTCATTTTAATTAACGATGATAATGCTTTAGATATTTTTTCATTTGTTATCTCCAATAAACTAAAAAGATTAAATATTGAGCGTCAAATAAGCTTTAATTTTTTTAGCGGTTTAGACCCTGAAGATATTAATCAGATATATTACGTTACCATAAAGGAATATTTTAAAGAGTTAAATTTAGACATACTAGAACATGTTTCAGATACTCAAATTCTTTATGAAACAGTTAAAACAGAAGAATTTGATGCATACTTTGTAAAAAAAGGACAATTTAGGGTTGCTGTAATAAAGATAGAAAATAAAATAAAGTTTATAACATATGACCAAGAGAATATTTTGGTACATAACACCGAAGTTGAGAATATCATCATTAATTTAAAGGGAAAGCTAATAGCAAAGGTTAATGAGTTTAATAGTATACGTAATATTAATAAACTAAAGGTTATCGATAATTCTAGAAAAGTGGCACAATTACTTTCAATAATCTTGGTTCCAATTAATGGTTTAATCTTATTGGCAAATTCTTTAAATATATCTTTCATTAAACAAATTACAGAAAATAAATTAGTTTTTTGGGGATTGATCTTACTATATATAATCACCTTCATTTTAACTATAACTACTGTTGTAGTCCCTAGTATAAGGATTAATACATTTAGTTGGAGCTTCTATAAAAAAACGTTATTTAAGAAAATGTTTAATATCTAAGTGGCATTTCGTAAAACAACACCGAATGCTAAATGTTTATTTTTTTGTACCGTTCTATGACTATCACGCTAAGAAATACAAGTGTCCCCAAAACGAGAAAATTGAAATATACAGGTGAAAATGTACAATTTTTTTGTTTTGGGAACGTTATAAAATTCTTAAGCTGATGGATATGGGAGTATTTTGTTTTGTTAGCTTGATAGAGATGTTATTAGGTATTAGAAGTGTTTAAAAGAATTAGTTAGATAGGGTGTGTATTGGTGAGAAAGAGAATAAAGAGAAAAAGTTATCAAATGGAAAAAGAAGGTGAGCAAATACAAAAGGATAGATTATCTTATTTACAAGATACTGCATGGATTATCACAGTTCTCACAGGAGCCATCTACTTTTTCTCTTATTCTTTTCAAAAGGGAATTAGAGATTATTATGGTATAGATGATATTAGTTTAAGTGATCTAGATGTACCTTTAATTGTTAGTTCTGTATATGATGTTTCCTCTTTGATACTCAGGGTGTGTATTTTATATTTTATTTCAAGAATGTTAATTTGGTGTGCAAGTTTTATAATGAATATACTGGATGCAAGGCAAAATGCTCCTAAAAAAGATACTTTTATAAGAGTGAAATTAGGAAGCTTTTATTCAAAAATAGGTGAGTTTTCAAGTTCATTTATTGAAACAGATTTAAATAAAGTTGGTAATTTTAAGGAAGTGATAGGAACAATCTATGATAGGAAAGAGTTTGCTCCTATAAATGCAATTACAAATGGAATTTTTCTTATGCTAGTCCTTGGCTATCTACCATTTTTAGTATTAAAGGATTCATATAATTTTAATGTAGCTAATCTATTAAGTATTAGAGTATGGGCACTTTTTTTCATTTTACTAGTAATGTTACTATTTTTATTTATTGTACTTTCCCTAAAAAAATTGAAGTCAGGAACAATTAAAAATGGACTTTTAAAGCTATGTTTAAGAGGGATTGTTGCTATTTATAGAAGAAACCCATTGGCTTATATTTGGAAGCAATGTAACTGGGGAATAAGAGGGATTATAATCATTACAATTGGTATAGGTTCATCATGGATTTTCTTTCAATATGGATATACAAAAGCTGAGAAAAAAGAAGATTATACAATTGTACAATATCAGGGGAAAGAGTTTGTTATGTTAGATAAAGATAAAAATAGAATGCTTGTATCTCCTCTTACAATAAATAATAATCACTATATGATGTCAAAAAATGAATTTCAATTAATTGAATTGAAACAAGGAAATACTAATTCTATTGTATTTAAAGGGAAAAGTTTAGTTGGTGGTTTGCAGGTATCTCCTAATGAGAGGGAGGAAAGATTGAAGGAATTAGATAAAACTATCCAGAGTATCCCTGTTTTAAGAAATTTAATCCCAATTAGTTTGCTAATTGATAAATAGCTACAGCATGTTTAATCTTTTGCAACTGCCAATAGTTCTCCTGTCCTGATCACAGTTAGTAATTCTCATTGGTTAATTAGAGCAGATGATTAAAGTGTGACAGGTATAGAGGAACTTTATATTGGGATGCACTTTGATTATTCCACAAAACAATAGATTCACTCCTGTTAACATAGTTAACTTATTAATATTGAATTTGAAAATAAAAAAAGAACTTGTAAGGAATCACTACAAGTTCTTTTTAGATAATTTAAAAAGGTGAAACAAACTATCTCATTATTTGTAACGGGGAAACCATATTGATTAGGTTTGATTCCATTATATAACAAATACTGACAATCTAATTTTTTAATTTAGAAAATTATGTTAATTAATAAAAAATTAGAGTTTATAGTTTTTATCCCTAAAAAATCCTAATTGTTTATTTTGTACAAAACACTTTAAATCAATATCTATATCATAATAAATTAGTGAAAATATAAGTATAGGTAAATGAAGAAGAAGAAGAAGAAGAAGAAGAAGAAGAAGAAGAAGAAGAAGAAGAAGAAGAAGAAGAAGAAGAAGAAGAAGAAGAAGAAGAAGAAGAAGAAGAAGAAGAAGAAGAAGAAGAAGAAGAAGAAGAATGGAGGGTTCTTACCTAACATACTATAGTTATATTCATATATAATAAACTATAATAAGATGAATTTATTATTATAACTAAATATAATTCTTGAACACATGTAAGTCACTGACATTCTGACCGTGAATTTTTGAAAGAGTTGAAAATTGTATATTTCGTACAAAATGTAAGTTATAATTTTTTTGAAGAGCAATCTGTAAGTCCCATTGAAATATGTGGTAAATTTACATGGGATATGAAGTGCATATTAAAAAAGAGATAATGCACTAAAAGAAGTGTTCTTATCTCTTTTTTACTTATATGATGAAGAAATAAATTGTGGAAAAATTAAACAAACGTTTGTTTAAAACATATTGGCTATGGATCAATATAAGTGATATGAGGATGAGAGGTTCTGTTGAAAAGTTTTTTAAATTTAGAGAATCTGGTTCAGAATCGTCAAATGTTAAGTAATAATAAATAATTTCTTTAATTAATTATACGTTGTAAAAACGCAGTTTGGTTGCAAACTACGTTTTTGTTTATATAGGGCATGAATCGTTTCGAAAACTTTGCAACAGAACCCCTTACTTCTATTTCTTCTGCTGTTTCGATTAAATATGTCATAGCCATTTAACCATTACCAATATCATTATATTTCTTCTTTTTCTTCTGTTTTTCGTTTTCGTAATAACCATTCAATAAGGTTAACCCCCGACAAAATAGTAGATGCTACTAGAATACACCCACCAGCAACTAGGAAACTATTAGAACTTAACTCTATTGAAAATACATTTGCTACAATAACCATTAATATTCCAAATATAAAAAGAGCTAAACTAAAATACTCCCACCTTTCACTTCTTTTTAACACCTTCTTTCCTTTCAATGCTAAAACAAGAAAAATATACAATTTAAAACTCAAAAACAGAAATAAACCCAATAATATTATATATACTAAGATTTTTACGATAAATTTATCTAATTTAAATAAAACTATTATTTCTCCTAAATAATTTATTCCAATCTCTATACCTCTACTGAAATAAATTGTTCCAATGGCTATAATTAAGCTAGAACTTATCAATAGTAAAAATTTACGTTTAGCTTTTTTTATAGATTTAAAATCTTTAATCACTTGATCGAACTTTATCAAGTTTCCTTTAAAGTACCCTTT
Source organism: Paenibacillus sp. 102 (assembly GCF_039549175.1). Classification (NCBI taxonomy): domain Bacteria; kingdom Bacillati; phylum Bacillota; class Bacilli; order Caryophanales; family Paenibacillaceae; genus Paenibacillus; species Paenibacillus sp. 102. The sequence goes on along the minus strand of NZ_JBCGHT010000014.1, from coordinate 6,376 downwards.
TAAAAATACGAACCTTTTCTTTCCCTTATTCGCATAACTATTTATATCTTTTTCATACTCAGACAACTGATGGAGCATTTCAAAGAGCTTTTTTAAATAGGTAATAACTTGTACAAAAGCAGCTATTAAAAATAGAATCAATAAATACTGTGCCATATCTTCGTGACCTTGTCTTGCATTATTTAATATATTAGCTTTAGATGTAATATATCCTATGCCTATATTAAGAACAATAAATATAGGTGAGACTATCAATTCATTTATATCTCTATCAATTTTTTTTACAGGAAAAGAATAAACACCGGCTATTGTTAGCCCAACAGATAAAATTAAAGCGTATATAAAGGAATATTCATCTTTAACACCATATTGAGCAAAAGAATGCAAAAGTACAAAACATAGACTACTTACCGATATCCCTACAACTATATACAATTTAATTATGTAAGCTAAAAAGAATCCAACTGAATGAAATTTATTTTTTAAAGAGAATATCACTCGCATGAAAATCATTGGAACATTCAATGTTTTCGACGACAGATTCACAAAAAGCAGAAGGCAATTCAAAATCATAAATATTTTAAAAAATACATACCAATCACTGTACAGATTTTTGGTAAATAAAGATAATGCTAATGCCACAAAAAAGGATCCAATAGCAGAAAAAAATGTACTAAATATACCATTATATAATAGTATGATGATTAACTCGTAATTTGCTATTTGTTTTTCATTATAAATTTTAATCTTGCCAGCAAATATCGCTGTGATTTCTAAAAATAAACACCAAATACTCTGCAATATCTTTTCTACTTTCAATTTACCACCCTTCCTTCTATATAAAATCCCGCCTACTTATAAGGCCTCACCATATCAAAAAAAGAAAATTGTACGTTTAGATACAATTTGGACACATTTTAACTGATACACTGTACGTTAAGTGCAAAGTTTGTTACTAGAAAACTAGCCTTTTTTAGTGAGTTAGTCTTAGATAAACTAATTGATGTCTGCACTACAGCATTTATTGATATTATTAATAGAACAAACATGAATATCAAAAACCATTTTGGAATATCATTTTTCTTTTTTATGAAAGATATTAAGAGAATTAAAAGTAATATAACCAAATATGCTATTGATACATGCAATTCTAAATTTTATTATATTATATTTTTTAATATCAAAACCGGATATAGAATTTATATCCATATTGAGAAATTTATTACAAAATTTTCTGTGAATGTATAAAAATCCGAAAATAAATTTTTAGATATTAGTTTACTTGGTTCTGTTGCAAAGTTTGAAAAAAGCATAAACAGGTTGGTAAATGAAGAGCAATGTTTAAGAAGTAGCTAATAATTGTTGAAGTTCATTGTACGTTGAAAAGACGGAGTCTCTTTGAAGACTTCGCCTTTGTTTATATAGAGCATGAATGGTTTCAATACCTTTTATCGTACGTGAAGCATGACGAAGATTTTGAAATCCTGCAGATTTGGCAAAACGTCTCTTTACATGCCTATGATCCTGTTCAATAAGATTGTTTAAATGCTTGATTGTACAATGGATTGTAGTTTGATAAAATCCTTGTTTTCTTAATTTGTTAAATGCGCAAAGTAATGCCGGCGCTTTGTCTGTAGTGAGAACAGTTGGTTCTCCAAAATGTTTTACTAATCTTTTCATGAAGGAATAGGCAGCTTGATGATCTCGTTTTTTACGAAGTTGAATATCCAATGTGTGTCCATCTTTATCAATTGCACGATAGAGATAACGCCATTCTCCCTTAACTTTGATATAAGTCTCATCTAAATGCCAAGATAAGCGTGCAGATTTATTTTTCATTTTCCAAATTTGATAGATGAGATTGCCATATTCATGAACCCAACGCATGATGATTGTTGGGTGAACTGAAATACCACGTTCTTTCAGGATTTCAGATACATCGCGATAACTTAAAGAAAAACGGCAGTAGTAGCCGACAGCTACTAAAATAATATCTTTCTTGAATTGTTTTCCCTTAAAATATCTCATGTCTGATTCTCCTAGATCCTGTTTTCTAGAGTGTAGCTTCAGGTAGAAAACTTTGCAACAGAACCCCTTTTCGTTTATTTTACTTCTGCTGTATAATTCCCTGTTCCACCGCTGTATTTATATACAACTAAATAATATTTCCCTGGCTGCGCATAATAATTTCCAAGTAATTTATTTCCTTCATGTTTTGTTGCATACGCAACATAGTTGTTAAGGTCTGACTCATGATGCAACACCCAGTTCAGCCCAAGGTTTTGTTCATTCGTGATAGTAATTTGTAAATCTTTTGGGTCTTTTACATCAATTAAAAATCGATCAACTTGATCTTGATCACTTAGGCTACCTCGCAATAAGGTGTTCAGAGATAGCGGATTAGCTGTATTGAAGGAATCATTCGGTTCTTTTTCTACACTAGTATCTTCTTCAGTATTCACTCCACTAAATACAACATCATATTCAAATTGTCCGGCCGCAGTAACACGGTAATTCACGAAATAAGCAGTTAATGTTTTGTATCCGCTCCATTCTTTTTCTGAAAGATGTTTTAGCATCTCATTCGTTGCTTGGTTCATCGCTTTCCGGTCCTCATTTTCTCCTTTTGACACACCTCCTGTATATGTTCCTTGTAGTGTAAATGTATTAAAGAATTGTGATTTATTTTTTGTTACCTTCACATCTTTTAACTTCGCTTCATTGGTGATATCTACTGTAACATCTGAAAGTGGCTTTGGAGCGTGCTGTGCTAAATAATCATCTGATACTTGCGGAATTGTATACTTCTCACGATTGTCAATAAGCATTTGCATATAAGATTGGTAGTCTTCATTTAATTTATTATCTTTACTTAATGTAGAGCGGTACGTATCATAACCTGGTACATCATTTGCACGAATTAAATCATGCACTTTATCGAACATATCAGGGCGGTTATTATACATATAAGATTGCAATGCAAACGAATAGTTATAAAAATCCCATGTTCCATACTTTGCATTTAATGTTTGCTCTGCTGTGTACCGCTTAGCAGGATCACTGGATAATCCACCAATTATACTTTTTCGCGGTACTACGCTATCTACACGAGTTGAACCTGCGAAGAATTCCGCATTTCCTTCTTCAAACCAAGTCAAACGTTCATTTTGATATAATTCTCCTTGGCCCCATAATCCCGGCACTTCGTATCTTCCCTGTAAATAGTGTGTAAATTCATGACGGAATAATTCTTCTAAACTGTATATGCTTTGTTGTGGTGTACGTTCATAAGTAAAGAAAGTTCCGATTCCTTCAATATAAATTCCACCATTATTCGTTTCATATCCGTACAATTGACGATTCAATTGATATTCATCCGGACTATTGTAAATGACCATTGTTATCACATCATCAGCATGTCCACTTTCAAGCGATTTATCACTACCAACTGTACGATAAAATTGAGATCGCACTTCTTTTGCCGCCCAATATAAACGTTTAATTTTGTCTTCGGTAACTTTATCTCCCGCTTTAAAAACAATTGTCCCATCATCAAATGTGTACGTTTTTGGCAAATATTTTTTCTTACCATCTTCTCGAATTTGATCTAAATTTACTGTTTTTCCATTCGCATCTACTCCGCCGTAATTTGTAACAATTTGTTCTGCCGCGACAAAATATTGCTGTCCCAAATATGGATAAATCCGCATCGCTTCTGTAACAACCTGCTGCCCTTTTGTTGGTGTACTATGAAGTTTGCCAAAACGGCTAGCATAGTAAATTCCATTATTAATTAACCATCCGTTTTTGTCTGTTACCGTACCAATGAGTGCAAAACGATTTATTTCATTAATAAAGCTATCGATGTTCCTATACCACATTGTATCTTTTGGTTCTTTACCCGTAGTATACATATACGACTGAACCTCATAATCAATTCCTTTCATCAAATTATATATAGCATCTCCTTTTGTATGGTCTTCAATGAAAGCTGCAAGGTTATCGTTATATTGTTTGAAGATTTCACCTGCATATAGCAGTACTTCTACATCAGCTGATGCGTTCCCAATCAGCATTCCATACGATGAAATAACTTTGTTTTGTTCTGTCGTACCAAGTTTAAAATTCGGATTCTTCGCGATTGTTTTTAAAGCTGGTAAACATTTATCATGATAGCTTCGCTCGTTTAGTTTGTTTAACTCCTGATTATAAAAGCCTAAATAAAATCCAGAACGTAGAACTTCTACTAATGTCTCAATTCCTTTTGAATCATCCTTCGTATAAGCTCGTCCTTGTTCTGCTAGTTTATCAATAATAGCTTGCACCCGGCTATCATCTTGATAGAACTTGAGACTATCACTATTAAACTGAAATAAATCTGAAATTTGATACCATTTAATTGTAACAAGAAGATCGGTTAATTGTTTGTTGCTTAATTGATTTAATTCAGCCATTGAGTATTTTCTTTCTTCAGTTAGTTGTTTAGCATTCTCTTTCGGCATCGGTGGACGTTGTGATAAATCTGCTAACTTTAATCGTTTTGTAAAAGTGGCATTTTCTTGTACGCTCGAAGAATGCGCTAACTCATCAACAGATTTCTTTGATCCTACTGGCTCCATTTGTAATACTTTCTTTGTAGTTTTTTCTTTTGTCTCTGCTTGAATTTGTAACCCATTACATGATATAGTAACAAGTCCAACACCAAGCATCAGTTTACAAAATTTAGAGTATTTAGCCACACTATTTCCCCTTTTCAATAAATTGATAATTCAGAATAATAATTAAATTGTTCGATCTATCTTTATTAAGCGTCTTCTCTAGTGATACTAGTAAAATTAGTGATATAATAACAAGTGATTTTTTACCATAAATAATCTTTCATACTCATTTCTTGAACTCATCCTCCCTTCCTTTAATTAAATACAAGCAAAAACCGTACCAATTTTGTATCTTATGAATAGAATACCATCCTTCATTAACACTGTATAAAAACCTATACACAAATAATTTAGATATGTATAAATTATTTGACATTACCTCCCCCTTTATGAAAACAGTTTGGTACAAAGTCTAGTTTGTTTCCGTCTTAAGTTGATGGATGTGGGGTAGCACCACACATCCATCAACTTAAGAATTTAGGGTATTTTTGAAGTTAAAAGCACGTTACTATTTTCTTATGTTAATGAGAAAGGGGACGTGCTTTTTATGAATATGCACCAAAAACAAGAGTTATCTTTATTTGCTGAAGAGTTATATCGATATATGTCTCCCGCTACACTTAATCAACTAGCTATAGAAGCTGGCGGGATGAAACGAAAACGTAAGTGCCACGGGCACCATTTCTTATCGTTGTGTGTATGGTTAAATCAACAAATCGCTACTACCTCTCTTACTCAACTTTGTAGTCAATTAGAAACTTCAACAGGAATTTTATTAAGTCCTGAGGGACTTAATCGGCGATTTAACGCGGCTTCTGTAGCCTTCTTTCGAACTGTATTTACTACACTTCTACAAGCTAAAATTGGGGGATTATCTAAGATTTCTCATGCTCTTTCTGCTTACTTTGAGCGTATTCTTATCCTTGATTCTACAACATTTCAAGTGCCGGATCGTTTTGCATCTACTTATCCTGGTGCCGGAGGATGTAGTCATAAAGCTGGTGTGAAAATTCAACTAGAGTATGACTTGTTAAGTGGGGAATTTTCTGATGTGAAAATTGAACCAGGAAAACGAAGTGATCAAGCGTATGGTGCGACTCGAACAGGTATGGCACAAAAGAATGAACTATATATTCGTGACTTAGGATATTTTCGTTTACAAGACTTTAAGTCTATTCAAGATAAGCAAGGATATTATTTATCACGTCTTAAGTTACCAACTAAGATATATAGAAAGGAATTCGAAACAGTCATATTTAAAACAAAACCCGCTCAACTGAGGCCGGTATATATACAAATTCATTTGGAAGACATCATGAACCAATTACAACCTGGCCAAGTGTATGAATTACATGATGTATATGTAGGGAGCAAAGACAAACTACCTACTCGCATTGTGGTTTATAAATGTACGGAGGAGCAAAAACAAAAACGCCTACGTGATCGAGCTATTCGTGAAAAGAAAAAAGGAATTACATATACAGAGCGTACGAAACTTTTACAAGGAATTACGGTATATATGACAAACACTCCTACAGATATTGTCCCGATGGGACAAGTACATGATTGGTACTCTTTACGTTGGCAAATCGGCGTGTCCAGATAAGGACACATTATCTAGTTGGTGAAAGTCCAATCGGGAGAATAGACTCCACTCCCGTAGCCTGAGAGGCGCCATGAAGTGAAAACGACATAGCGAAGCCCTCTGACATCACATG
>NZ_JBCGHT010000013.1:0-139534 GCF_039549175.1 Paenibacillus sp. 102 | reverse complement strand
AGCAAGCTCTTAATCCATTCGCTCGACTTGCATGTATTAGGCACGCCGCCAGCGTTCATCCTGAGCCAGGATCAAACTCTCCAATAAAGTTAGTTTGTCTAGCATCATAAAAATAAAAATTGACGTTGCACGTTGTTTGTTTCGTTCAGTTTTCAGAGAACTCGTTTGTCGCTCAATGGCGACTTCCTTATGTTAACATCTTCGTTTTTCGATGTCAACTAAGTTTTTTAATTTCTTTTTTCGCTTTCTGCTGTTTCGCATCAGCGACGGTTATTAATATATCATGCAGGTTATACATGGTCAATACTTTTCGTGAAAAAATTTCACATCCCGTTTATTTCTTTTTTAGCGCACCTTTTTAACAAACCCTGTCTCTTTTAAACCAAAAATTCAAAATTTTATGTTATATTGTTGCTATAGGAGCGTGATGGGAATGGGGATTAAATATTCGAACAAAATCAATAAAATTCGAACCTTTGCGTTAAGTTTAGTATTTATCGGACTCTTCATTGCATACTTAGGCGTCTTTTTCCGAGAAAACATTATTGTCATGACTACCTTTATGATGCTCGGTTTCTTAGCTGTTATCGCTAGTACTTTTGTTTACTTTTGGATTGGTATGTTATCTACAAAGACTGTACAGATTATTTGTCCAAGCTGTAATAAGCCAACAAAGATGCTCGGCCGAGTAGATGCATGTATGCATTGCAATCAACCCTTAACGCTTGATCGTACTTTAGAAGGAAAAGAGTTTGATGAAAAATATAATAAAAAGAACTACAAAGCATAGAATGGGATGGGTTTATATAATAAAGAAAGAGGTCAACGTAGCCGTCAGCCTCTTTCTTTATTATATATTACGCCTTATGACATTCTGGACATACGCCATAAATCTCTAAACGATGACTATTAATAACAAAGCCCGTTGCTTTTGCAGCTTCATCTTCAAGTTGTTCCAAACCTCCATAAGGAAAATCAACAATCTTACCACATTCTTCACAAATCACATGGTAATGCTGACTTGTAACATAATCAAATCTACTTGAAGCGTCTCCATAAGTTAGTTCCTTAACAAGCCCAACCTCTTTAAATACACGTAAGTTATTGTAGACAGTTGCAACGCTCATATTTGGAAACTTACCTTCTAACGCTTTATAAATTTCATCCGCTGTTGGGTGCGTCATAGATTCCACAAGGTACTCTAAAATAGCATGACGCTGTGGAGTAATGCGTACACCCGTATTCTTCAGCATTTCTAGCGCTTCTTTTAATTCTTCTTTGACCACCGTCATGCACCCCGATTCTATACGGATTATTATTTTATAATTCTTATAAAGAGTGTACTCCTTTTCTTGTCAATCGTCAATATTTCTACTATAACTATGTGGTTTATTTTTCACCTAACCTTATTCTTATGTATGTTTGTCCCACCTTTATACATTTACATAGAAAAAAAGTGCGAAATAATCGCACTTGGAATACTATCATCTGAGGAGGTATGCCCTACCCTTTTAATGTATGAAGCAGTAGCAAAAGGGTATAGACATATGCCCCATAGTACTTACATCATAATAAATTTCTTTCGTTCTTACTCATGCAGAACCTTAATTTAAATGCGAAAGGATGTCTTCAATATGTCCCTTCACCTTTACTTTTCGCCACTCTTTTACTAGTTCACCATCTTTATTAATAAGAAACGTAGATCTTTCAATCCCCATGTACTCTTTTCCAAAGTTCTTTTTCAGTTTCCATACATCATATAGTTCTGCCACTTTATGATCTTCATCTACTAAAAGTACGAATGGTAAATCGTGCTTTTCAATAAATTTCAAATGTCTATTCGCCGGATCTGGACTTACTCCAAGTATAACCGTATCTTTTTCTTGGAATAGCCCGTATGCATCACGGAAATCACATGCTTCTGTTGTACATCCTGGTGTCATGTCTTTCGGATAGAAATATAACACTACATTTTTCCCGTAAAAATCCGATAATGTAATCTGCTCTCTGCTACTTCCTTCTAGTGTAAAATCCGGTGCCTTTTCTCCTACTGCAACCATCTTTGTCACTCCTTGTCTTTTCCTTCTACTATAACAAATGCTATTTTATTTTTCATTATCTATCACGGTCCGAACTACGAATGCAAACGGCAAAGTATATCCAATCAACGCTTCAACAATTGCAATCCAGCGCCCAATTCCAACAGGAGTTACATCACCATATCCAACTGATAATAAAGTAACTGCACTAAAATATAAGCATACTTCTACCAGCTGGAAAGAATGAACATTTAAACTTTCTCCATCTTCTCTTAAGGTGGCAAATCCACTTTCCTCTAATACAACATAACTTAATCCAAAAGCGATAAGCACTGTTGTATAAATTAGAAATAATGAAGTTAGATTATATAAGGAAAAGAAACGCTTCGAATCTGAGTATGAGCTCCATAATATTTGAATACTTCTTAACACAGCAATCGCTGCAACTAATAAAATAAGTCCCCATAACATGTCCTCCACCTCATCCTATATGTATGAGGACAAAGAACAATTTATCCCATAGTAAATGAAACTTGTATACCCGCTTTTAATTTCCCGCACCGCGGTATTTCTTCACGCCAAAATTCCAAAGCGTAATTGCAATTGTAAAACAAATCACACCAACAATCGGTGTCGCAAACGCATAACTGTTCCACTCTGTCTTTCTAAGAAAATACGCCGCCGGATATACACCGACAAATGCAAATGGTAATACAAACGTTAAAACAAACCGAATTACGCGGTTATAAATATTTACTGGATATCGTCCATAATTTCCTATGTTATACATGAGGGGCATAATCGAACTTTTTGCATCTGACCAAAAGCCGATACTTGCAAGTGTCACAAATATCCCACCATACACAAGAGCTCCTCCCGCTACCATAAACAAGAAAAGAAAGAAATCGTACCAATAAAAGGATAACTGAAGTTGCATTGCCGCATACCACATTACAACAATCCCAGTAACTGCACCAATTAAAGACTCCAGTTCCATTCGCTCTAATATAATTTGGAATAAACTATGAATTGGCCTTGTTAAAACGCGGTCCATTTCTCCCTTAATAATATAACGATCATTAAAGTCCCATATATTAAAGAAAGCAGAAAAGATTGCAAATGGAACTAAGAAAAATCCATAAATAAAAATAACTTCTTCTCGGCTCCATCCTTTTAACGCTTGCGTATGTCCAAAAACAACAAGAATAAAAATTAAATTTACAGCTTGTAATAGTAAATCAGATAATAATCCAACGATAAAATCACCGCGATACTCCAGTTTCGTTTTTATATATTGGCTTGCATATTGCAAAAACAGTTTTATATATAGCATCTCATCATCCCCCTTGTACAATTAGGCGTTTTCTCGCCGTTTTCCACATCAGCACAATTGGAATAATAAGCACTACTGCCCAAATCATTTGGAATAATAAAGCCTGATACAACTTACTTCCCTGTATACCTTCTGAGAAAATCATACTTGGAATATAACTGATTGCTTGAAACGGTAAAAATACCATTGCCTTTTGGGCCCATAAAGGATAAAAACTAATCGGTAATAATAAACCCGAAAACAAATCAATAACCACACGTTTTGCGTACATAATTCCACTATTATTAAATAAGAAAAAGGTAAGCATGCCTGTCATTAAATTAATTTGTGTATTAATAATAAAACTGAATATTAACGATAGGAAAAACCACAGCCATGTTTGAAAATTCGTTGTAATTTGCAATGAGAATAGAAGCGTAACAATAACCATGCCTGGAATAGAAAAGAATGCAAAACGGAAAATCCCCTCTCCAAGACCTTGCATAACTTTCATTCCTAAGTAGTTATATGGACGAATTAACTCAACAGCTACACGTCCCTCTTGAATTTCCATCGCAATTTCTCTGTCAATATTATTAAAATAAAAAGCACGAGCCATCCATGCAATAGCAATGTAGGTTGTCATTTGAGAAATCGATAAACTTTCAATATTCTCTTTCCCACTGTAAATAGCTTGCCATAAAAAATAATACGCCCCGATATTAATCGTATAAATTAAAATTCCACTGTAGTAGTTTGTTCGGTAAGCGAGCATCATTAAAAAGCGAACACGAATCATTTCAATATACTTACCCATGAATCATACCCTCTTCATAAATGTTACGGATAATTTCTTCTGTCGACACTTCATTAATTTTTAAATCTTTAATTTGGAAAGCTTGAACTACTTTGGAAATGAGCATAGAAATCATAACTTCTTCATTTGGTATTTTCGCAATCCATGTATATTCTTCTTTCCCTTGTGACCAAGCTACATGATTGTCTGGCATTAGCATTGATAATTGTTGGTATGAAACTGGTACAGTAAATTGAAAATGTATTTCTTTTTCTGCCCCCCACTGCGAACGAAGTTTTTCTAATGATCCGTCATACATAATATTTCCTTCATCCAACATAATGACGCGTTCACATAATGCTTCAATATCAGTAATATCATGCGTTGTTAATAAAATTGTTGTTTTATACCGCTCATTCATTTCCTTTAAAAACTCACGGATTTTTAACTTTACGAGAACATCTAATCCAATGGTTGGCTCGTCTAAAAATAAAAGTGGTGGATTATGAATTAACGCCGCTGCTAATTCACAACGCATTCTTTGACCAAGCGATAATTTACGTACCGGCTTATCTAACAACGGTCCAATATCCAACGTTTCAATAACATGCTCCATATGTTCCTTATATTGAATATCCGATACACCATACACTTTCTTTAATAAACGAAATGATTCTTGCACTGCAATATCCCACCAAAGCTGCGAACGTTGACCAAATACAACACCAATTGTTTTTACGAATTCTTCTCGCTGTTTATGCGGGTTCATACCATTTACTGTGATTTGGCCAGACGTCGGTGTTAAAATTCCAGTTAACATTTTAATTGTCGTTGATTTGCCTGCACCATTCTCACCAATATAACCAACCATCTCACCTTGTTTTACAGTAAACGAAACATCATTTACTGCTGGTACTATTTTATAATTACGATTTAATAAATCGCGAAACGCACCTTTTAAGCCAGAGCGACTTGAATACGCTGTAAATTCTTTCCGTAATCCTTGTACTTCAATTACCGATTTCATAATCGGCCCCCTTCCTCGATACCACAACGAATAGTTTACCCAACTGCCATTCCTATCACAAACAATACGTCTTTTTGAAAAACATGTTAGAATAATACATAGATTTTTGTAAGGAGATGAATTGTAGTGAATTTCACAAAATCAGAAGCATTACATAAAGAAGCGTTAGAACATATCGTTGGTGGTGTTAACAGTCCTTCTCGTTCTTTCAAAGCAGTTGGTGGTGGATCCCCTGTTGCAATGGAACGCGGAAAGGGTGCTTATTTTTGGGATGTAGATGGTAATAAATATATCGATTATTTAGCAGCATACGGCCCAATCATTACAGGACACGCTCATCCTCACGTAACAGAAGCAATTAAAACAGCAGCTGAAAATGGTGTTTTATACGGAACACCTACAGCACTAGAAGTAAAATTCGCAAAAATGTTAAAAGAAGCAATGCCTGCTTTAGATAAAGTTCGTTTCGTAAACTCTGGTACTGAATCCGTTATGACAACAATTCGTGTGGCTCGCGCTTATACAGGTCGCACAAAAATTATGAAATTTGCTGGATGCTACCACGGTCATTCAGACTTAGTGCTTGTAGCAGCTGGTTCCGGCCCTTCTACTCTTGGTACTCCTGATTCTGCTGGTGTACCGCAAAGTATCGCACAAGAAGTTATTACCGTTCCATTTAACAATGTAGAAACATTAAAAGAGGCACTAGATAAATGGGGACATGAAGTAGCAGCTATTCTCGTAGAACCAATCGTTGGGAACTTCGGAATTGTAGAACCAAAACCTGGCTTCTTAGAAAAAGTAAATGAGCTTGTTCACGAAGCTGGCGCACTTGTTATTTATGATGAAGTAATCACTGCTTTCCGTTTTATGTACGGCGGTGCTCAAGATTTACTTGGTGTAACACCCGATTTAACAGCGCTTGGTAAAGTAATTGGCGGTGGTCTTCCAATCGGTGCATACGGTGGTAAGAAAGAGATTATGGAACAAGTCGCTCCGCTTGGACCTGCATATCAAGCTGGTACAATGGCAGGAAATCCAGCCTCTATGGCAGCAGGTATTGCGTGCCTAGAAGTTCTTCAGCAAGAAGGCGTATACGAGAAATTAGATGAGCTTGGTGCAATGCTTGAAAAAGGAATTTTAGAACAAGCTGCAAAACATAGTATCGATATTACAGTAAACCGTCTAAAAGGTGCGTTAACTGTATACTTCACAACAGATACAATTGAAGATTATGACGCTGCTCAAAATACAGATGGAGAAATGTTCGGTAAATTCTTCAAGCTTATGCTTAATGAGGGAATTAACTTAGCCCCATCTAAATATGAAGCATGGTTCTTAACAACAGAACATACAAAAGAAGATATCGAATATACAATCGAAGCTGTCGGTAGAGCATTCGCTGCCTTAGCAAACGCATAAAAAATACGTACTCAAAAGAAAAAAATAGAGACCATCCTCTATTTTTTTCTTTTTTCTATTTCATAAATCGCACATTAATAGTATAATTATTCATAATTATCTGTCTTATATTGAAATTCATATTAATTGTTCTGTTATCTATAAGGCAATATACGTATTCAATAATTAGATTATTCTTAACTTTATAACAGAGGGGGGATGGACGGATGCCTAACAATACAAATAAATGGACACCGTCTTTATTTCAAAATTACGCAAATGCAGAACACGATGCGTGTGGAATCGTTTCCGTTATGGAAAAACAGAATGTGCCAACAAAAGAAAACATTGATCTTTGTATACAATCACTTGTAAAAATGAACCATCGCGCTGGCTTTATTAACGGCGAAGGCGATGGTATTGGCGTTCATATCGACTTACCGAAAGCCCTTTGGAAAGAAAAATTAAAAAATAGCGGATATAATCCAGCGATTGTGGATCATCCCCACTTTATCGTTGGACATTTTTTTCTAAATAAAAAAGAAAATCCTAATCTTTTAAAAAACAGCATTCGTAATACATTAAACAATAAAAACTTCACCGTTATCTTCGAAAGTGATGATGTTATAAATTCCGATGCACTTGGTCCTCTTGGTAAACAAGAAGAACCTTTATTTTGGCAAATTGCCGTTCTTTCAGAAACACCAACCGAAAACATCGATCAATTACTATTCGCTTTAACAATTGAAATTGAAGAAAATACAGCAATCCATGTTGCTTCATTAAGTCACGACCATGTTGTATACAAAGTTCTTGGTGCTGGCGATACACTTGTTGCCTACTATGACGATTTACAGCACCCACTTATTGCTTCAACAATGACCCTTGGACATAATCGCTATTCTACAAATACATTATCTAATTTTTTTCGCGTTCAACCATTTAGTATCCTCGGACATAATGGTGAAATTAACACAATTTCCAAGTTACGTGATCAAGCCGAAATGATCGATGTACCACTTACTGCTGGAGGCAGTGATTCTCAAGATTTAAACCGCACCTTAGAAACACTTCTCGTTCATTACAACTACAGTCTATTTGAAGCAATGGATGTATTATTCCCGCCAATTATTAATGAGATTAAATTATACGAGCCACATATGCAAGATTTATATACGTATATTCGTGAAGCATGGGGACATTTCGCTCAGGGACCAGCCGGCATTATTTCACGTCATAAAGATGAAGCTGTTTTTAGTGTAGATTCACTTGGTTTGCGCCCAGTTTGGAAAGTAGAAACAGAAAGCTCCTATATCTTTTCGTCTGAACCAGGTGTAGTATCACCATCTGAATACGTAGCAGAACCAAAGTCACTTGCCCCTGGAGAAAAAGTGGGTTTAAAGTGGAATACACAAGGTGACCTCGTTCTCTACGAATATGAAGCATATCAAGAAGAAGTATATAAACAAATGAAACAACGCATTCATTTTTCAGATTATCATCTCAACTTATCTACTCCAGTTGTAGAAAAGATCGAAGGGTTATCTAACCTCTCTCAAGTTGAAACAGAGCAGTATGTAGCTTTCGGCTGGGATCGTGAGCATATTCAACTTCTTGAACAAATGGCAGCAAAAGGCGTTGAACCGATCCGTTCACTCGGCCATGACGCCCCTCTCGCTGCACTTGATACAGACAGACGAAACATTGCCGATTTTATAAAAGAAAGTGTTGCTGTTGTTACAAATCCAGCAATCGACCGCGACCGAGAAATTGAGCATTTCTCTACACGTACAGTACTAGGAGAACGCCCTAGCTTATTTAGTGGTCAGCAGCAAACTTTTGTTACCGAACTTTTGTCACCGATTGTATTAGAAGGTAATTTAGCCCAATCGATTTCAGAAGATTTAGAAACCATCTCATATGAACAACTTATAAATTTATTCGCAATTCATAGCACCGTTTACAAGTTATCCGTTACCTTTCCAGCATCAGAAACTTTACATGATGCATTAAATCGAATTAGTGCTGAAGCTACAACAGCTATTAAAAAAGGTGCTTCTCTATTATTACTTGATGATGCTAAAGCTCATCAAAACGAACACTTATGGATTGATCCTCATTTAATTACAGCCAAAATACATCAAGAACTAACCGAGCACAAACTGCGCCGAAAATGCTCCATTGTGATAAGATCCGGCGCGCTTCGTTCTTTACATGATATTGTTACACTGTATGGTCTAGGTGCGGATGTTATTAATCCATATTTAATGTTCGCAACTGTAAATGACGGGACAACAATCCCAATTTCTAATTTATATAAAGCACTAAACAAAGGACTTGAAAAAGTCATTTCGACTATCGGTATCCATGAACTGCGTGGTTACGGTCGCCTCTTTTCTTCAATTGGTTTACACGAAGAAATTGCAAATATACTACAAATTACAAACTTTTTAGGATCACGTACTGTGGCATTTTCACTTGAATCTTTAGCAGAAGATGCAAAATCCAGGGCACTTGATTACAGCAATCCAAAAGTTCGAATGCGAAAAACGTTCCATGTATTCCCTCGTATTTGGAAAGCAATTGGTGATGTAGCAAAAGGGAATACTTACGATAATTATCGCGAGAAATTAGCTGAAGTAGAAGATAAGAATCCAATTGCAATTCGTCATCTTGTCCAAATGAAAGAAGCAGAGCAACCAGTGCCGACTGAGCGCGTTTCAATTGGTGTGAAAAATCATAACTTGCCATTTATTATTAGTTCGATGTCATTTGGCTCTCAAAATGAGATTGCATTTCGTGCTTATGCAGAAGCCGCCGATCGCCTCAATATGATTAGTTTAAACGGCGAAGGCGGAGAGATTAAAGATATGATTGGTAAATACCCACATACACGTGGCCAACAAATTGCATCAGGGCGCTTTGGAGTGAATGCCGAACTGTTAAACTCATCAAATTTAATTGAAATCAAAATTGGGCAAGGAGCAAAACCTGGTGAAGGCGGACATTTACCTGGATCAAAGGTGACTTCTAAAATTGCCGAGGCACGTAATGCAACAATTGGTTCGGACTTAATTTCTCCTTCTAATAACCATGATATTTACTCGATTGAAGACTTAGCACAAATGATTACCGAAATTAAAACAGCCAATCAACTTGCAAAAGTCGCTGTCAAAGTCCCAGTTGTTCCTAACATTGGAACAATTGCTGTAGGAATCGCAAAAGCTGGTGCTGACTTCATTAATATTAGCGGCTTTGATGGTGGAACAGGTGCTGCACGTATTCATGCCCTGCAACATGTAGGTCTTCCAGTTGAAATCGGCGTAAAAGCTGCTCATAACGCTCTATTAGAAGCAAATATGAGACACAACGTCGAGATTTGGGCAGATGGTGGGATTCGTAGCGTAAATGATGCGCTAAAAATTATGCTTCTTGGTGCAAATCGCATTGGATTCGGTACTTTATCTATGATTGCAATTGGCTGTACAACGTGCCGTGGATGTCACTTAGATACATGTCATGTTGGTATTGCAACACAAATCGAATCAGAGGCGCAGGCAAAAGAGCACGGACTACGTCGTTTTGTTCCACGTCAATTTGAAAATGCTGTAGAAGGTTTATTGAACCTATTTACCGCTTTCGGAACAGAACTTAAACGATTAACAGGTGGACTCGGTTATGCGAACTTACAAGAAATTGTTGGTCGTTCTGATTTGCTGGAACAAACGAGAGGCATAGAACGATTAGATTTACACAACTTATTACAAACATTAGACAATGCGTCCTATATGATAACAGAAGCGGCGCAGCAACAAGATTATGTAACAACTGATTCATTCCAATCAAAAGAACTAGTTGGTGTTGGTGTAGATCAACGCGTAATGGGTGGTCTTGAATCATGCTACCGAGTCCGCAGTAAATTATATGACAACAATACGCTTGAACCAATCACATTAAAATATACAAATGGTTCCGTTCCCGGAAATGGATTAGGTGCCTACAATAGCGAAAACTTATTTATTCATGTAAATGGCGGTGCACAAGATGGCATCGGAAAAACATCATTCGGTGGCGGTATTTATATCACAAAAGCAAAAGGAAAAGATGGAACATACTATAACGGTTCTGTCGGAAAAGGTTTTGGGTACGGCGCACAAAAAGGAACTTTATATGTGCAAGGTAACGCCGATGCACGTGCTGGCATTCGCTTATCTGGAGCAGATATGATTATCGGTGGGAAAATCACAAAACCACTTCGAGAAAAAGAACACGGGAATCTCGGCGTTCATGCAAATATTAAAGGCTTTGCTTTTGAATATATGACAAACGGTCGCGCTCTCGTTCTTGGTGATCCTGGCCCATGGATTTGTGCAGGTATGACTGGTGGTGTCGTTTATTTACGTCATCAACCTGAACTCGGTTTAACAGAATCTGCCCTGCGAAGAAGAATCGCAAAAGGAGCAAATGTAACATTACGTCCACTTAGCAAAAATGGTGAATCAGACATTACCGAATTATTATTAGACTACATTCGCGTATTAAAGGAGCATGAACAGTATGAGGAAGTTACTCTCTTAACATCGTTATTGGATGACATTCAACTTCACTTTTATGAAATCATTCCGAAAAAAGAACAAGCAGACCCATCTATTTCAACTGAATGATACAATCCAATTTTTATTCACTAAAAAATTGACGAAGTGAGCATCACATAGTAACCTATAATAACAATTTGAAAACCTGCTGAAATTCAGCAGGTTTTTTCACTAAAAATACACGTTCAAAAAGAAGGATTTAGAGAGCCGAGCAGGTCGAGGAACGGAAGCCAGGAGGAACGGAGTGTAGTTCATACTACATGAGTACCGGACTGGCGACGTAACGAAGACATGCGACAGCTATCTTGATCGGAATTTTTGAACTTCCACTAAAATATCACTTGCTAACATATTCTAATGAATGTATAGTATCATGTTGTATCATTCATTATGACAAGAGAGAAAGGATATTAAAAAGGGTATGAAACTTGGTGCTCGCATTTTAAAAACGGGTATTGCCATTACATTAGCTTTATTTGCTTGTATTTTGCTACAACTACCGAGCCCCGTATTCGCGGGAATTTCAGCAATTTTTGCTGTGCAACCATCTGTATACCGCTCGTATTTGACCGCACTCGAACAAATTCAAGCAAACGTAATTGGTGCAGTATTTGCTATCGCATTTGCTTTTGCTTTTGGAAACAATCCTTTTATTATTGGTTTAACTTGTATATTAGTTATTGCTCTTACACTACGATTACGTTTAGAAAATACAATTTCCATTGCTTTAGTAACGGTTATTGCAATTATGGAGTATCAAGGAGCAAACTTCTTCGACTTCGCTCTGCTTCGCTTTGCAACGATTATGACCGGAATTATCGCAGCTTCACTTGTAAATTTAATATTTATGCCGCCAAAATACGAAACGAAACTATATCATCGTATCGTTGATAACACAGAAGAAATTGTGAAATGGATTCGTATGAACAGCAGGCAAGCTTCTGATTTCACAACATTGAAAACAGATATTGATCGCATGAAAGAAAAAATGATTAAATTAAATCATTACTACTTACTGTACAAAGAAGAAAGAAGCTATACGAAAAAAATACAATTCGCGAAAATTCGTAAGCTAGTCTTATTTAGGCAAATGTTAGCAACAACTAGTCGTGCATTAAGTACATTAAAAGCATTACATCGCACTGAAAATGAATTACGATATATGCCTGAGCCATTTCAAGAATCCATTCAAAATGAATTAGATTCATTAACACACTATCATGAACAAGTTTTATTAAAATTTATTGGCAAAGCGAAAAAACAACAGTCTGTTGAGATGCTTGATGAAGTAGAAACTGGTAAACAAGAATTAATTGATATATTTATGGACTATCAAAATAAAGAGGATGAAGAATCCTATAAAATATGGTTACATCTCTTCCCTCTCATTTCTTCAATTATTAATTACAGTGAAGAGGTTGAACATTTAGATCTACTCGTAGATAGTTTTTATACGTATCACAAACCAGAAGACGAGCTACAAATTGATGAAAAAAAAGAAGACGAATAAAGAAACAGCTCCTTTAAGCCAAAGGAGCTGTTTCTTCTATATGTTGAATTTGATATAAATTATAATAAAATCCTCTTTTTTGCATTAATTGTTCATGAGAACCCTTTTCTTTTATTTCACCATCTTCAATATATATAATTGTATCCACATGTGTAATGGTGGCCAATCTATGAGCAATGATTATTGTTGTACGGTCCGCAGCTAATGTTTGAAGAGCTTCTTGAATATGTCTTTCGTTCTCTAAGTCCAAAGCCGATGTTGCTTCGTCTAATATAAGTAAAGAAGGATTTTTCAAGAAGACACGTGCAATCGCTACACGCTGCCTTTGTCCACCCGACAACTTTACGCCTCTTTCTCCAACAACTGTATCGTAGCCATCTGGCAAGTGCATAATGAAATTATGAATCTGCGCTGCTTTTGCAGCTGCAATCACTTCCTCTTTCGTTGCTTTCGGGTTTCCATATAAAATATTAGATTGAATCGTATCACTAAATAACAGATTGTCTTGCAAAACAATACCGATATGACTACGTAAATTTCTTACATCATAATCTCTCACATTTACACCATCTACATAAATCGCACCGCTAAAAACATCATAAAACCTTGGAATTAAACTAGCTAGTGATGACTTTCCTCCTCCACTCGCTCCAACGAGGGCAACTTTTTCTCCAGGTCGAATTGAGAAAGAAAGATGATGTAGCACATCTTTTTCATCCGCATTATACCGAAAAGAAACTTGATCAAATACAATTTCACCAGAAAGTTTTTTTGGTAAAATTGCGTTTGGAGAATTTACAATATCATACTTCTCATCTAATAGCTCAAACACTCGATCCATTGATGCAAATGATTGTGTAAGTGTTGTAGAAGAGTTAACAAGGCGACGAAGCGGACTATATAAACTATCCATATAACCAACAAAAGCAACCATCGTTCCAAGCGTTAAAGAACCTTCAATCACTTCATATGCTGCAAACGCAATAACAAGTAACGGCCCTAAATCCGTTAATGTATTGACTGTAGAAAATGTTCGCGCTGTCCAGCTTGTATGTGTTAATGCTTTTGTTAAAAACTCATTGTTTTTCTTTTCAAACTGCCCCTTTTCATACTCTTCTAATGCAAAACTACGTGTCACTTGCATCCCTTGAATACGCTCATGTAAGTAACCTTGCATCGTTGCTAATGCTTGTGAACGATCTTTCGTTAATTTACGAAGGCGCCCAAAGAAGTATTTCACTGCAACTGCATAAATCGGCAAAATTAGCAATGCAACCAGCGTTAATTTTATATTCATAGAAAACATAACTACGATTGCAATAAAAATCGTAGCTGTATCGAGCCACACGTTCATAAGCCCTGTAATAACAAAATCCTTCGTCTGCTCTACATCATGGATTACGCGCGAAATAATTTCACCTGTTTTTGTATTTGAATAGTAGCGTAAACTTAACTTTTGTAGATGTCCAAAAATATGTTTTCGCAAGTCATAAAGTACCGTATTACCAATACGCTGCGCAAAATATTGACGATAATATTCAACAGGTGGTCTCAGTACACCAAAAATAAAAAAGGCAATACCGATTGCCGTTATCAATTGTGATGTTTTCTCTTGAAGAGATCCACTGCCTTGAATAACATCATCAATAATATACTTTAATAACCACGGCATAATAAGTGGAATACCAAACTTAATGAGTCCAATAATAATTGTAATTGTAATTAGCCACCGATATGGTTTTACAAATTGTAAATATCTTTTTATTCCCTGCATGTAATTCCCCCCCTAATAGGACAAACCTGCCGGGAAAATCCCTGCAGGTTTGTTCTAATCTCTATACATTAAATACCGTTCATACCACATATCAACAAAGTCTGGCGCAAATGGCCCTTTTCTTTGATGAATCCACTGTGTTAAGTACTCTACATTTCTTTTTAGTATCGTATCAATCACTGGAGGATACTTCATCATCTGACTATGCTTCTCATACTCATCTTCATCTAAAAGTGTATATGTCATATCTGGATATACTTTAATATCCAGATCATAATCAATATACTTTAATGCTTCAGAATCATATGCAAATGGAGAACTTAAATTACAATAATAGTATACTCCCTCTTCTCTTAACATACCGATTACATTAAACCAATAATTTGAATGAAAATAACAAATTGCAGGCTCACGCGTAATCCATGTCCGACCATCTGATTCGGTTACTACAGTCCGATCATTTGCACCAATTACAAGACTTTGTGTCCCTTTTAAAATTGTAGTCTCTTCCCACATTCTATGAATGGAGCCATTATGTTTATAACTATGTATTTGTACTTTTTCTCCTTCTTTGGGAAATCCCATACGTGCTCCCTTCTTTCACTGTGAACGCTCTTCTAAAGTTTCATTAACTAGTATCGTTCCTTTTAAAAACGTATTGAGCCGAATTCACTTTTTTTCTATTATAACTTTTTTGTCAAAATTTTAAAACTAAACCGATGCAATCCAATTTTCATAAACACGAATGAATTACTCTTCATTGACAAATCATGACGCGACAAAAAGCCCTTCTTCATAAATTAAGAAAGGGCTTTTCCAACTAAAGTATCAAAACATGTCACTTCTTTAGTTAGAAATTATTTTTTCCGTTTCAAAAGAATGAATCACTTCATTTGTTTGTTGCTCAAATTTTTCATGCAAAAGCTTCAAAGCTTGTTCCGTTTTGTGTATTTCTTGACGAATAAAATGCAAATCTTTTTTATCGCACTTTCCTTGTTCACTTGTTTCGATTTGTTGGTACTTCTCTAGATGTGCTTGTAACTTCAGTAACTCATCCATTGTTTGCAATTGCTCTCCTACCAACTTATCAAATAAATTCATCATTTACCTCCTGTTTCTAATAAAGTGAAACTTTAATCAAACCTGACCACTCAGGATTTTACGGGATAAATTCTCATCATCTATTCATACAGGATACATCGCTACTACATATTTTCTAATCTCCTATCGTCTTCTCCTTTGACTACATTTGTTGACTTATTAGAAGTTATGTCGGCTCTCTCAATAAAATTCTCAAAACAATCGAGTTAAATGCCATTAGACTTTCACTAGTAAAAGATCATTTCATTGCAAACAAAGAAAACACTCCTCTTGAATCGAGAAGTGTTTTTCTTTGTTATTGATTCGTGCTAGAAGATTGCGATTTTTTCGCTGCTGATTTTGCGTTTTGTTGTTTTACTGCTTGCACATCAGTGTCAGTTGCAAACTCTGTACCGTAACTAGCATTTGCACTTTGAACCCCAGCACTAGAAGAAGCCTGTGCTTTTTTCGCTGCTGATTGCGCATTTTGTTGCTTTACTGCTTGTACGTTTGTCTCAGTTGCAAACTCTGTACCATAGTTAGCATTTGTGCTTTGAATGCTAGCACCAGAAGTTGCTTTATTATAACCTTGTTGTTTTTTACTCATCTTTCTCACCTCCACAATCAATAATGTAACCAACCATTCAAAAAGATATCCGTAAAATTATTTTTTAATTGGCGCATATATCTCTCTAGGCTCATTCAAACTACGTATGATGGAGGTGTATAGCATGTATGTTGGACGCGATATGACAGAACTATCTATGATTTCAAAAGAAGACTGGAAACAAGATGAATTAGCTTATTTTCACCATTCCTTGCAACAAATCATGCCTTATTTGAATGTAGAAGGACAAACGATTTATAAAGAAATTATAAAAGAAATTGAATCTCGGGGCGGCCTTCAAAAAAGCGAAGCGGATTGGACACACGGTACAAAAATTTCTTATGACTAAAAAACGTGTTCCCTAATTTGGGAACACGTTCCATCTCCAACCTTTTTTACCTGTTGTAAATGACCAAACCGGTGACGTTACTCGACCACCATATCGATCTTCAACTTTGATATACCATTGATACGTCGTATTTTCCTTTAGATTCTCTAATTTTACTTTTGCATTGCGCCAATTTGCTACAAAATTATCTTTACCAATTACTTCATTCGTATATACATTTACTTCTACATTATCGGTTGCAACTTGTTTTATCGCAAGTTTTAAATCAACATCTAATTCAAATTCATCTTTTCCTGGATAGTCTTCTGGTTTATAAAAATTATATTCATTTAAATACGGAGAGTATGTTTTCACATACATTTTGTTCGCAGTTGTATCAAATTGTAAAAGACGCATATAACCTTGTCCACCTTCTGGACCACCTTGATAGTCCGCTAGCATTTGATATACTTTTCGATCTGGGGCTCCATCCCCATTATCATCAATTTCATCAACTAAAGTCTCACTATCATGATAATGTCCACTCAACACAGCTAGTACATTTTTATTCGGCTTAACTACCTCATTATAAATTTTATCGCCGATTGGACTGCGATTACCGGATACAAGTAAATATTCATGGAATGATAGAAACGCTTTTCGATTTGGATATTTCTTCAATATTTCCTTCATCCATTGAATATCTTCATCTGTAACGCCCCATCCCATATACAACATAATAAAATCGTTACCTTTTGCTGAAATCAAATCGTAATGTCCACGGTTGTTCTTATAACTTTCACCGTAAAATGGCTTATCTTTAAAACGCCAGTCCCCAAAATATTTCGAGTATGCTGTATAGTCTTCATCTTTATGGTTTACATCGTGATTCCCAGCCAATACACCATACGGTACTTTCGCATTCTCCAGCACTTTCATATACTCATCTGCGCGCTGCCATTGAAATTCTTGATATGACTTATCAACAAGATCTCCTGTATGGAATACATATTTAATATTTAATGGGTCTTTTTGTGCTGCAATCCAGTCAACCTGACTTTTATAAATATACGGATAACTTTCGGAGTAGTACTGTGTATCCGACATCCATACAAACGTGTAATCAAACTTATTTGGTGAACTTGGAATTTGATCTTGCACGATCACACTTACTTTTTGATTTTTTACATATTCTTTCGCTAATACTGCACCTTTTAATTCAAAATCTTTGTTTCCAGAAATTTCCGATGCAAGCTCTGTCCACTTATTTGTCGCGTAGTTCCAAGCATACATCGTAACTTTTCTTCCCTCTAGAGAATGACCGTACCATTTCACTTCTACCGTATCATCGTTTCTTACGTCAGCAGCGACTGTTACATCAAAACGATGGTATGGAAATTTTTCTGTCGATTCTGTTGTATAATATTTCCCATCTTTTTTACTAACTTTGCTTAACTGATCCTTATTCAAACTCTTCTCACCACTTACATCAAAGCCTTGTGGTGGCTCCTGTTCTATCATATTTTCAGTAATTTTCATGTGGTCTGTTTGATTCGGCTTATACGCATACCCTTTATAAAACGTCGCCTTCATTGCATCATTTGTTGGATCGGTTACTTTCGCTTCAAGTGTTGGATTCGTACTCACATTTCCCTCCCCATCTTTAGGAGAAATAGGGGTAGGATCTGTCGGATCTTCTGCCCATGTTTCAAACATCACAGTCTTCTCTTGACGATTTCCCACTTGATCCTCAGCCTCCATATGCAGCTCATGCTTTCCTGCTGCTAATTGCGCAGAAGACGTTTCATATGGAGTTTCAATCTCTTTCCCATCCAAAATTACTTTTTTACTCTTTACTCCTGCTATATCATCTGTAACTGTTACATCAATTGGAATTTTCCCTTTATATTTCTTATTTTGTACTGTAGTAGAAATCTGCGGTGGTGTATTATCGACTTTTACATTCGCAACAGCTTCTTTATTCACACCATCTTGCACTGCAATTCGATGTTTCCCGTCCTTCACTTTCTTTGTATCCCATAAGTACGCATTCGAAATAAATTTCTCTTCTGGAACTTTAAATTCAAATGAAAATACCGGTGTTGATGTATCTCCATCACCAACTGATAATTCCTGATTTGGATTTGCAAAGTTCGGATCATATAAAGTCGTTCCATCCGCTAATACAAGACGGGCATTTTTCAAATAAAAATCATCTTTGTTCTCTTCCACTCGATCATCAAATGGAGACGTTTTTGTGCCAGACCTGATATCAATTTTGAATGGCTCGTTATATTTAATCTTTGATTGATCAATTTTTACAGTTAATGTGACATAATCACTATACGTATCATCAAATACACGCAATACGTCCTTCCCGATCGTAACCGCATTTTTAAAATACAAATCAGTTTGCTTTACATCGAATGCAAAATAAGCTGGCTTCTCTAAAGCGCGGTATGTGTTTGTCTCTACTTTCTGTCCATCCACTAAAAGAGAAAGTTGTTCAGATCCAACCGACGACGAAGTTCCTTTTAACAAAACTTGATTTGCAACTACCTCATCATCTTTTACATTGAGACGAAGAGGACTTTTATCTTTCTCACCATCTATTTGCACTGAATACACATCACTTTTCACTACATTTAAACCATCGGAAGCTTCCAAGTAATATGTTATTTTTTCTTTTCCAATTAATTCAGGCGAGTAAATCGTATAATGGTATTGTTTATCTAGACGATCTTCTACTAAATTTTCAACTTTATATTCTGCATTATCATTCGTTTTGTAATATAATTTCACACTTTTCACTTGTTCGTTATCAAGAACAGAAAAACTCAATTTATGATCTTGAAATTCAGAAATTTGCCCTTCTGCCGCTTTATGTGAAATCGTCGGTACAATCGTATCTTCTTTCAAGGCAACTCGTTCAGCCGGTACTTGCCCTTCGAATATAGTTCCTGGGGATGCATTATGCTCTGTACTACTAATCTTTTGCATAATTTGCGAACCATCTTGAGGATAGCGATATAAAATTCCCTTATTTGCTTTCACATCAACTTGGTTTGCTTGATCATTGTAGTAGGCAGCTGCAATTTCTTTCCCTGTCTTTGTTGCAACGACAATGCCACGGGCACTTCCATTCGCCATGCCATTTGAATATATTCTAACAATATTTTTATTTTCTGCTAAATTCACGCCAAATTGTTTATTAAAATCAGCTACAGTTTTTTCATTGTTTTCACCATTTATAATCCAAAATACGAGAGCCTGCCCTGATGGAATGACAACACCATCTGGAGTAGATCCCCAAATGAGATCTCCCTCTGGCCCTTCAGATGGGTAACGATATCGAATTGTATAATCTTTAAAATTAATATCTTGCTTACTATTATTATACACCTCAATAAATTCATATCCATCTGCTTTTCCAACATTCGTCGTGTCCGGTGTTACTTCGGTAATTAAAAATGGTGGTAAGCTTTGCGGATCTATTTTTTTATGTTCTACTTTTGTTTCATAAGATTTTTCAATTGTTTTTTGATTACCTTGCACGACAATTTTATAAAATAACGAATTTCCCCATAGCTCTTTTTGAGGAATGGTCACCTTATAAATATCGCTATTTCCTTCTTTGTTCATCTGCAATTTTTTATGTTCCATCTTGCCATCTTGGGTATACAAAACAGCTACATTCTCTCCGCCCTGAATCTTTGCAGTAATCGTTAAATCTTCTGTTGCTATATGAGTAGGTAATGCCGTATGCTCAATCGCAACATCTACTTGATCTGATTGTTTTACTGGCTCTAGCGGTACTTGAAATGGTATTTGCACACCAGGTGTTTCTTTTTCAAACAAACCTACTTTTTGCATGTCAGCACTTTCATGTTTGTATGCATAAGCAATACTTTTACCAACCTTTACATCTTCTTTCTCATATGTTGCAGATGATAAAACAGTTCCGTACTGATCAGCAAATTGAATGGTTCTTCCAACGCTATTAGACATTCCATCTGCTTCAATTTGAATTACTTGTTCCTCAGTGATATTTCCACCATATGCTTGAATAAAATCTTGTTTTGATAACGCCGCATTTCCCTCATTTTTAATCCAAAACACTCTCGTTCCTTTTGCTGGAATTGTCGCCTCTTCTGTAATATTCCAATCTTCACTTCCTGTATCGGAATATTTATAAATAAACTTATAATTTTTCAACTGTATTGCTTCAATTGAATTATTGTATATTTCTATAAACTCATATCCATCTTTCCCATTTATATTTATCGTATCTGGCATGAGCTCTGTAATCATAACTGCCCTATTTTTTGTATAATCTTCAGTTTGATGTCCAATAGTACTCTTAAATTGTTCCTTTTCTGGAAATGTGATCATTTTTCCATCCTGTTCAATCTCAAACCAATATGTAAATGTATCAGACCATATATCTAACTTTGGAACAATAATAGAGTACAAATTATTCTCAGCTTTATTCATCTCTAGCTTTTTCACTAACAAATTAGAGGAACTACGATATACAAGATTTACTTTTGCCTTATCATATACACTGGCTAACTGAAGTTCAATCGGTAAATCTTCCTGTGCATTAATTTTCAATTTAGGTACATGTACGATTTCTTGTAACTGCTTTTCTTTTTGACTATTATCTTTTGGTGTAGGTTGTTTTTCTATTACTTCTTTGGAGTTTGGTTGTATAGTTTCTGGTTGCGTAGCTTTTGGTGGTACCGGCTCTAGCGGTTTAGAGTCTGGCTGAACTTGCTCTTTTTGTGTGGATTCCGTAGATGCTGATTCTTTTCCCTGCGATTGGAATATAGTATAAGTTCCTGGCGATGGTATTTCATTTTTCATCTCTTTTTTTGTTTCATTCAAAAAAGAATGAATTGACATACCTTTATTCTCTTTTCTTGTTTCAATGACATCTACCGTTTTATTCTTCTCATTCATTACTTCAATCTTAATTTGTTCATCACTTAAATCTTCAGCAGCAAATAATACATGATCTTCTTTTATTCCCGTCTTATAGCGTTCATTAATCTCATTAACTGTTTTATCTCCAAATACAATTAACTTCGTTTCTTTTGGTTGTACAGATTGTTTTTCATTTTCATCTTTAAGTTTCAGCACTTTTCCATTGACCTTCAGTTGAACATTCCTCATGTCCATAACTTTCGCTGATGAATTATACAATTCGATATAGCGGAAATCATCCGTATAATGCACTTCTGAAATGAGAACTTGCTGATTTTGTTCCCTTTCTTCAGCAAAAATGATCTGAGCTGGCCCAGCTAATGTTTGAAGCAAGAAAGTCGCTATAACTGCTGAACTGATTATTTTTTTAAGCATTTCCTATCCCCCTTTAAATTTTTCATTACAACTTTCATTGTATTTGTCATTTGTTAAGGGAATATGAAATATTTGTAAGTAATTGTTATGTTTATGTCGAAAAAACTTCAACCATTAAGGTTGAAGTTTTTTGACACATTCTTCATAAATCGTCCGATGTGATTTAGAAAAAGGCAACCTTTCAAAGTCTTCTTTCGATACCACTTTTAATGTATCTGTTTCTTTAATAACACTTGTTACCTTTCCATAAAATACAAATACATCCCACGTACGGTGGGTGAATGTATGTTGAACGTTCATTGCATATTCATCGATTGAAACAGAAAGAGAAAAATTTTCTTTCATATAATCAGCCAGCTGCTGTTTATGATTTCGAATTCCTTCACTTATTTCAACGTTTGGAAATTCCCACATGTTTGCAAGTAATCCTGTATTCGGTCTTTTGTTAATTACATAATCTCCATCCTCTGTTTGTAGCACACCCGCGACAAGTGGCACTGTTTTAGGAGCTTTCGCCTTACTTTTGACCGGCAATTCTTTTTGTACACCTTCTGCATAACCACGGCAGTGTTCTCGAACTGGACAAAGTAAACAAGCTGGATTTTTCGGAATACAAATGAGCGCACCTAGCTCCATTAAGCCTTGATTAAAATAGGAAGGATTTTCTTTTGAAATAATTTCACGTACAATCTCTTCAAATACTTTTCGCGTCTTAGGTTTTGCAATATCATCCCAAATCGATAATATACGGGATAAAACACGCATTACATTTCCATCTACAGCCGGCTCTGGTATTCCATATGCAATACTTAAAATCGCACCTTTTGTATACGGCCCGACACCTTTTAATTTTTCAATTTTTTTCACATCATTTGGTACTTTCCCGCCGTATACTTCTTTTACTTCTTTTACTGCTGCATGTAAATTTCGCGCTCTAGAATAATAACCGAGGCCTTCCCAAGCTTTTAATACCTCTTCATCTTCTGCCGATGCCAATGCTTCTAACGTCGGGAACTTTCCCATAAAATTTGCGTAATATGGTTTTACAGCTTCTACTCGTGTTTGCTGCAACATAATCTCAGAAACCCAAATACGATACGGATCTTTATTTTTGCGCCACGGTAAGTCACGTTGTTCTTTTTCAAACCAACTAATTAAATCATGTTGAAACTTCTCTATGTTAAAGTCGTCTAATATTTCAAGTGTCAAACTTGATCCCCCTCATTTTTTTGCATATACGTACTATTATAAAGATTTTAGGAAAAAATTTAAGTAAGATGATATAGGAAATAGAAGGCAAATGCCTTGAGGTATCGAATAAAAAGAGTTACATTAATAAAAAAACGGAGGTGTGTTTTCATGGACACAGCCACTCACCTTGTTATGGGCGTCACATTAGGTGGTTTAGCAACGTTAGATCCAGCCATTAGTCAGAGTGACTTCGGACCACAAGCGGTTATGCTTGCAACAATTGCCGGCTCCAATATTCCTGATATTGATACCGTCTTAAAATTACGTAATAATGCGAAATATATACGAAACCATCGCGGAATCACTCATTCCATTCCTGCTGTTATTCTTTGGTCTTTCCTTATAAGCGGCATCGCCTTTGTCTTCTTTACAGAATCGTCCTATCTTCATCTACTACTTTGGTCATTTATTGCCGTCTTTCTTCACGTGTTTGTCGATATTTTTAACGCTTATGGTACGCAAGCATTACGACCTTTTACAAAAAAGTGGGTTGCACTAGGTGTAATTAATACATTTGATGCCGTTATTTTCTTTATCCACATACTCGCTATCGCTTGCATGCTCGTCGGCTCCCACAAAGGATATACTGCTTTAGCTGCATATATTTTAATGTTTGTCTACTATATTGGCCGAATTGTAATGAGACAAAATGTCAAAAGTGTAGTTTACAAACGATTTGAAAATGTAGAGGAAGTCATCATTTCTCCTTCCTACCGCTTTTATCATTATCATTTGGCAATTACTACAAAAGACAAATACTACGTTGCTCGTTGGCACCGCGGCCATATTATGGTGCATGATAAATTTGATCGTATTCCACTTCCAGATAATAAAATTATGTCCGCCGCACAAAAAGATGAAAACATTTCGGCTTTTTTATCTTTTTCACCCGTGTATCGTTGGGATATTTTTGATTACGACAACTATTATGAAGTGCGTTTTATCGATTTACGCTACCGTAGTAAAGACTATTATCCATTCGTTGCAATCGTCCAGCTGGATCAAAATTTAAATATTATCAGTTCCTATACTGGATGGATTTTTAGTGAAGAAAAACTTCGAAAAAAATTAGAATTGATTCCCCATTAAAAAGAGCGACCACCTTTGGTCGCTTTTCTTAATGCTTTAAATGATCGTCTTGATTAATTAAATGACTGTATTTCGGATTATTCGTGCGAATTTCATGAAGACGTTCACCATGGTTATTAATCCATGTTCTTACAATTTGTTCCGTCATTTCTTCTCCTTGATACCGACCAGACTTTGCATACGTTACTTGGAAGTCCTCCCATAATAACTCAATCCATGCACGTGCCTGAGAATAAGACAGGAAGCTATTTTTTTCAAGTAATTCTTTTGTTAGTATTTCATACTTATCATTCATGATTTATTTCTCCTTTTATTGATTTAAATATTTTATCCCGCAATCTAATCGCTGACAACAGGATACACTGTCTTCAAAAGACCAATTTGTTATTTTTTCCATCAATGAAGAAAGTTTCACTTTATTCTTTAAGCATAATTTCTTCTACTTTGCACATTCTATTAATGATACTTCTTAGTAAGTATCATTTTATAATGAGGGGGCGTTTTTCTTGGGTAGACAAGCCGAATTTTGGTCTGAATCAAAAAACAACAGCAAAATCGATGGTCCAACGAAAGCAAAAGCTCGCTTCGCTTCGAAAAGACCTAACGGCACAATTAATACGCACCCACAGGAACGTATGCGTGCCGCAAATCATCAGGAAGAGTAAACAAATAGTCAATTATAAAAGGTTATTACAATTAACTTCCTACATGAGGTGATAAAGATGAGCTACCGTAATCATTTAGATCGTCGTTCTGAATTATTCAACCCTACCTGGGCACGTCCGAAACATGCAAAAGCACAAGTAAATGGACAGACGCAACAAACCCAATCTCTCATTATTTTGGCAAACGAAATGAGAAAACGTCAAATTTAATTGCCTATCTCCTTTAACAACTACGAAAAATGAAAACCAGAGCAGCCAAGGCTCTCTGGTTTTTATTTCCCTTGTAATAGCGAAATAGGAATACCAATTTCCTCTGTCTCATTTTGCTTGCGTCCCCAAGCAAACACTCCATTGAAATACGTAATCGTAAATAATACACCCGGTTCTTCTATTAGTTCATACGTTTCACCAATCTGAAATGCGTTTATATCTGTCATATAAGCACGGGCCATTGCCATTTTCCTCATTAATACATCAAACTCATTTATTATACCAAGCTGTTCTGCCTTCACAGCCTGTTCTTTTAAAATGCCAATTTCCTCTCTTAGCTCATGTGGTGTCATCTCGCTATAACGTTTTGGCATATTCATCATATTCTCTCATCCCTCTTCACGTTTCATTTGTAAAAATGTCTCTATCTCATCAATGGAAAATCCTTTTCGATATAATGCTTGTTTCATCTTATTTTCATATGTCCATCTATCATGCTTTTTATGCTTCTCATGATACTTATTTCCATGATATAACAACGCTTCTTGTTGTTGTATTTCATCCTTGTCCTCTTTTAATTCTTCTAGACAAATTTGAATCACATCACGATTATATCCTTTACGGACTAACATTTCTTCTAACTTTTGTTTCATTTGTAAAAAAGAATGCTTTTGATAGGATTTTTTCTTTTTTTCCACAAGTTCAAAAGCATTTTCAATTTGCTTCTCTTTCGGATATTCTTGTAAACTATGAGTAATAATTATATCTTGGACACCTTTACCAAGAAGTTCCCGTCTAATAATAGTCGGTCCTTTTTGATTCACGTTACTATGAGTTCGCACATATGAAATGGCATACTCTCTATCATTAATATAGTGATCATGTAATAATTTCGAAACAACTTCAGAGATGATGGCTTGTCCAATTTCCTTTTTTCGTAAGTGCTCTTCTACTTCTTGTTTCGTCCGCATTTGATAGGATAAATAAGAAATTGCTTGTAAATATGCTTTCTGTACTTCTTCATTGTACAAAATATTTGCTAACTCTACTTCATCAATTTCTAACCCCTTTTGCAAACCGTATTTGATTAAGGTTACTTGATTTACACTAAATCCGTATTCTTCACCTTGTCCTTTATCAATATAAATATTAAAGCGTTCTTTCGTTCGTTTTTGTACTTCTATTTTTGTAATGACAGCCATATTCTTCACCTCGCTACTATTTTAACATAGTGCGGAACAATTTTGTTTTTCATGAATATATATAATGAGGAGGAAACCCAGTTGAAAATCGCAATTTCTGGAGGAACTGGTTTTATCGGTAAAGCATTGGCTAATTTTTTAAGCCTAAAAGGATATACAATTTACATCCTCACCCGAAAAAAAAGGAAGAATCCTCTCAACTCTAACATTTGCTATATCCAATGGGATACGCGCTCACATAAGTTTCCCCTCACTTCTATTGATGTTGTTGTGAATCTAGCTGGAGAATCTATTAATAATGGTCGCTGGACAAAAAAGCAGAAAGAAAATATTGTAGCGAGTCGCCTTCATACAACAAATAGTCTCATTAGGCAATTACAAACATTACAAAAGAAACCCCATACTTTTATTAACGCTAGCGCAATTGGCTATTACGGTACATCTGAAACAAAAACCTTTACAGAACAGAACAAAGAAAATGGCAGTGACTTTTTAGCAACCACAGTAAAACTATGGGAAGAAGCAGCATCTAACGCAACTTCTCTCGGGATTCGAACCATCTATACACGCTTTGGAATCGTTTTAGGAAAAGATGGTGGTGCGCTTCCTAAAATGTTGCTCCCTTACAAATTATTTATTGGTGGGACAATTGGTTCAGGTAATCAATGGCTATCTTGGATTCATCTAGATGATGTCATCCGTATGATCGATTTTGCAATACACACAAAAGAGATAGAAGGACCTCTTAACATTACAGCTCCAGAACCTACAACAATGAAAGAGTTCGGGAAAACACTTTCTGTTATGACACATCGCCCCCATTGGCTTCCCGTTCCATCATTTGTACTACATGCTTTACTTGGCGAAATGAGTATGCTTGTTTTGCAAGGACAATATGTATTGCCTGACAAAGCAATGAAGCACGGATACCAATATTCTTTTTCTACATTAAAGCATGCATTACAAAATATCACATCGCATACAATGTAGTACTTTTAAAATAAATCTTTCGAATTGTTCTCTTCGCTAGTCTAAAGATTATGAACCAATGGAAATGAGGTACCTATGAAAACGCTATTTAAGCAAGCGACTGTATACCCCATTACATCTCCTAAATTTCAAGGAGATGTATTGGTTAAACACAATAAAATCACTGCGGTAAAACCAAATATTGAGCCAACTCAAGATATGACTGTGATTAATGCAAGAGCCCTTCACCTTTTACCAGGATTTATCGATGTGCATACTCATCTTGGACTATACGATGAAGGAACTGGATGGGCGGGAAATGACGCCAATGAAACATCTGAAGTATTAACACCACATATTCGTTCTATAGATGGTATCCATCCATTTGATATTGCTTTTCAAGATGCAGTTCAAAATGGGGTTACAACTGCACATGTTATGCCCGGAAGTCAAAATATTATCGGCGGAACAACATGCGTAATTAAAACTGCTGGAACCTGTATCGATCATATGATTATTCAAGAACCTGCCGGATTAAAAATTGCATTTGGAGAAAATCCAAAAAGAGTTCATAGTAATGGCACAAAAGAATCCATTACTCGTATGGGGATTATGGGGTTGCTTCGTGAATCTTTTTACGAAGCACAACATTATGGTAATGAAGCAGACTTTCGAATGCTTCCTATTCTAAAAGCACTGCGCCGAGAAATTCCAGTACGTATGCATGCTCATCGGGCAGATGACATTCTTTCCGCTCTTCGCTTCGCAAAAGAATTTAATCTTGATTTACGTATTGAACACTGTACAGAAGGACACTTTATTGCAAAAGAGCTTGCCAACCAAAACTTAAAAATATCTGTTGGCCCAACATTAACACGCCGATCAAAAATTGAACTAAAAAATAAATCATGGGATACGTACCATATTTTATCCAAGCATGGGATAGAAGTTTCTATCACAACAGACCACCCCTATACTCCAATTCAGTATTTAAATATTTGTGCAGCCATCGCTGTCAGGGAAGGATTAGATGAAAAAATTGCATTAGAAGGAATTACAATCATCCCTGCTCGAAACCTACGTTTAGAGAAAAGGATTGGAAGTATTGAGGCCGGAAAAGATGCTGATCTTGTATTATGGACACATCACCCATTCCATTATTTAGCCAAGCCCGTACTAACTATGATTGACGGAGAAATAATTTACAAAAAAAATAAAAAAAACTAGTTTATTTTTTTGACTAGATAAAGTATTATACGATTATAAACTGAATGAAACCATAATCAATTTGTGTCGTGATGATTCATTTCAAATTGATGAATGGGGAAGGCAAATGGTGCGCCACCAGCGTTATAGACTGGTTCTAGTGGGTTCGATTCCCACCCCGAAATTTTTTAAAGGTTGATATAAAAATTTCGAGGGTGGGGTGTTTTTTCGTCATGCTACCCTCATATGAGGAGGAGTTAGTATGTTAAAAAGACGCGACTTACACGACAGCCACGTTCTATACGATTTAATGGTGGATCCAGCTGTCTTCCCTTTTGTGCGTCAAAAGGCTTATTCATATGAAGAATTTCTATTTTTAACAAAACAAACAATTGAAGCCGAAGATCGTGGTGAATTAATCTCACGTACCATTTTAGATGAATGGGGAAACCCTATCGGCACGATTACTTTATTTGATGTGCAAGAAAAAGCTGGGTTTCTTGGCACATGGCTTGGAAAACCTTATCATGGCCAGGGATATAATAAATTAGCAAAAGATGCTTTTTTCAGCGAGCTTTTCTATGAGTTAGATATTGAAACAATCTTTATGCGCATTCGCAAAGTAAATATTCGTTCGATGAAAGCAGCGGAAAAATTATCATATGTAAACCTAGCAAATGAAACTAGAAAAGCTGTTTATGATCAAATCAACAAAAATCTGGACGTGTATAACCTATATGAGATTGTTAAAGATCAATATACACTTGCTACAATGCGCGACACTGCATTCCAAGATACACATCATTTAAAAGAAGCTTAAAATGTAACTATATATATCCATTTTAATTTTCCGACATATAAGTCGCGGTTATGAAAATAAAAGAAGTTCTCCACTGATTTTCTCCTTCTGTTTTCATATGGCATTGGGCTAAAAAAGATACTGACCCGTATGCTCTCTCCCACCTAAAAGGAATGATTGTATGTCGGTCTTTCAACGCGTATTTATATAAATTATAAAGCGAATATACTTGTTTATTGTGTATATCTCTTTGTGTCATTGGAAACGATAGGTAATAACTTTATGACACGAGGTGAACTGTAATGGATAGAAAGAAACGTGAAAAAGCAAGAAATACATTAAATAGTACACAAGAGGTTCTTTATCAGCGAGAGTTTCGCAGAGCGGATCGCGCAGCAGGATATCGCCCTAAAGGTGTGTAATTATAAAGTAAAGATTTACTCCTTATATTATAAGGAGTATTTTTTGTGGAAAACTTTATCCACAGAATTAATAGAATTGTGTATAAATTCAATAGTTATTTTGGATTGCTCTAAACTTAATCACATATATTGTGTTTAATTTGTGGATATTTTTTCTGAAAATTGTGGATAATGTGGATATCATTGTTAATATTCCGACTTTATCGTCTATTGAAACCGTATTCTTTTGTGGATAACATACAACGAAAATATAAAAGCTTACAACTTTATTAACAGTCAATGTATATATACCTTCTTATAATTCTATTTCCTATACTAAATTCACGCAAAACAAAAAACCCTCTCCCAAAATACAAAGAGGGTTTCATATTACGTAAAAGATTGGGCAAAAGCTGGCGACTTAATCGGCATATGATTAGATTGCACATGGTTTTCTTCTAAAATTGCATCTACAATGTGGCAAGCTGGCTCTGGACGATAGATACTTCCCATCGCTTCTTTCATTTGTAAGAGCTTCCTATCATCTTCTAGTAGTGCCTTTGTTTTCGCAAAAACATCCTCATCTTCGCGAATTACAAGTGCAGCTCCTTTGTTTTCGAAATATATTGCATTTTCATTTTCTTGCCCCGGTACTGGTTTATATAAAATGACAGGTACTTGTAAAGCTGCTGCTTCACTTAGCGTAATGCCTCCTGGTTTTGTAATCATACAAGAGGTAATACGGAATAACTCATCTATATTCTCTACATAGCCAAATACTTTTAATACCTCAGGATTTTGTTCCTTGAGTCCTAATAGCTCTTGTTTTAAAGTTTCATTTTTCCCACAAACAACAGCTACTTGAAGATTAGGGACTGTCATAAATGATTGACATAATTCTTTTACATTTCCTAATACACCGTGAGCACCTGCTACAATAAGTAAAATCTTTTTCTCACGAGATAAATGATATTTACTATACAGGATTTCTGGATTAATAGTTAATTCAAAGTTTTTACGAATTGGAATCCCAGTTTCTACGATTTGCTCTGAAGGTACACCAATATCAACCATTACTTTTTTCACATAATCTGTCGCTACAAAATAACGATCTACTTCACGATGAATCCATATTTTGTGTAAACAAAAATCTGTTAACACATTATAAACAGGAATTGAAAAACCTGTTTGCTTTTTCAATTCTGGCACTGCAATAATTGGAAATGTATTAATAACAATATCTGGTTTCTCTGCATGTAATAGTACTTTTAAACGTTTTCTCCCAAAATTCGCATACCACGATGCAATTTTCTTATCGTAAATCTTTTCCACACCGTAATAAAATAAGCGATATAGCTCTTTACCTATTGTATAACTTTTTAAGTATAAGTATTTTGTAATATCCGTTATGACTGGGTGTGACTCTCCAAATAGATCACACACAATCACATCTTCAATTCCTTTTTGACGAAATGTTTGTGCTAATGTTTTTGCTACTTGCACATGACCATTACCGTAATGTGCAGTTAATATTAAAACCTTGGGGTTTTTTATCAAACAAATCCACTCCTAGCTTTTTCGCTTTTCCATATTGCATATACGACAATAGGAAAAACATTTTCCTAAAAAAAATTACATGTTTGGATTCCAACACTTTCATGTTAGCTATGTACCTGTCGTGGATATGCAAAGCATATAAGATTGACCCCTTAATCCTATCTGTGCTCATATCTTTATATTATACTTTCCTACAAGAGCTTTCGCAATAACTTACAAATGATCATACTTCATGATACTCGCCCTGCTACTTCTTAATTCTTGTTACTATTTGGTTTTCCCTTTACAATTATGTAAATTTATCCTCTTATTTCTTTACAAAAATATGGATATTCTACTTTCAGTATACTCTTTTCTTCAGATATACTCTAGAATTTATTAATGGAAAACAAAAAGTCTAATCCTTAATTTGGATTAGACTGCTTGTAAAATATTTTTTGCATTTTGAACATTTTTTTCTGTTGGAGGTTCTACACCTTCAAGAGGATACTTATGTCCAAGCGCTTCCCATTTATATACACCAAGTTTGTGATATGGTAAGACTTCTACTTTCTTTACGTTAGAAAGACTTTGAATGAAGCTAGATAATCTCTGCAGGTCTTCTTCACTATCTGTAACACCTGGGACCAATACGTGTCTTACCCAAATTGGTTTTTGTTTATCAGATAAATAACGGGCAAATTGTAGAATATGTTCATTCGTTTTACCAGTTAATTTACGGTGCTTTTTAGGATCGATATGTTTTAAATCTAATAATACTAAATCTGTATAGTCCATTAAAATATCTAATTTTCTTTGGAACTCCGGCTCTTCAGAATAGCACCCTCCGGAAGAATCAATTGTCGTATGAATTCCAATTTCCTTACATTTCTTAAATAATTCAATCAAAAAATCTAACTGCAATAATGGCTCTCCACCGCTCACTGTAATGCCACCACCGGAAGCTTCAATAAAAGGAAGGTAACATGTAACATCCTGCATCACTTCTTCAACTGTTATTTCTTTTCCTTTACCGATCTCCCACGTATCAGCATTATGACAATATTGGCAGCGTAATAGACACCCTTGTGTAAATATGACATAACGAATTCCTGGGCCATCAACAGTACCACAAGACTCTACAGAATGAATTCTTCCTTTTACCATGTTAACTTCCTCCTCTATTGAAACAGCCTCCCTCTGTTTTTATAAAAACAGAGGGAAACTTTTTACTTACATACTTTCATGCATTGTACGGTTAATTACATCGATTTGTTGTTCACGAGTTAATTTGATGAAGTTAACTGCGTAACCAGATACACGAATTGTTAATTGTGGATATTTTTCAGGATGTTCCATTGCATCCATTAATGTTTCACGGTTAAATACGTTAATATTTAAGTGATGTCCTTCTTTCACTGCATATCCATCAAGCATAGATACTAAGTTTTTAACTTGTACATCATCTTCTTTACCAAGCGCTTTTGGAATAATTGAGAATGTATTAGAAATACCATCTTGCGCATCTTCATAAGGTAATTTTGCAACAGATAATAGTGAAGCTAGTGCACCTTTTGTATCGCGTCCATGCATAGGATTTGCACCTGGTGCAAACGGTTCACCAGTACGACGACCATCTGGAGTGTTACCTGTTTTCTTACCATATACAACGTTAGATGTAATAGTTAAGATTGACATTGTATGAACAGAATTACGGTATGTTTTATGTTTACGAAGCTTGTTCATAAATGTTTTTACAAGATTTACTGCGATTTCATCTACGCGATCATCATTATTACCATATTTAGGGAAATCACCTTCAATTTCAAAGTCAACTGCAATACCGTTTTCATCACGAATCGGTTTTACTTTTGCATATTTAATTGCACTTAAAGAATCAGCTACTACAGATAAGCCCGCGATACCTGTTGCCATTGTACGAAGAACATTTGTATCATGAAGTGCCATTTCAATACGTTCATAACTATATTTATCGTGCATATAATGGATAACATTTAATGTGTTTAAATATAAACCTGCTAGCCATTCCATTGTCATATCAAATTTACGCATAACTTCTTCGTAATCTAATACTTCAGAAGTGATAGCTGCAAATTCAGGTCCAATTTGTTCTTTTGATTTTTCATCTTTACCGCCATTAATTGCATATAATAGTGTCTTAGCTAAGTTTGCACGAGCTCCGAAGAACTGCATTTGCTTACCAATTCTCATTGCAGACACACAACAAGCAATACCGTAATCATCGCCATACTCTGGGCGCATAATGTCATCATTTTCATATTGAATTGCAGATGTTTGAATAGACATTTTCGCACAGTAGTTTTTAAAGTTCTCTGGTAATTGTTTAGACCAAAGAACTGTTAAGTTTGGCTCTGGAGCTGGTCCTAAGTTATCTAATGTATGCAAGAAACGGAATGAGTTTTTCGTTACTAATGGGCGACCATCAAGTGCCATACCACCGATAGATTCAGTTACCCAAGTTGGATCACCAGAGAACAATTCATTGTAATCAGGTGTTCTTGCGAATTTTACAAGACGTAATTTCATGATGAAGTGATCAACAATTTCTTGCGCTTCTTCTTCTG
This sequence comes from Paenibacillus sp. 102, assembly GCF_039549175.1. Classification (NCBI taxonomy): domain Bacteria; kingdom Bacillati; phylum Bacillota; class Bacilli; order Caryophanales; family Paenibacillaceae; genus Paenibacillus; species Paenibacillus sp. 102. The sequence goes on along the minus strand of NZ_JBCGHT010000013.1, from coordinate 105,770 downwards.
TTAATGTACCATTTTCAATATCTCTTTCAATGAAGATATCTAAGAATGTAGAAGTACGTCCAAGGCTCATTGCTGCCCCGTTTTGCTCTTTAATCGCTGCAAGATAAGCGAAGTATAACCATTGGAATGCTTCTTGTGCATTTGTTGCTGGTTTAGAAATATCAAAACCATGAGAAGCTGCCATTTGTTTTAACTCTTGAAGTGCACGCATTTGCTCAGATAACTCTTCGCGTAAACGCATTGTATCTTCGCTCATTACGCCACCAGTTAAATTTAAATCTTCTTTTTTCGCTTCTATTAAGCGATCAACACCATATAATGCTACGCGGCGATAGTCACCAATAATACGTCCACGGCCATATGCATCCGGAAGACCTGTAATAACACCTGATTTACGAGCCGCTCTCATTTCTGGAGTATACGCATCAAACACACCTTGGTTATGCGTTTTGCGCCAATCTCTGAAAATACGGCTAAGTTCTTTATCCATTTCGTATCCATAAGCTTCACAAGCTTGCTCTGCCATACGAATACCACCGTATGGTTGTAAAGAACGTTTAAATGGTTTATCTGTTTGGAAACCAACTACTTTTTCAGTATCTTTATTTAAATATCCAGGACCGTGAGATGTAATAGAAGAAACAATGCTTGTATCCATATCAAGGACGCCACCATTATCACGTTCTTGTTTCGTTAAATCCATTACTTGATCCCAAAGTTGTTTCGTTGCTTCTGTTGCTTCCGCTAAGAAAGATTCGTCTCCTTCGAAAACGTTTACATTATTTAAAATGAAATCGCGAACATCAATCTCTGCTTTCCACTTTTCACCTTTAAAGTTTGTCCATGCGTTTTTTACAGTTTCTAATACTTGAGTCATCCTAATCTCCTCCATTTTTGATTAGTACAGGACTAAGATTTTTTATATAACAGCTTACACATTTAGAATACTACTTTTTTGAAAAAGTGAACGAGGTAGTTGTGACACATTTGTGAAATATTGAGCATACTACTATATACATAGTATTAACTTTAATTTAAACTCTTTTAAATTAAGACTTTCCTTAATTGTATTTTTTTGGTATCCTTATAAACGAATCCTATTCTGTGGTATAAAGAGTCATACCCATTTTAAACTGTAATACCCTTTTCTCTTATTCTGTTATAGTTTTTCTAAAACAGAATAGAAAGAAGTGTACCTATTTGGTACACTTCTTTTCATAATGAATGAGATATAGCTTCTGATTAAATTGAGGTATAATCTAGAATAACGAAGATAATGTTTTAGATGTTTTTTAATTTTTCAAAGTTATAATTGCAGCCACAGCGTAATATACCGCTCGCTGTAACTCTGTATGTTTCGCTACAGATACTGTAACAAGTGATCCCCCACTTGCAGAGAAATATTGAACCGCTTCTAACGGAATCCCGTCTTCTTTCACATCAATATAAGTTCCATCTTGCCATTTTCCTTTTTGTAATGTACCTGATAAATCTCCTGTAACTTTCCCGATTTCTTTTCCTTCAGATGATAGGAAGCTCCACTCCCATTTTGTTAAGCTTAACAATTGATTGAATTCACCGATTCTCTCTCCCATTATGCTATAAAATGTATATGAATTCCGTACACCTCTTTTTTTCTTAATTACTAACAGCTCTTCACCTAATTCATTTAATAAATAAAATTGTTGCTCATTCATTCCTTTAAAGAAAAAGGATAAGATACTTTTCCATATCGTTTGAATTTTAGAATCATATTTTTCTTTGAGCATCCCCATTGTATTTCCCTCTAGCCCAAAGTATGTAACTGCCGTAAAAAAATTAGTTTCCCTACGAACTACAAATCTTCTTTGCTCCAACAATAAGGAAATTTCTTTCCCTTGAACAATCTTTTCTATCCTCTTAGCTCTGCTCTTTTCTACCAAACTATAAATCAATAGAATACACGCCGGTAACATAATACTTATTAATTCTAGAATCCCCTTTTCCGAACTAAGAAGTGTTCCATTTTGATATTCCACTACGCATCCAATCACAATAATAATCCATACAATAATAGCTAAAAGTAAAGTTCGCCTCGCATTACGCGCATGGTGCTTATGAATACTCATAACCTCCTCCTTCCTTTCCATTTTTTTCATTATCTCAATAAATAGATTCTGCCTCAACTCATAAAAAAAAGACTACCCCAGAGGATAATCTCTTACACTTCAATATGCTGTAGCATTGTATAAATATCATTATTAAGCGTACCAAATGATTTAATATTATTTTGAATATTAGATAATAAAATAACATACACATTCCCACTTCTACTAAATCCATTTAAGCAATTCCATCCAGGCATTACACCATGATTAGAGTAACTTCCCGGATTTACATACCAACCAAATCCATAATCTTTTTTAAATGCTGTAAACATTTGCTCATAGCTCTCTTTAGATATTAGCTTCCCAGAAAATAGTGCTTCATTAAATAAATATAAATCATTTGCACTCGTATATATATCACCATTTCCATATAATTGTGACATATTTGGAATAGCAGGAACTGTCATATTATTATTTACAACCTTGTAACCAGTCGAAGGATACTTTGTTTTCTCTAATTCCGTTCCGAAACCTGATTGTTTCATCCCTACAACATCAAAAATATGTTGTTTAATATACTCTTCTAACGGTTGCCCGCTAACTTTCTCAACGATGTAACCAAGTATTGAGTAATTTGAATCCGAATACTTCCATTTTTCACCTGGATTAAACAAACGTTTTTGTTGTCCAATTCGCTTCAACAATTCCTCGTGAGAAATATCGCCTTCTCCTGCCTCATATTCAGGAATTCCCGATGTGTGTGTCAATAGATGAACTAACTTTACTTCGTTACCTCTCGGAAAATCAGGAATATATTTTGCTATTGTATCTTCTGTTTGAAGTTTATTTTGATCTTTTAGCTGCATAATCGCTGTAGCTACAAATGCCTTTGAAATTGAACCAATATAAAATGTTGTTTGTGAATTATTCGGTATTTTTTTCTCTTGATTTGCCATCCCGTAGCCCTTATTCAAAAGTACTTTACCATTTTTCACAACAACTGCTGTTCCACTAAAATTTTTATCTTTTAAATAATTGTCTAACTCAGCATTCTCGTTAATTTCTTGTGGCGGGCCTTCGACAGTTTTTTCCGCTGCCTTTGCTTGCTGCGTGCCTTCTGGAGGTTGTTCTAATTGTTTTTGTTCCGTTTCTTTCTTTACTTCTGTCGTTGCTTTTAACGTATTCTCTTTTTTAGTATGTGCAGTAATTTTTGTATATCCGAAATATACAAGCAAAAACAATACAATAAGAATGCTCGTTCTTTTTATATATGTAACCGGTCTACGAGCTTTCATACTTGCACTATCCTTTTCTTCATTCATGATTCTTTTTTCCCCTTACTGACCAAATAATTTAATCACTTCACAAAAATATAACCTTTAAATTCCCCTAACTATTGGAAATTTCATTTCATACCATTCTTACTTTATCATGTGATGAAGTTATAACCAACCAATATGTTTGAAATAAGAAAAGAATTTTTTTAAAGTAAGATTCCCTATATAAAAAAGAGGATATCCTCTAAAAGACTAGTCTAATCCAGCCTTTAGGGATATCCTCTTATCTAATTATTTATACATGTTTCTTCATGTCATCAGCGACAGACTCAACGTTTGTACCTACGATAACCTGTACGCTTGTATTACTTAATTTCATAACACCTTTTGCACCGGCACGTTTTAATGCTGGCTCATTTACTAAGTTTGCATCTTTCACTTGCAAACGCAAGCGAGTTGCACAGTTATCAATAACTGTTAAGTTGTCTTTTCCGCCTAATGCTGCCACGTAAGTTTCACCGATAGAACCTGCCACTGGTGCGTCTCCCTCTGCAGCTAACTCATCGTCATCTTCACGACCTGGAGTTTTCAAGTTGAACTTCTTAATTAAGAAATAGAATACTACAAAGTAAATTGCTGCATAAATTAAACCAATTCCCGCTAATAATAACGGTTTTGTTGCAATACCGAAGTTTAAGAAGTAATCAATCGCACCGGCACTGAATGAGAAACCATCGTGAATGCCAAGTGTTGTTGTTACAAATAAAGAAATACCTGTTAATACAGCATGGATACCGTATAATACTGGTGATAAGAACATGAATGAGAATTCAATTGGTTCTGTAATACCAGTTAAGAATGATGTTAAAGCAAGCCCACCTAACATCCCTGTAACCATTTTACGTTTTTCTGGTTTAGCTGCCGCAATCATTGCAAAACATGCTGCTGGTAAACCGAACATCATGATTGGGAAGAAACCAGTCATAAACATACCAGCTGATGGGTCTTGTGCAAAGAAGCGTGCAATATCACCATGAACAACATCACCGGCTGCATTTGTAAAGTCACCAAGTACAAACCAGAAATATGTGTTCATTACATGGTGTAAACCAATTGGAATTAATAAACGGTTTAATAAACCGAATAACCCTGCACCGATTGCATCTAAGTTTACAATGCCGTGCGCTACTGTATCAATACCACTTTGGATTGTTGGCCAAATTTGACCGAATACTAACCCTAGAAGAAGCATAACGATAGAAGTAATAATTGGTACAAAACGTTTTCCTGCAAAGAACCCTAACCATTCTGGTAATTTGATTTTATGGAACTTGTTATATAATAACCCAGCAACAACCCCAGCAATAATACCGCCTAGTATGGCCATATTTATCTTTGGCGTTAACGCTGCCGCTTTTGAAACTTTTGTCATTGTATCCGCTAACTTACTTGGATCAACTGATCCTAATAAGTCTTGAACACCCTTTAATTTATCATTTAGCTCTGCAGCAGAATACCCTTTACTTAATGTATCAGTTGTATTCTTCATAACTAAATAACCAATTGCACCAGCAAGACCTGCGGCACCACTACCATCAACAGACAAACCGATTGCAACACCAATTGCAAAAATAAGTGCTAAGTTATCAAAGATTGCTGCACCGGCCTGTGCCATAACAGGAATATCGAACACGTCTGGTTGTCCTAAACGAAGCAATAATCCTGCTGCTGGTAGCACTGCGATTGGAAGCATTAATGCTTTACCAATACGTTGTAAAAACTGCAACATTGTAATTCCTCCTATTCAATTTATGAAATCGTTACCATTATAAATACGTTTAGAAAACGCTTTCTATCACATAATCATAATAACATATAGTTGTATAGATGTGTAGTTTTTATTTATGAACTTTTTATGGATATCTTTCCTATTTCCAAACTGTTATATAAAAGGTAAATTATCCTTTCTATTAACGTTTTAAATAAAAAAACAATGGAACGGGATATATATAACTATTTTGATTTTCTAACATATAAGCCACGGCTATGAAGAACAAAAGGTGACCTGCACTCGTTTGCCCTCTTTGTTTTACTTGGCACGGGGCAGGAAAAGGATTTGACCGCTTCTATGCATGGTCGGATCCTCTCTCCCACCTAAAACAAGGTTTATATCTTTTAGCCAATTCTTACTCATATATAAGTTTCATTTTATCATTCCACTTTTTCATGTTATTATTTATTTCCAAGTTTATAGGGAACCGTAAACTTAGTGAAAAAGGAACAGGAGCGTTGGTATTATGCAGTGCATCGAGACAAACAACTTACAACAGTTGCTAGAACAAGTAAAACCCTATACAAAAAAAGGTAAACTTGCTACTTATATCCCCGAACTAGGAAATGCAAATCCAGACGATTTAGGAATTGCTATCTATCATAAAGAGACCGAATACATCCATGCTGGTAACTCACAAACACTTTTTACTCTTCAAAGTATTTCAAAAGTAATTACACTCGCTCTCGCACTTTTAGATCGTGGTGAAGAATATGTATTCTCTAAAGTTGGAATGGAGCCAACTGGCGACCCATTTAATTCTATTATTAAGCTAGAAACAACTAGTCCTTCTAAACCTCTTAATCCAATGATTAACGCAGGTGCGCTAGCTATTACAAGTATGCTTACAGGAGATAGTAACGAAGAGAAAATGGAACGAATTCTTCGCTTTGTACGTGATATTACAGACAATCCTACAATTAATTACTCTTCCAAAGTAGCCATCTCTGAACTAGAAACTGCTTACTTAAATCGATCTCTTTGCTACTATATGAAGCAAAACGGCATCATTGATGGTAATATCGAAGAATTAATGGATTTATACACACGTCAATGTGCAATCGAAGTAAATTGCATTGATCTAGCACGTATTGGTTTAATTTTTGCAATGGATGGCTACGATCCATATAAGAAAAAACAAATTATCCCAAAACATATCACAAAAATTTGTAAAACCTTTATGGTAACTTGCGGCATGTACAATGAATCTGGAGAATTTGCGATTCGTGTTGGAATCCCCGCAAAAAGCGGTGTCGCTGGTGGGATTTTCGGTTGTGTAAAAGGAGAAATGGGAATCGGTATTTTCGGACCAGCTCTAGATGCAAATGGAAATAGTATTGCTGGATTTAAAATATTAGAATTGCTTTCTGCTCAAGAAGGTTGGAGCATTTTTTAAAAAAGGATTCTAATGACGATTTTCGGCATTATTTATAATTAAATTTCAAATTCCAACAAATAAAAAAGTTATCCTCCCCCACTTCGTTCGATAGGATAACTTTTTTTATTATGCATATTTGCTCCCCCTTCCCGAATAATATAGTACAACCTAACGCTATACGGTGGAGGTGTAAAAGAAATGAAACTTATTTTTCAAATGGAGGAAAAGCCTGTCCTAGAGAAAACCATTCTTCTTTTTATACTTAGTATTGTAGAAAGCTTAAAACTCAAGGTTGTTTCCCCCGATGAAGCTTATCGATACATATTCAATTTAGAAGTATTGGAATTATTAATGGATCGAAATATTGATGATCAAGTTCTAGAGCTTATTCATTTTGGCATGGGGCTTGAAGACATTCATCATGTCCTCCCCGAAGAACTTGAGCCCAGTATTGAAGAGTTAAAATGGCGTTGTATTCAAGTGCTCGGTGAGTATGAAATGTATGAAGAATCACAGCAGCTAATTGAAGATATACGCTAAAAAAGCACCTATATAGGTGCTTTAATGTTTCTTCAAACTATTTTTATACGTTTCAATATTAACAGGTAATTCTTCCTCTTCTAACGTATGCTCATTTACATCTTTATGAATGAAGGCCCCTTTAGGCGGCTTATGATCATGCCCCTTTTTCTTATGATCAAAAGATTTACCACGTCCCATATTCATACCCCTTTCTTAAAAGAAATCACTGTTAGTATGACGAGAAGCATGTCGATATATGCAACGGTTTGTTATATTTCCGTGGAAATACTCAAATATTGTTTCTCATTTTACATCCATTAATCAATGCCTGTCAGAATTAATACAAATCCAGCTATAATAGCAAGTTAACTACCCTTGATATTCAGGATGATTATGACGTCTACATCCAAACAAATAACAATCTGTAGCAAGCGGTATTTCAAATTCCATTTGTGGAATATATCCAGACATAATCTTCTCTATCATATGACAATACTCTTCCTTATCTTGAACTAACTCTCTAACACGCTCTTCCTTATCACTTTCTGTCCATGCTTCATCACACTCTTCGTCTAGAATCTCTTGAATAAGTTCATCTGTCTGTTCAATTACCTTACTGATTATTTCTTCGGCATATGTTAGGGCATTCTCTTTTAACAGTGAATAAATATATCTACTTATCCAATTCGGTTCATTCCCATACTCTTTCCGACCTTTTTCAAACCAGACAGTTGCTTCTTTAAAACATCCCATTTCTACATACAATTCTGCAACTTCGATTGCTCCTACAAAATCATTATCATCCTCCGAAAACGAATCTAATGTATTCTTCGCTTCAGTTGCTTTGCCAAGTTCAATCAAACATTTAATATGACTATACATATAATAATCCGAATTGCTCGCACCCATAAGAAAATATTTCGATGCTTCTTCTAATTCTCTAAGGTGATACTTAGCTATCCCTAAGTTTTTGTATGCTTCAATGGACGGCTGAATCGCAATAGACTGAAGCAAAATATTAGAAGCATCCCCCCACATTTTTTTCTTTATATAAATTTCTCCTAAAAGATTATATGGAAAATAAGATTTCGGCTTCATATCTATAGCTTCTCTAATAAGTACTAGGGCATTTTCAATATCATCTTCTTCATAACTATATATCCAAGCAAGATTGTTCAACGATTGAACATCTCGTGACACTTGTAACGCTCTTTCAAAAAGTTTGAATGCCTCTTCATATTCATTTTTCTCAAGTAATTCAATTGCCTGTTGATTCAAATTCACTTACATTCCCCCTTACTACCTTTAGTATTATGTTATCATTCATATATTTTGAAGGACTAAAAAAATCGTACAAACATCAAAGTTTGTACGATTCCACGACAGGTACTTTCATATTACACGATATACCTTATCCTTTTATTAGAAAAACCTTAAATCTTTCTTATTTTTGTGTATGACACCATTCATATATAAAAGCGGTAATAACTTTCGTAAACTCAACTAACTGGCTAATTTCAACTTTTTCGTTTACAGAATGTGCTTCTTCTAACGTACCTGGCCCGTAGATAACAGCTGGAATATTAAAATCACTAAACCACCCACCATCTGTTACTGTTGCTGACATATCTAGAGTTGCGCTGCGGTGTAATGTAGATTCATGTACCGCAGCAAGTTTCTGTACTGCCGGATGCTCTTTGTCTACTTCTAGTGAAGGAAATATTTCACCCCGGTCAACAATCATTGATTCCCCACCCCATTCAAACTGTGGTGGATTTTCACGAAGCCATGGATCAGCCGCAGCCACCCTGCCAATATACTCTTCAATTTCCTTTGCAACCTGGTCATGTGTTTCATTCGGATAGAAGTGTACTGTAATCCAGAGCCTGCATTCATCTGCAATAAATGCTGCATGACGCCCACCTTCAATAACAGCTGGATTAATCGTTGTTGTTCCTGATGGATACCCTTCATATGTTTTCATTACCGCCCAGTGCCTTTCTAACTCTTGCAAACCTTGCACAATTTTCATCATTTTTTCAATTGCACTTGCTCCAAACAAACGGCCACCAGCATGAATCATTTGTCTACGCGTTGCATCGTGAAATGTTTGTATGCTTTTTACAGTAATCCACCCTGTAATGACACCGCCTTGGCCTTGCATATGTAAATCACTCGTATCCACAACAACTGCAAAATCAGCATCATATCCACGTTTACAACATTGAAGTGTGCCTGCTTCTCCTACTTCTTCTCCAATTACTGACTGAAAAATCAAATCCCCAGGTAATTCAACTCCAGCTTCTTGCAAAAGCTGAATCGCAAATAAGGCACCAGCTAATCCACCTTTCATATCAGCTGCACCACGCCCAACTAGCCATCCATCTTTCACAAATGGTTCAAAAGGGCTCGTTTCCCAGTTCTCATCCACTGATACTTCTGCCACGTCCATATGCCCATTAATAATTAAACTTTTGTTCGAATCACTAGCTGTCCCCTTTTTTACACCAACAACATTCGGATCATTGGGATAGACATCCCATTTATCAATTATAAAATCACGTTTCATTAAAAAATCAGCGACAAATTGCTGTGCTTCACTTGTATTTCTTGCTGGTGGTGCTGGTGTTTCAAAACGGATTAATGTTTTTGTAAGTTCTAGTAGCTCTTCTTTTCGTGAATCGATTTGTTCTACTAACTGTGAAATTGCCTGATTCATTACAAATTCCCCTTTGCATACATAGTATGTTTCAGCTTTTATTTTTACAAAAAAAGAGACTGTTTACAATTTAACAGTCTCTAATAATCTATAACTTAAGATGAACCTTTTCTTACTCATTCATAAATTAGAATCTCATCACAAACTTTGCACTTCTGTTGTATCCGTCTTTTCAATACGTTCCATTTTACTTTTCTTATTTTTTGTAACACGGTAAAACAATAAACAAACAATCATAAATGGAATTCCACAATATAGTGCCATTCGTTGTTCCGGAATAAACGCCATACTAACAATTACCGTTAAGTTTAATACCAAAGCAAGAAGTGGCACAAATGGATACAATGGTGTTTTAAATTTCAAGTCCTTAATATCTCCTCCTTGCTTTAAGTATGTTCTTCTAGACAAGAGATTAGATAAAGCAATAGATGCCCAGACCAATATTGCACCGAATCCTGCAATGGAAAGAAGCCATAAATAAACTGTATCCTCTGCATATATACCACATAATAAAGAGAGACAACCAACAATGGTACTTACAATTAATGCATAAATTGGAACACCATTTTTAGATAACTTACCAAAAATCGGACTAATCATCCCTTGATTAGACATAGACCATAGCATACGAGAAGTTGCATATAATCCAGAATTCGCTACTGATAGTACTGCTGTAATAATAACAAAATTTATAATATCTGCAGCATAAGGGATACCAATTTTATCAAATACAACTACGAATGGACTTTCTATCACTCCTGCTTGTTGCCAAGGGAATAGCCCCGCAAGTATAAAAATGGAAAGTACAAAGAAAACAAGTATACGCCAAACTGTATTATTAATAGCTTTTGGAATGGTTTTCTCTGGGTTCTCGCTCTCTCCAGCCGCGATACCAACTAATTCTGTTCCCTGAAAGGAAAAATTAACTGCAACCATTGTAATTAAAATAGCTGTTAGCCCATTTGGAAACAGTCCTCCGTAATCAGTAAAGCTAGAAAGCATTGGCGCTGATTCATTTCCTTTCATATCTAGGAAACCAAACATAGCTGCCCCGCCTAAAATAATAAATGCAATAATCGTAATTACTTTAATACTTGCAAACCAAAACTCGACCTCTGCAAAACTTCTTGAAGATAGTGCATTAATAGCAAAAAGTAGAACAGCAAAAACTACGCACCAAATCCACGATGATACATCTGGAAACCAACGTTTCATTAAGATACTAACTGCTATCAACTCAATCCCTATCGTAGCGGACCAGTTTAACCATGACATCCATCCCACTACATAACCTACTGCAGGTGAAATATGCTTTGTAGCATATGTTTGATAAGACCCTGCATCAGGCATAGCAACCGCCAATTCTCCAAGACAGAGCATCGTTAAATACATAACAAATCCTCCAACAAGATAAGCTACAATTGCTCCTCCAGGTCCAGCTTCATGGATTGTATAACCGGATCCTAAGAAAAGTCCGGTACCAATTACTCCTCCAAGTGCAATCATAAATAAATGTCGACTTTTCAACTCCCGCTTCAATTCCTGGTTGTGATTTGTCATATAAATCCCCCTTTTTGTTTGCAAATCCTCATGAATGTAAACGCTTTAAAAAATAAATTAAAAAAGAAAGTTAAACTATAAAAAGATAATAGCTTGCATTTTTATTAAAGACTTACAATAGGTGGGAGATTTTTCGAAAGTAAATCTCCCACTCCAAGAAAATAAACCATAACGCGATAATCAATTCTTAACCTTTCTCATGACTTAATTGACATTAGCATAAATGAAAATGATTATTTAAAGCGCACTAGAAAACGGTACATAATCCATACATTTTATATTAATCACTACCTGTTATTAACAGGTCATCCCTTACTGTTATTAATCGTGTTTTATTGGTAATGACTTGTCCCTCTTCCACTTCTAACAATTCAATATGGCCACTAATCCCCACTTTAATTTCTACTTTCTGTTTATCTATCGTTTCAATTAATGCTAATTTCTCCCACTCATATACATAGGAGCTTTCAGTAATAAATAATTTTTCTACTTTCCCATAACAAGGACTGTACACGTTTTCTATAACTGCCTTCATTTTGTAACCTCCTCTTTCTTATTAAGTGCTGTTAAAAAGTTATACACTCTATAAAACTTTCAACTCACCCTAGTCTTTAAATTTAGAGCTTTCACCTACTATTAATGCAAAATGCATACCAACTTCAATTCCCCTGTAAAATTAGAGATGCTTACAAAAAAACTTAATAAGTGCAAAATTTTTTCTGTTATTTTTAAGTTTTTAATCGGAAAAGCGCAAAAAGTTTTGCGCTTTTAAGAGAATTTTAATAAAATTAAAAAAAGTCAGTCTTCATAGGGTATAACAAGGAGAAGATGATACATGCATACAGAAGAAATCAATTTAAAAAAATTAATTGAAATGAATATGCTATATGAAACTTTGCTAAATGAACTTGATATTGGAATTCACATTATTAATGAGGAAAGTAAAACAATAATCTACAATCGTAAAATGATGGAAATTGAATCAATGGATTCTAAAGATATATTACATAAAAATCCTTTAGAGGTATTTGCATTTGAAGAAAACAAAAGTAGCACACTCATAGAGGCACTAAAACTCGGAAAAACAAAAAGAAACATAAAACAAACTTATTTTAATAATAAAGGAAAAGAGATTACAACAATTAATGATACCTTTCCCATAATAGAAAATGGAAAAATCAAAGGTGCTATTGAGATTTCAAAAGACATTACCAAATTAAAACAAACGATTAAAACAAGTCTTTCTCGAAAACAAAATACTAAATTTACCTTTAATCATATAGTAGGTAATTCTAAGGCAAACCAATCTATCATTACAGAAGCCAAAAAAGTAACACGTACATCATCCTCCATACTTATCGTAGGAGAAACGGGAACTGGTAAAGAATTGTTTGCACAAAGCATTCATAATGAAAGTCACCGTTCAGCAAAGCCTTTTATTTCACAAAACTGTGCTGCTATACCAGAAACCCTCATGGAAAGCCTATTATTTGGAACAAACAAAGGGGCTTTTACAGGTGCAATAGATAAACCTGGTTTATTTGAAGAAGCAAATGGCGGGACTTTATTATTAGATGAAATCAACTCATTAAGTCCAGCTCTTCAAGCAAAATTATTGCGTGCTATACAAGATAAAACAATACGAAGAGTCGGAGGCGCACAAGAAAAAGAAGTAGACGTCCGAATCATAGCAACCATTAATGAAGACCCTATTGAAGCCATAACACACAATCGATTAAGGAAAGACCTATATTATCGGTTAAGCGTTGTGACTTTATTTCTACCACCTTTAAGAGAGCGAAAAGAAGATATCTTAATGCTCCTTCATCATTTTATTGAAAAATACAATATCCAATTTGGATTAAAAGTAAAAGGAATAGCCCCTGACGTAAGAGACTTTTTTTATAGCTACGATTGGCCGGGGAATGTACGAGAATTAGAACACATGATTGAAGGCTCTATGAACTTAATTGAAGATGAGGACATCATTACAACGTTCCATATACCAACACGTTTTTATGAACTGACAAAAAGAGAATTTGACATACATCCGCCACTAACTGATCGGAATGAAAATGATACGCCTAAAAATTTAAAGCATACAATAAAAGAAATGGAAAAAGAATACATTAATCAAATTCTTAAAGAAAATAAAGGGAATATCTCACAAACTGCAAAATTTTTAGGGCTGAGTAGGCAAAACCTACAGTATCGGCTAAAAAAGTATAATTTAAATACCTGAGAAAGCCATACATTATCTGGATTTCTTTGCATTTTCTATAAGTACAATCAAAAAAGAAAGAGTCAATAACTCTTTCTTTTTTGATTTACGTTCTATCTATATCAACAGCTCGATAATCTCCACATATATAAAAAATACATAGGAACATATGGGGATACTACCGAACTTACAATATACGTTACATCCGTTTGTCTAAAACTCCACCTTTTCCAAATACAACCCACTCGCATCAGCAAGACAGTTGATTTGGTTTCGTTGTTTTGCTTCTAAAATTTGCGGGATCGCATCAGCCTCTAACTGACCTAAGCCAACTTCTACTAATGCTCCAACGATCTTTCTCACCATATTGTGAAGAAATCCATTTCCGCTCACTCTAATTTGGATGAAGCCTTCACGTTCCATGATATCAACCATATATACTTCTCGAACCATAGATTTCTTTTTAGATTTAGCGTTTGAAAAAGCAGTAAAATCATGTGAACCAATTAAATATTGAGCTGCTTTTTTCATGCTTTCAATATTTAACTTTTTCGGAACATGCATGCTGTATTTACGCATAAATGGATTCGTATGTTCCTCATTCCAAATCTTATATAAATACGTTTTCGCTTTTGAGTTGTAGCGAGCATGGAAACGTTCTGAAACCAACTCTACATTCATAATACTAAGATCGTTTGGTAAGTATTGATTTAAATACTTTTTCACTTTATGTTCTGGTAATTTTTCCTCACTCTTAAAGTTAGCTACTTGATTCAGAGCATGTACACCAGCATCCGTTCTGCTGCATCCGATAATTTCTATTTCTTGTCCGACCATTTCTGATAACACACTTTCAATTTTTCCTTGAATGGTATTATCGTTATTACCAAGACGCTGCCAGCCCTTATAGCGGCCGCCGTCATATTGAATTGTTAATTTGTAGTTGTTCATTGTTTTCTGCTATTAAAAACATAGACATTTGCCTATTCATGTTTTTATTAACAGACTCACCGCCTTTCTTTTTCCGTTACATAAAACAAAAATTCTAAGCACTCTATGATGTTTTTCGTAATCTTCTTCTCATAGTAACACAAGAGAGCTCATTTAGTGTCTACTTCTGCCAATGTATTATGCGCATAGACTATACATATTAAATCAATAGTGTACAATCTAGTTCACGGACGCCATCCATGTTCCTGCAAGAACTTCTGCAACTCTTCTTTATGCTGTACATTTTTCTCCCACTCTTCGCACTCCTTTAGAAACTTCTTGGTCTACTGGTTATTAACACGTTCATTCTATTGACAAACATCTAAATTTGACCGACTCAACACTATAAAACCTGGTAAAAAGCAGTGAAAATTTAAGAATAATAAGGTAAACTAATCAATGGTTTTGGATGCAAAACACTAGTTTACAGTCGGTTGACGTTGATACCGGGATTATATTAGGTATGTGGAGGAAATATTTATGAACAACACAATAAATGAATCAGTTGAAGAAGTTGATAGAAAACGAGCAAACTCAAGCAAGCGTTTTAAAAATTGGAAATTTATCACAACAGGTGGCGGCGTAATAATTGCACTTCTAATTGGGGGAATGAGCTATTATCAGGCAACCCGTTTCAATTCACATGTTACGATTAATGACACAAAAGTTGGCGGTCTGACTGCTGATCAGGCAATACAGCAATTAAAAACATCTGGATTAGAAAACAACGTCTATGTTGACCAACAGCTAATTTTAGATGAAAAAGATACGCAAACGGAACTTTCGGAGGAAGACTTGCCTAAAGTTAAGAAACTACTAAAAAGCCAGTGGACATTTTTCCCTTCCTCAAAGGAAAAAAATTATTCGCTACTACCGGAAAAGGCAGATCAGTATCGAAGCGAAACGATGAAAAAACTTGTAGAAGAAAAGCTCTTATCTGTGAATAAAGATTTAAAGGCGCCTCAAGATGCTATGGCGAAGCTCGAACAGGGAAAAGTTGTTATCTCAAAAAGCATTGATGGAACACAGTATGACGTTACTAGTCTATTAAAAGATTACGAAAAGCAGAAGTATAAAAGTGAAGTTCATCTAAAGCCTGTATACATGCAGCCTATTAAAGAAGACAATCCTATTATAAAAAAAGAAGAGAAAGCACTACAGAATCTTCTTCAACAAACCATTGATTATAAAGTGCAGAATGAAGTTTACTCTTTAACAGCTAAAGATTTAATTAAAAATGCCTCTATGTCAAAGGATATGAAGGTTACAATTGACGCGAGCGACATTAAGAACAAGATTGCTGAAATTAATAATTCTAAATCGACATTACATAAAGACTTCACATTCAAAACCCATTCTGGTTCAGTCATATCAGTAAAAGGACAAGGCTACGGCTGGGCAATACATGTTGAAAAAGAAGCAAGACGAATCCAAGAAGCATTCGAAAAAGGTGAAAAATCACTTTCTGCCTCTAATATTTACGGCAATGGCTGGAAGAATGAAGGCATCGGTTATGAAACAACAGCGAATAACGGCATTGGAGACACGTATGCGGAAGTGTCAATTGCAGAACAACAAATTTGGATTTACAAAGATGGACAATTGGTAGTCACAACGAATGTCGTGACAGGTAAACATAGTACGAGTGAAGATACATCACCAGGTGTATGGTATATCCTCTATAAACGATCACCGTACACACTCAAAGGTAGCGCAGTAGGTAAACCTGATTATTCCGTTAAGGTAGATTACTGGGCTCCGTTCACAAATGGCGGACAAGGGTTCCACGATGCCGGCTGGCGAACAAACTGGGCCAATAATGCCTATTTAACAGGGGGATCAGGCGGATGTGTTAACCTTTCTCCTAATGTTGCAAAAACGGTGTATGATAATCTCAGCACTTATGAACCGGTTATCGTGTACTAGTCTATCAAGTATGTTCTTAATAAAAACAAAGAAGCAGGCAATCGTAAGTGATTGTCTGCTTCTTTGTTTTTATTATTTATGCTCCGTACTTCTCCTGTGCGGGGTAAAACAGTTATATACTTAAACCTATTTACTTATAGTATTGTTCACCGTTGCACCTACAACGGTGGCCATTTTATTTATTCACCTTTAGTACTAACTCTAACTATTTTTTAACTTCCTTTATGTATTCCCATGTTTCTCCTTTATCTTTTGATTGATAAAGTACGCTACTATCGCCATTATAATCTCCATCTGCTCCTTGTCCAACTAACATATTAAAAACTCCATCTTTCTCATAAGGCATACCTGGAGAATCAAAAGGACTTATAGACTGTCCACTATCTAATTTTACTTCATGAGGTGTATAATTTACCTTTTTAAAAGATATGCCCCCATCATCTGTACGATATAACTCTCCGTTAGTACCAGAAGGACGGATTGCTCCTAAAAATCCAAGTTTATCATTTATAAAAGTTATTCCTGATACACTACCAATTCCTCCGATGAATGGGTCTGTATTTATAACCTCCCATGTTTTACCTCCATCAGTAGTCTTGCTTAGTGAATAAAAAGCACTACCTAATGCTTTATCTGTAATAGTTAGTTTATAACCAACTTCTTTTGATAGGTAAAACTGTTCCTTGTTATTCGTTACACCCTTCTCTTTGGAGCTCTTTTGATTTGAATTACTGTTTGGTTTACTCCAATTTGGGTCACCTATTAAGTTATATCTAGCAGGTACTAACTCTTTCTCTTTTCCAGGGACGAATATAGATACAGTATATCCAATGATTTCAGAAGCTGCTTCTTCAAGTTTATGCTCCTTACCATCCTCATTAATATTAATAATTCCCTCTGTATTGTATCCCCAATTCCTTTTCCCGTAATAAATCAATCCATACTTACTTTCATTCCACTTACTAACTGTTCGCTTAACTGGAATAGCCTTAACCGTTTTAATTAGAGGTTCTACTAGTTTATCATCATCATAATCAGGATTTGCATACCCATCTCGTATTACAGTAATATCTTCTGACTTCTTCTTATCATAAGCTATTAAATAGGTTTCCTCTTTCCCATCAGCATTTTTCCCATAAACAAATGTATCAAACGCTGTGATTGTTCCATCTGAACGAAATGTAAGATCAAAATCAGTTGCCATATATAATTTCTTTGGCAAAGAATATTTTTTATTTATATCTTCAAAAATACCTTCTACTCCATATTCATATATATTATTATGTTTAAATTTAATTGATCTTTCATGTTTTAACCTTTCTATGAACCATGCAAGTTTGCCATTATAATTTGTTGCACTTTTATAAATCTGTACCCCATAAAATGATGTGATTACAACAATAATGATAATAGAAATGTATTTCCATGCAGTTAAATTAGTTAATTTTTTAGATTCATATTCTCTATCTTTTATAATTTTCATTGTAGTAAATGTAATGATAGATATAAAAAATACTATACATAATAATAAAATATAAATATTATAATTCATTCTTCCGTACATACAGAATAAAGCTAACTCATAACAAAAAATCCAGTATCCAATTATTAATATTGGGTTTGTTAATAATGATATAAGTATCCTTTTTGCATTTTTCCTAAATATAAAAATCACTCCTAATTAAATTACTTATCTTTATCTATATTGAGTATACTTCGTTTCACCCAATATTTGTATAATCCTTTAATCAGCATATTATTTAATTACATGCGAATTAAAATTAAAGTAATCGGAATTGATATAGTAATGAAAAAAAATAAAAAAGCACTCCATCATACACAAAGATCAGTGCTAATTTCTTAATTCTAATTTTTATTAAAATTATTCCGATAAACCTAAAATAAACAATTCGCTTTTAAAATCAAATCACTATCTGTTACTTATACTTATGATGCGGTTCAGGGTAATTCATCCTAAATAAAAATTAGGCCTTATCGATTTTTCGATAAGGCCTATCATTGTTACACCTTTACTTTACTTTTCTTTTCTAACAAGCTTAACCACATTCTCAACATGCGCCGTATGCGGGAACATATCCACTGGCTGCACATATTCTACTTCATAATTCTTCATTAATGCTTTCACATCACGCGCTAATGATGAAGGATTGCAAGAAACATAAACAACTTGCTTTGGTTGTACTTTTAAAATTGTTTCAAGTAACTTATCGTCACAACCTGTACGAGGAGGGTCAACTACGATTACATCTGGGCGCCAGCCTTCTTTCACCCATTTCGGTAGCCATTGTTCTGCTTTTCCAGCTTCGTACTTTGTATTTGTAAATCCGTGACGCTTTGCATTTTTCTTTGCATCTTCAATCGCTTCTGGAATGACATCCATACCGCGCACTTCTGCGGCATCGTTTGCCAGCCAAAGTCCAATTGTACCTACGCCGCAATATGCATCAACAATTTTTTCCGTACCTGTTAACGCAGCAGCTTTTTTCGCTTCGTTATATAGGACAACTGTTTGTTCTGGATTCAACTGGAAGAATGCACGTGCTGATAACTCGAATGATAAATCACCAAGCGTTTCTTGAATGACTTTTTTTCCAGCTAAGTTGAATGTTTTGTCACCGAAAATAACAGATGTTTTACGCCAGTTCACATTTTGCATAATCGATTTAACTGTCGGCATTTGTTTTTGTACTTCTGCGATAAATTGTTCTTTATTTGGTAATTCTTCTTTTGTTGTAATTAATGTGACTTGTACTTCCCCTGTTTGAACTGCAGCACGTGTCACGATTGTACGCACTAGACCTTTTTGTTTTTTCTCGTTATAAATAGAAATGTTCAACTTCTCTAATATACGTCTTACAACTTTTGTCGCTTCGTTTGTTGCTTTATGCTGAATCATGCAATGAGAAATATCAATTAATTGATGTGAATTTTGTTTATATAATCCTGTAATCACTTTTTCATCTTTACGTCCTACTTGTAATTGACTTTTATTACGATAATGCCATGGATTTCCCATACCAAGTGTTGGACGAATGTTAGCTTCCATGCTTCCGTTCATATACTTTTCAAACGCTTGTACAACAATATCTCGCTTTTGATTCAACTGTTCTTTATAATCTAAATGCTGCAATTGACAACCACCGCATTCATCATATACTGGGCATGGCGGTTTTACGCGATGCGGTGACGCCTTACGAATTTTTTTCACTTTCGCTTCAGCAAAGCCACGCTGAATTTTCGTTGTTTCTGCAACAACTTCTTCCCCTGGTAATGCCCCTGGAATGAAAACGACTTGTCTTTTAAAATAACCCACGCCTTCTCCGTTAATCCCAAGACGCTTAATTGTCACAGGAAATGTTTGACCAACTTCCAACTTACTCTCATGTTGCTTTTGTACCATTGTTACACCTCTACTCTATACTTTTCCATAAATATAACGCTGCATAACTGCAGTATGGTTCACATTCTTGTTTCATTTTTTCTAAAAATGCATCATCTGGTTTATTCTCTAATTGAAATATACCTTGAAGTGCCCGCTGAATCCCGATATCTGCTTTCGGGAACATATTCTTCCGCCCGAGTCCAAATAATAAGAAGTTTTGTACTGTCCATGCACCGATACCTCGCACTGGTAACAATTGTGCTGACACTTCTTCTTCTGTTTGATTTTCTAGCTCCACTAAATTGAGATTTCCTTCCACAATCTGTTTTGCTAGTCCTACCATATATTCCGCTTTTCGTTGACTAAATTTCTGATTTCTAAGCTCTTCTACCGAAATATTTGCTATCCTTTCTGGTGTAGGGAAAAAGAAAACGCCATTCTTCTCTGTTCCATATCGTTTTACAAATTGTTCTGTAAGAGCAGTAGCAAATTTCAAATGTACTTGTTGATGAATAATACAGCGAAGAAGACAAGCAAAATAATCAAACTCTAAAACAAGTGGTGTATAGGCATATGTTTCAAAAAGCGGACGTAATGATGTGTTTCTAAAATGGGTTTGTATATCTTGAAAAGATTCATTCCATTGAAAAATGGAGTAGATACGTTTCATAACCTTCTCTTGTTCACCTGTCTGACTTGAAACCCAAAATTGTGGATTTTGAAGCGTACCAATCCCTTGTACACGGACAACAATTTGTTCTTCATCTATAAGAAGTGGAACATAAACGATCTTTTCTTCTAATTGAACAACATTGAGTGGATCAAAAGACAAACGCCTTAAAACCTCTTCAAAATGATACGAATCCTTTAACGTAACATGTTCGCTCCACATACGTTTCCCCATCCTTTTTACACATCATTATAGCATGAGAAAACCGTAAGCATACATGCTTACGGTTGATTGCTTTTTACTAAATCATCTAGGCTTTTAAAATGATACCCTTTCTCGCGCAAATCATCAATGATTTTTGCAAGTGCCTCTGCATTATCTTTTGATATAGCATGAAGTAATAAAATAGAACCAGGGTGAATCATATTCATAACATTATTATGCGCATACTGCCATCCTCGTTGTTGATCGACTTTCCAATCAAGAAAAGCAAGTGACCAAAATACATTATAATAACCCATGTCTTTTGCAAGCGCTAATGTACGTTCACTGAAAATCCCACGGGGTGGTCGTAAATATTTCACTTCCTTTTGTCCAGTAACATTCTTAATTTCATCTGTTACACTTTGCAATTCTTCACGAAGTTTTGCATCATTTACTGTTGTAAAATCTGGATGACTTTGAGAATGGTTTCCAATAATATGCCCTTCATTTTTCATCCTTAATAATAGATCTTTTTGCGTCTTTATATAATGACCTGTTACAAAAAATGTTGCTGGTACTTTTTTTTCCTTCAGTACATCCAAAATTTTTCCAGTATATCCATTTTCATATCCGTTATCAAATGTTAAATATATATCTTTTTTCTTCGTATCTCCTAAATAAAAACCACCATTATTATGGAGTAACTCAGTAAATCTTTTCCCTGCATCTGGCGGGATCTCATTTTTCGCTCGTGGAATTCCCCAGTGATTCGGTGTATTTGTATAAGCAAGTGTTGAAACTGGAACAAGTGCCATTATAATTGAAAAAATGAGACCTATATATAACCATTTATGCTTCATAAATAGTCTCCTTTCCATATATCATCGTACCTGTAGTTTCTGTTTACAATATCCCTTTCATGCTGAGCATGTTTTTCCATATATGCCAACAAAAAATGCATCTCGAATGATTCGAGATGCATTTTTTACTTATTTAAATACGGGTTCTTTAAAGGTTGCTAATTTTTCAAGTGATGTTTTATCTACATCTGCGTGTAAGCTGTTACCGTGAGAATCCATTGTTACAACAGCTTTAAAGCCATCAATACGCAAATGCCACATTGCTTCTGGAATACCAAATTGTAAGAAGTCGACATCTTTTACTTCTTTAATACATTCTGCATAATACTGCGCAGCGCCTCCGATTGCATTTAAATATACGCCGCCATGTTCAGCTAATGCCGCCAATGTTTTGGCTCCCATGCCACCTTTACCGATAACAGCACGAATACCAAACTTTTTCATAATGTCACCTTGATATGGCTCTTCACGAATACTTGTTGTTGGACCTGCCGCTTTAATTTTCCAATTATCGTTTTCATCTTTTACAACAACTGGACCGCAGTGATAAATAATTTGTCCATTTAAGTCTACTGGACAGTCATTATCCATTAAATGCTTATGAATTGCGTCACGACCTGTGTACATCATCCCGTTAATCGTAACAACATCACCAACGCGGAGTTCACGAATTTGCTCCTCTGTAATTGGTGCCTGCAAGATAATTTCACGCTGTTCACTTTTTTCTTGGCTTGCTTCTTGCTGAAGTGTATTTTCACCTTCTTGATATAACCAATCGATAATCTCACCTGTTTCAGGATGAATTGTTACACCAAGGCGACGATACGCCCAACAATTATATGCAACAGATACATAAAAACTAGCTGGCAGACGATTGTATACACCAATTTTGCAACCAAGTAAAGTTGTTTCGCCGCCAAATCCCATCGTACCAATACCCAGCTTGTTCGCATTCTCTAATACGTATTCCTCAAGCTTTTGTAATTCAGGAACTGAGTTCGCATCATCTAATGTACGGAATAGTTGATTCTTTGCTAACTCATAACCTGACGTACGGTCTCCCCCGATACCAACGCCGATTACACCTGCACTGCATCCTTGCCCTTGTGCTTGATATACTGCATGAAGAAGACATTTACGAATTCCTTCTAAATCACGCCCTGCTCGTCCAAGTCCTTCTAATTCACAAGGTAAGCTGTACTGAATATTTTTATTCTCACAGCCGCCTCCTTTTAAAATTAAACGAGCATCAATATAATCTTTCTCCCACTGCTCAAACTTAATCACAGGTGTACCTGGTCCTAAGTTGTTACCACTATTGTCTCCGAAAAGAGAATCAACGGAGTTTGGACGAAGTTTTCCATCCTTTGTCGCCCGCTCAAGCGCACTATAGATGGCCACTTTTATTTTCAATTGATTCACACCAACTGGTGTATAGATTTTAAACGTTGGCATCCCTGTATCTTGGCAAATTGGCGAGATATTGTCGTCTGCCATTTTAATATTATTTGCAATCGTGCCAAGTGCCATCGCTGAACGAGTCCCTGCATTTTCTCGTTCTTTCGCTCTTTGAATTGCACGACGAACATCTTTCGGTAAATTCGTCGATGTTTCAACAATTAGTTGATACATACTTTCTTGAAGCTTTTCCATTGTTACTTCCCCCTCAATTGTGAACGCTACCAAAACGTTACGAAATGAAATTTCCACTCTTAATTCTCTAGAGTCTTTTCTTTTTTATTTCACGACTCTTAAGATCAAATGAAATTTTTCACAACTTGATTATACTCTTTTTTTTCTATTCCTTCTATTTCAATAGCGTCTGAAAGGGATTATATTTTTTTATATCTTTTTAAATACGCTTGTACATCATCGTATGCACCGCTCTCATTTGCATATTTAATATAATTTTTAATCGTGCGGAACCACTCCAACGTGGACGGCTTCGTTTCTACTATAGCATCGGTTAAGTCCTTCATTGTAATGATTCGCTCCACACCTGTTGTCATAATTTCTCCTAAAACATTTTCTACGGCCAGTTCTACTACATTTTCAATGTCAGCACCGGAATACAGTTCTGTTTCTTTAGCTAACATATCATAATCTATTATTGAACTTGGTTTTCCTGCCAGCTTAATTTGAAAAATATTGCTCCGTGCTTCTAAATCAGGTGGGGAAACGAAAATCATTTTATCAAAGCGACCCGGTCTTTTAAACGCAGGATCAATATCCCACGGCATATTGGTCGCACCAATTAACAATAGTTTGTCTGTATTCGTATCAATACCTTCGATTTCTGTTAACAATTGATCTATGACTGTTCTTAATGTCGGATGTCCCGATACTTTGCTCCGGTTAAATCCAAGCGCATCCATTTCATCTAAAAATAAAATACATGGCTTTTTGGAACGAGCATATCGGAAAATTTCCCGTACATTTTGTTCACTCACGCCAACATACGGATCCAGAATATCGGTAATGCTCATCGTCGCAAAATGTGCTCTGCACTCCCCTGCAGTTGCTTTTGCAATATATGTTTTGCCGCAGCCAGGAGGACCGTATAATAAAATGCCGCCGCCAACTTTTTTCTTAAAACGTTCAAATAATCCTGGTGAAGTAAACGGTTTAATAATTTTCATTTGAATCGCTTTTTTTACATCATGTAAACCACCGACATCCTCAAATGTAATCTGGTCTTGCTCACGTTTTTGCTTACTTCTTCCACCTTGAAGCACGTCCATCGGAATCACATTTTCTTCCACATTTTCGTTTACATAATCTGTATGTAACTGTTTTTCCTTTTCCGGAGCTCGCTCTATTACGTGATGCTCGTTTTTTTCAAAATGGCTCCCCTCTTCTGTTACATGTAATGCTTCTTTCGAACTTGTAAGCACCTGTGATAAGGCTCCCAATTCAGCTGCAACTTTATCCTTCCATTCTTGATCACCATACTGAAGGGCTTTCGATAAGGCTTGCAGTGCATTTGCTATATCTCCCTGTTCTTTATACTCGACTCCAATTAAATACCAAATCGATCCATTTTCTTCATCTTGTGCTAACACTTGCTTTAATACCTCTATTTTATTCACCGTGTTCTCCCCCGTCATGATTTTTTTATTTTTTTATACAATTTGTACATCGGTGTAGATAGCCAGCTCCATATACAAATGATGATATAAAATAGAATTCCGATTCGGATCATAATTTCCCAATTCAAGGTAATGAATAAACCTAATGCTCCAAAACATATTGCCCAAAAGATAAGTGGACCACCCACTTTATTGACGAGAACATTCGGAAAGAAAATCGGATGAATCAGCTCTTCCGCTTCTTCTAAGATTTCAAGTAATTCTTTATTATTAGGCGCCAACAAAAACGCTTGTCGGTAATATTTGTATGCTTCCCTATACTGCTTCCTTGTTGCTGCATGGGTTCCTAACTGTACTAAAAAATGAACTTTGTTATCTGATGCATTATAATTATCTTTTAGGGATTCCTCTATTTCTTGTTTCGTTCCTATTGCAAGTAATAAAATAAATTGATAATGAAGAACAGTAGGATGATTCGGATCAATTTCTACTGCTGTTTGTATGGATTGTTTGGCTTTTTCAATATGGCCTGTTTTTAATAAAACAAATGCATATTTCGCTATTGCTTGCGCATGGGAAGGTTCCGAGTACAGAACATTCAAAAAGTTTTGTTCCGCTTTTTCAAACTCATTCGTGTATGTATATATATGTCCAAGTGTATAGTACACTTCTTCTGGCTTATAACCATGCTGCAACGCTAATATACAAAGCTCTTTCGCTTCATCATATTGTTCTGAATCTGCATAGCAGCATCCTAAATTGTACAATGCTTCCGCATGCTGCGGATTATAAGAAAGCAGCTTTTCTAATTTCTGCTGTGCTGTTTCAATATGACCAATCCCGTAATAATGCTGCGCCTCTTGCAACAACATCGTTTCACTCTGTGAAGTTGACATACAGCATCTCCCCTCCTACTAACAATGCCGTTTGAGCTATGATACCAACTATTCCAATGATAAGACCTATCCATCGTAATGACCTTACGTTTCCATTTACTAAACTATGAATTCGAAATCGCTCTCGCATTGCATAGATATACGCACCCGCTACGACTGCAGCAGCTATTCGAAAAACAATCTGCAGCACATCGATATTGCCAATTAAGGCAGCACACATGAACATTGCTAGTAAAGTCATTATTCCTATTATAAAGAGTCCGTATATTTTCTGTTTGGACTCTTTTAACCAAATCGCATTACAAGTTCCTAAAATCATAACTGGAATAACTCCAAAAATGAGTCCAATAATAAACAAATTGTAAATATTGTACGTTTTTGTTTCTCTTGCTTGTTTTCCTTGTAATATAGGCTCCATTAAATTATATTCCATATAATTCCTCCTCTTCATCTTCATATTATAAACTATATTTTCTTCCTATTTATACTGTAAAGTAGAAAACGAAAACAGATTTTCTTGGTGGCTGTCCCAAAAATAGCTGAATAGCTACCTTTGGGATCTTTTTTTACATGAAAGAAAACAAAAAACAAGTAATGGCTATACGACAATCAAAAGAATCTATCGGTATATAGAATGTTTGGGGTCTCGGGTCTCCATTTCAAGAAACATGTGCAAAAGGGAAAGAAACAAAATCCATCAGTGTCTCTGTAAAAAATCAGAAACAGCAAAAAGAAGTGCGAGAACATTTAAGTGCAGAAGAGGGTGAAAATTTATATGGCAAACGAAAAGTAGATGTAGAATCTGCATTTTGTCATATTAAACTACAATCGCCTTTTCCAACGCTTCTTCTTACGAGGCCTTTCCAAAAATAGATTGGAATAGGGTCTTATTTGTGTTATCCATAATCCGCGGAGATTGGCATCAACAACTAAACAAGACGTAAAAAACACACAGCTATAAGAGGTAATCAACAGTTTTCTTTCCCACGAAGTATGTTCTCATCCATATAAAGGTAAAAAAGAAGAAACTGTCCCAAAAGGTCGTTTTTAACGACCTTTTGGGACAGTTTCACCATATAAAAAGCGGCTACCAAAACATGATTGGCAGCCGCTTTAATATATTATTCGTCTTTTTTAAATTGCTCACATTTCAGTTCTAATTCATCTAACATTGCAAGAAGACGATCTATATCTTCTAATTCTACCTCTTCTGGTTCAATTGTATCGATTACTTCTACGAACATATTTAAACGTTCTTTTAAATATACTAGTTGTGAATCTTTATCTTGAATTGCTTTTCCCATGAAGGCACTCTCCTTTTTATTCGAGTTACTTTTATTATACCGCAAAAATGATTGTCACGGACATGAATTTTCATCAATTTTGTCACAGTACTAGATTCAATATAAATAGAAATGTAATACGCTTTCTTTTTCTTTTAAAACGAAATAAGAAAATCAAGAAATCCTTGTTACAAAAAGTTTCACTTTATAAAACGTCTGTATTCTTCTATTATAGAGGGTGGACAAATTGTTATTTCAATAGTCAAAGGAGTATTTCAGATGAGTATATCACAAACAATGAAGCCGATTACTCCTTCTTACGATCCATGGGAAGCGTATATGGACCTTGAAGAGTACGGCAAATTACTATTAACAAACGTTGAGTTTACAACGACAACGTTATGCAATATGCGCTGTGAGCATTGTGCTGTTGGTTATACCTTACAGCCGAAGGATCCAAATCCGCTTCCGATGGAACTTTTATTAAAGCGATTAGATGAGATTCCTCATTTACGTTCTTTAAGTATTACGGGCGGAGAGCCAATGCTCTCAAAAAAATCCGTCGACAACTATGTAACACCACTCTTAAAATATGCCCATGAGCGAGGCGTTCGCACTCAAATCAACTCAAACTTAACTATAGATTTAGCCCGTTACGAACAAATTATTCCTTATTTAGATGTGTTGCATATTTCACATAACTGGGGAACAATTGATGATTTCGTTGAAGGTGGATTTGCAATGATGGAGCGCAAACCTACTTATGAACAACGTGCGAAACTATTTGAACGCATGATTACAAATAGTAAAGCTTTATCAGATGCAGGTGTTCTCGTGTCGGCAGAAACAATGCTAAATAAACGTACTTTGCCACATATTGAACACATTCACCGTCAAATTGTTGAAGAAATGGGCTGTAAGCGTCATGAAGTACACCCGATGTATCCGAGTGATTTTGCTAGTAACCTTGAAATTTTAACAAAAGCTGAAATTCGAAGTGCAATTGAGCATTTATTAGATATTCGCGATGAAAACGTATGGATGTTATTTGGTACACTACCTTTCTACGCATGTAGTAATGATAAACATGATTTAGCCACATTGAGAAAATTACATGAGAGCAAAAACGTGACGGTTCGTAACGATCCAGATGGGCGTTCTCGCTTAAATGTAAATATTTTTGATGGTAGCATTATCGTAACAGACTTTGGCGACATACCACTACTTGGTAACATTCAAACAAATACATTACAAGAAGCCTATGACAAATGGTGCAGCTCAAAAACAGCAAAATCTTTAAGCTGTCACTGCCCTGCTGTAAAATGTCTTGGACCAAATATCCTTGTAAAAAACAGCTATTATCCAACCGAAAACTTTTTAACAAAAGAAACAAATCTTACACTTTAATACAAAAACGTCAGCCAATTAGCTGACGTTTTTTTACTTATCCTATTATTGTGGATGAGGTGAAGAAATAAATTTAAAAGACAAATAATCTTGAATTGGAATCGCAGCTCCAATTCCCTGCGAAGTAATATTTTTAATTACAAGCCTCTTTTGATTTCCTTTTAAAACAAGATATACTTCTCCAAATGTAACTTTCCCTTTTTCATTTACCGCTGGTGTATATGCATATAAATATCCAAGTTGTTTAGGGCTGATGTTGTATATACGCTCATTCCCCGTACCGTAACCGATGGTTGTTTTAAAAGAAAGCGGTAGTTGTACCTTTTCCATTGCCTTTAAAAGAATCATCTTTTTCACATCTTCCGCATCTTTAATATATGCTGTTAAACCGCCTTCTACAGTTTTTTGTGCTTCTTGCTTGTATCGAAGTGGATATAATTTCTCTACACCACGGTTGTCATACACGTTACGGTTCACTTGCTTATATTCCCAATTCATTGTTGTATCTGTTGACTCATAATTTAAAGGCCATTGTCCCAAATAAATTTTTGCCCTATATCCTACTGCAAGAGGGGCATTTGAAATCGAAGTTTCATTAAACATTCGAATTAAGTGTGGATTTTCAATACGAATATCCGATGTTTTCAATAATTCTTTCGCAAATTGACTTGGCTGCAAATGCGGCAAATCTTGCACTGTATTTGGATAGGTATTGCCTTTTGAAATATTCAAAACAGATGAAGGCATCTTTACATTTACTGTTGTCTTTGCAAAACTGCTGCAAGGAAATAATAAAATAAACGAGACCATAGTTGAAAGACATATGCTGTACACTCGTTTCACCTGCTTTACTCCTTCCTAATTTAAGAATGTATAAATCATTTAAATAGCTATATACAAATTGAAAAAAACCTCTCTCTTAGGTGGGAGAGAGCATCCGACCATGCATAGAAACGGTCAGATCCTCTTCCTGCCCCATGCCAAGTGAAGACAAAAAGAGAAAACGAGCGTATATCTTCTTTTGTTTTTCATAGCAATAACTTATATGCGACAAGCCCAAAAGAAGGCATCCCCTAGAAGCATGGTGATAGAAATTTCACTTTATACAAATACAAATTGAAAAAACCTCTCTCTTAGGTGGGAGAGAGCATCCAGCCATGCATAGAAGCGGTCAGATTCTCTTCCTATCTCATACCAAGTGAAAACAAAGAGAAATAACCAGTGTAGGTCACCCTTTATTCTTCATAACAAGCATTTATATGTCAAAAATCAAATTTTATATACTAACTATCTCTATTGTTTTCTCTCCATGACATTGTTATCCCTATTTTTATAACAAGTAAAAACCAATTCCCATAATGAAATAGGCAGCTAATAATGTTCCTCCTTCAAACCAGTTCGTATCTCCATCGTTTGAAATTGCAATCGTTAAAAAGACAGAAGTGATCATCGCTACAAGTTCTGGCATTGTAAATACCAGGGGCATTCTCACTGTAAAGAACATCGATAGTAGTACGAGTACAGGAGCAACAAACATGGCAATTTGTAGTGTAGAACCGACGGCAATTTCAACTGCAATATTCACCTTATTTTTATAGGCCATAATAATTGCAGAGGCATGCTCAGCCGCATTACCAACAATAGCAACAATGATAACCCCAATAAATAATTCCGACCATCCAAATGATTTTGCTACTGTTTCAAATGTATGAACGAGCGCCTCCGATACATAAGCAACTGCTGCTGTTGCAATCGCCAAAATAAGCAACGCTTTCCCCTTTGACCATTCTGGTTCTTCTTCATGCTCCACTTCATCACTTTTATGCTGATATACACCGCGATGTGTAACTAATTTAAAAAACAGCGCCGCTAAATACATGACAATCATGATAAGTGAAACCCCAATACTTAATTGATATGTTTTCTCTATTCCCATCTTCATCGAAAAAACTTCTGGAATAACAAACGCTACAACAACTGCAAATATTAGTAAGGCCGAATTATGTCTTGCATCATAAACATTGAAGCTTTGTCTTTTATACTTCAGTCCCCCTACGAAAAAGGAAAGACCCCCAACTAATAATAAGTTTCCAAGAACAGAACCAGTTAGTGAAGCTAGTACAACTTCAGTTAATCCTGCTCGCAATGCAAAAATCGAAATAATAAGCTCAACTGCGTTCCCAAAGGTTGCATTTAATAATCCACCAATTCGTGGACCAGAAACAATAGCTAAACTTTCCGTCGCTCTTCCCATAAAAGCAGCAAGAGCAATAATTGTAACGCAATATACAGCAAACATAATTGTTTGTGGCCAATGTAATGTATTTCCAAGAATAGAAAGCGGTACACCAGTCAGCGCAAGTATTAAGAAAATCTTATTGAACATATTCTCCATCCTTCCATCGTATGTATTTCTCCTCACTACTATCTTTATTCTTATCCTAACTTGTCCCATTTCATCACAAATACGTTTAAAAAATGGGATTGAAGAAAAAAGTATAAAAGGTCATACATTTTTTTGCACAAAAATTTCAGGTAATAGAAAGAGGTTAAAAAAATGCATTTAAAAGAAAAAATTGCAACCATTATTCAAGGACAAAGAACTGGTGTATTAGCTACCATTCGTGAGAATAAACCACATAGCTGTTTTATGATGTTTTTTCATGAAGATTTTGTACTATACGTCGCAACAGATCGTAATTCCAAAAAATTAGCAGATATTGAGCAGAATCCAAATGTTCATGTACTGCTTGGACGAGAAGGAAAGAAATGGGATGAAGATTATATCGAAGTTGAAGGAATCGCTTCAATTGAAGAAGATCAAACATTAAAAAATAAATTTTGGAATAATAGCTTAAAACGTTGGCTACTAGGTGCTGAAGATCCAAACTACGTACTAATAAAAATTAATCCAAATACAATTTACTACATCGATAGTGACGGTACGACTCAGCCAGAGTTTTTACGACTGTAATACAAAAACAAGCCCTGTTAAAAGGGCTTGTTTTGTCGAAAAGTTCTTACTAAAAAAATATAAAAAAGGTGGAACTTTCTAAAGATTCTGTTATATAATAGCAGTAACTTAAATAAACTGTATTAAAACAGATTAGGAGGAGAAAGAAAATGATGAAAAGAGAAGAACGGAAAAATATGATTGAGTTTATCGAAAAGAAAAAAGGAATTGAGCGTGAAGAACTTTTATTTATGACAGATGATGAAGTAGAGCACATTTATAATGTAACGTACTTTTTATATGAAGAAATTGCAGAATAATAGAGTAAAAGGCCCACCTGTCAGGTGGGCCTTACTATTTTCATAGTTATATTTCTATATAAATACAAGCTGAAAAGCCGACATAAAACCTTTCTTTTTAAATGAGAGAGAGCATCCAGCAATGCATAGAAGAGATCAGAGCCTCTTCCTGCCCATGCCAATTGAAAACAAAGGGAGAAAACAAGTCCTGGTCACCTTTTGTTCTTTATAGCAGCGACTTATATGTATAAAATCAAAATAGATATATATATAAATAACTATGAAAATCATTATATTTGATAATGATTTTCATGTATAATAATACAAGAATGGAGGAATTTCACTATGAGTTCATGGTTATTATTCGCATTATTATCAGCAATTGCTGCAGCACTTGTATCCATCTTTGGGAAATTTGGTTTAGAAGGAATCGATGCCAACGTGGCAACAACTATCCGTTCAATTATCATGGCACTATTCATGATAGGTGTAATTATGATACAAGGAAAATTTCAAAATATCGGTGACGTTCTAATGAATAAAAAAGCACTTCTATTTATCACCTTAAGTGGGATAGCTGGTGCTTCATCATGGCTATTTTATTTTCTCGCTTTAAAAACAGGAAAGGTTTCACAAGTTGCCCCTGTAGATAAATTAAGTGTTGTCTTTTCAATCATTCTCGCAATGATTATATTAGGCGAAAAATTAAACTTCATGACTGGAATGGGTGTTGTATGTATTACAGCAGGTGTTCTCTTCATTGCTTTCAGCTAAAAAACCGCTTAATTTGCGGTTTTTTTCCTTCTTAGGTAGAGCCATACAATAAGTACAACTACGACTGAGATAATTAAAATCCACATTCCATAATGATGCAAGCTATATTCAACAAAACGCCACTTCTCTCCAAGCTTCCATCCAATTCCAATAAAAACACTAATCCAGATGAGAGCACCACCGTATGCGTATAGACAAAATCTCCAAAACGTTAAATTCGACATACCAGCAAAATATGCAGTTAAATGACGAATTCCTGGTATAAAGTATCCAATCATTAATAAAAAGGGACCATATTTTTCAAACAAGACATGTGTTTTTTCAATTTGCTTTTCTTTAATTCGTATCTTCGGACCATACTTTTTTAATACAGGAAGTCCAAGTTTTAACCCAAGTATGTAACTTAAAGTAATTCCAAGTACCGCACCGGCCATTCCACTTAGAAAAGCAGCCGTCCCTGACATAGTTCCTTTCGAAATATTATAACCAACAAACGTCAGCAAAAACTCATCTGGTATTGGCAGACCTACAATTCCACCCGCAAGAGCTATAATAATTCCAAAATAGCCATAATGTGTGATTAACTCACCAATATGTTGTTCCATTCGGATGACACATCCTATGCACGATCGTTATTCCATATTGTGCCCTCTCTATCTTTTAAGCAAACATGGTATACATATTCACTATACATCGTTTTTATAATGAACTCTACTCCTATTCATCTTACTTATTATGAAACTTTCCGCTGCTTTTCATCCTTACTTTTCAGAGTCTTGGGGCGTGGATGCATATTGTCCACAAATAGCGGGATAAATCCATACTTCACTTCATAATTATAAGAAAATACGACTTCACAAGCAGGATTTTTGTTACAATAAAGAAAAGTTACATTTAGCATCGGTTTGACTCTCAAGAAAAATGATATAGGCAGTAATCATATATATAACGATAAAATGCACCTTCTACCCGTGTAGAGTATATACATAAAAATCATTTTTCTAAATTATACAGGGGGAAAAAACATGACCATAGAAAAACAGTTGATTCAAAAGGTATACTATGAAACATTCTTAACTGAACAGAATTCTGTTCAAGCTCCTCAAGTGCTTGGGGAATCATATGTAAATGAAGCTAAAAATGAATTTTCCAATATCTCTAACATTCGTTTTGCACAAGGAGAAGTTTATTATCACCATAAAGATTTCGAAACAGCCATTTTCAAATGGGAGAAAGTAAACAATGACCTCTCTCTATGGGCCAAAAAAAATATAGCAGACGCTTATTTAGAATTAGGGTTGCTTTCAATAGCAGAAGAAATCTATATGTCGATTCAAACGGAAGACATCACATTAACAATGGAAGTGTCTTTACAACTTCTTTCTCTGTACATGGAACAAAACCGTTTAGGTCTTGCTTTTAAGGTTATTAGTGAAGCAGTTGCATTCCAACCAGACTATCCA
The DNA here is from genome assembly GCF_039549175.1 of Paenibacillus sp. 102. Lineage (NCBI taxonomy): Bacteria > Bacillati > Bacillota > Bacilli > Caryophanales > Paenibacillaceae > Paenibacillus > Paenibacillus sp. 102. The sequence continues at coordinate 71,958 of NZ_JBCGHT010000013.1, read as the reverse complement.
AATATCACTGCCATCGCTCGCTCCTTTTATGAGAAACAGCAGGATTGGAACAATGCGATTGACCTTGCTGTTCAAGAAGGAATTCGAACGAAATCATTACATTGGTTTGAGATTTTAACAAATTATGTGAATCAAGAATTCACAAAACAAATGAAACCAAAATATTTTTATGAAGCATTAAAAGTTTTATATACAGTCGATTCAGTTCAATTTAAAAAACTTGTCTCATCACTTTGGAAAAGCTATCAAGATGAGTCAACCTACTTAGTATGGATTCAAACAATTAATCACCTTTTTTTACACGTCGAAGTCGATTCTTACGATGCATGGGATGAAATCGTTACGCTTTATCAAGACACATACTGTGAATTAATTACAGGACAATACTTAATGCATGAATTGCAGGAACTTATTCCAGACTTGTTAACAAATTGGTTTAGCTTAACAAAAGCAGAACATTCTCTATTTGTTTCCGCTGCAACGTTAGCATGGAATGGAGTTTCACCTAAGAGCCTTGATACATTACTTGTGAAAAGCGCTGAAACGCTTCTTTCTAGTTCAACAATATATAACGCAGTTGACCTAGAGAAGGTTTCAAATCTTTTTGAAACGATTGTCGTATGGGCAGAAAAGAATGATGTAGACTTAAGTCATTCTTTCACATGGCTTGTTCAGGAACTTTCCGATCTAAATGTACAACAAGTTCTCATTACAGGTACGAATGAGAATAGTAAATCATCCTTTATCAATTCTATATTAGGGGAAAATATACTAAAAGATTCTCCTAAGGCCGCTATCGTATTTAAGGATAATGCACAGACAGAAATTACAGAACTCACAGATTTAACAATACGAAACATTTCCAATTTGGATGAATTTTACGAAATAATGACCGTTCCTCCAAAATCAGAATCTGAACAGAAATGTATTGAATTTAAGTTACCATGTAGATTTTTACGAAAAAATAAATTCTCATTTATCGTTACACCAGGTTTTAATGGAAATGGCAATAACAAAAATACAAATATAGATTACTTACATGCAGCTGATAATCTATTATATGTTCTTAATACTTCTTCTTTACTTGATGAAGAAATTGATACACTACTATACATGCAAGAACAACTACCAACTTTACAAGTTCATTTTGTTTTAAATAAAGTCGATACCACTCTTAATGAGGAAGTGGCAAATAAAAAGCTAACTGAAATCGAGTCTAAAATACATGTGCATTTTCCAAATGCACGCGTATTCCCTTACTCACCTTTACAGGAGAGCAGCGAACAGCTAAGTGATTTAACAGAATCCATTACTTCAAACTTTAATAATAGAAGTGTAAAAACTGAACGCACAGAAAAACTATTATGGTTTATTCAAAAGACCATCACGTATCTCTTAAATGAACGCGTACAATTAGAAAATACGTTAGTAAAATCCATCCGTTGGAACAAACACATTTTAGTAAAACTAAACGGCTTTATTAATAACCTAACTGCTATTGAAAAAGATAAGACTCGCTCTATCACAGACTCATATCGTTTAACTAAAGATGAAATTATACACGATCTTCATGACCAAATTCCTGAGTTATTACAGAGCTGCTCTGATTTAGTTCAGGAAGATAGTGACTTTAAACAAGTTCCTGAAGAACTAAATGCAGCAATGAATGAAAGAATTCAAAAACATTTACAACAAATGATATTACCTAAGTTTACGCATTCTATTCAGGAATGGATTGAAAAAGCACATAACGAATTTATTCAAAGCCAATCTTATTTAGATGAAATGAGTGAAACATTTAATAAATTATACGAAGAAGAACGTATGAAACTACCATGCGATTTTCAATTACTTGATGATTGGCGCCGAGATGTTGCAAGGATGACAAACCGAATCAAAGTTGATAACGTAAATATTTTACTACGCTTTACACCAACACAATTTCTATTAAAAAGTGCTGGAAAACTATTCGGTAATATGCAGAAAAACCAATCTATGCTTTACAATAAATACAAAAATTATATTGAGACCGAAGACTATACAGATGTAACAACAATGATTTCTGAACAGTTCTTCCTTCAATTTGAATTATTCGAAAGCGCATTAGAACGTGATATTATGATGTTCTTTAAAGAACCTCTCAGCATATTAAAGCAGACTGTGGAAGCAGCACATCTCGAAATAAATCAGGACGAAAATGCACTAACAAAACTACGAACAAATCCAGAAACATACCATGATCCTTTAACACTGTTTAAATTACAGTTATTACAGTACAAATTCATGCTAAATGACAAAAATGATGATTCTCCTTCTTTAAAAATAGTAAAGAACGAGGCTCCTACAGTTTAAATACGTAGAAAAAACCAAGCAATTTGTAACAATTGCTTGGTTTTTTTGTTATATTCTATTTCACATATCCCAAATAACATCATTAACCTTTGCACCAACTCTTACACGCTGAATGAATGCCTTTCTCTCGTCTTCTTTATGAATTAACTTATGTACATAACGGCGTTTACTTAATAAATCTCTACATGCTTCATTATAATTTAGAACTTCCTGGCAGCGCTTATCCTCATATAAAGCTTTGAACCATGCATACCTCTTTAGCTTTTCCACATGCCGTTGTATTCTTTTCTTTTTCCGTTTCTCTCGTTCAACTAATCTCTCCAACACTTGCTCTACTACTTCATCTAACATAAAATCCCCAGCTACTTTTACAACACCAATAGTCCCTCTAACAATACCTTTACCTGCATCAACACATACTTCACCTAATGCAATTGCTGCTCGACCAATCCCTACTAGAATGTGTCCAATAATATCTTCCATATTATCACTTCCTTCTAGTTCACAATTTTCACATGATCAAACGGATAATAGATTGCTGTTAATGTTCCAAGCACTTCCGTTTTATGAATCAGCCCTAAGCCGTTACGACTATCTCTACTCACTAAACGATTATCACCCATAACAAAAATCTTATCTTTAGGAACTGTAATAGGACCAAAGTCTTCGGTTAAATTAATAAGAAGTTGTTTTGCATGCTTTCTATTCTTATCCAAATAAGGTTCACTTTTCACTTGATGATTTACGTATAATTGATCATTTTTCATCTCAATTACATCGCCTGGAAGCCCAATAATTCTCTTTACATAAAAATTATCAGTCTTTACTACAATAATATCTTCACGCTCATAAGTCTCAAATCTCTTTGCTAACTTATTAATAATTACCTTATCCCCATCTTGCAACGCCGGCCTCATAGATGCTCCTTGCACAGTTGTTGGAAAAAACACAAAAATTTTCATTAAAAAAAACAACAAACACGCAATTGCTAGTATTTCAAAAAGTTCACGAACGCGACTTTTCTTTTTCATTTATTTCCCCTTTCTCTCTTATCCTTCTATTATAAAGCCCATTTGTAAATGAATTCTATATTATCTGTTAATTATCCGTATTATTTATCCTACATTAGCGATTGATAATACAGTCCTCCGTGTTTAGTAATAACAAAGTAGCTACCAAGGAGAGAATTTTCCTACAAAATCCTAGTTCGTTAAGCTTAATAATGAATGAAGGATGCTTCATCGCACCTATAGAAAAGAACCGCTCTCACAAGCAGTTCTCCATTTTCCCCCGCTATTTGCGGGTAGTAATACTCCCACCTCAAAATTCAGTGGAAGCAAAGAAGTTAGATGGGAGATAAACTGTCCGTAAAATCCCGATTGGTTCAACTAATAATCGGTGGGGTATGAAGAGCCCCCACCGATTAAATCTTCACTTTATATTCCAGCATAAACAATACACATCTGTGCAGCAATATATGTTAACCAAATCCAAAGCGGATCATACTTTACTTTGCGGCCACCAATATCTGTCACACCAATAATAAAATCAGAAATCACAAATAGTAATCCACCGAATGCTGGGATCCACCATATTCCACTTTTTGCATAGTATAATGCAAAGGCAAAGCATGCCATTCCACCAACCCATAAACCATATACGAGCGCACCTACTGTAAACAACTTATCTTGCCCTTGATTCCGAATAAAAAAGAACCAGCCAATTATTAAAAATAAGCCGTAGACAATTACGCCAATCCAGAACCCCTTCCACGAAATACCCGTTTGCAAAAATGCCGTTACATAAAAACAATGTGCAATCGCAAATGTAATCATACCACCAATTAGCCGATGTCCAAACGGAATGAGCCCCGCCATAAATAAATCACCTAGCGTAGATAAAGTCATCCCAATCGCAACCCACTGACAATACTCTACAGATGGGTCTTGTAGCCAAATCCAAATTGCACCACCCGTTAAAGAAAAACTAAGCGTAAGACGAATCAATAATGGTAACGGCTCGTTTTTTCTAGCTTGTTTTGTCTGTGCTATTGCAAAAAACGCACCGAAAACAAATAAAATGGCTTGTCCAATTAATAATATATAAATTTCATTCATAATATGTGCTCCTCAATGAACAGATAATACTGTATTTTCGTGACATAACTTCTATTTCCCTCTAAAATTTGAAAAAAAGAAGAACTTCTGTCCTTCTTTTCTAGCCTGAAAAAACAATACATTCACTTACTTTAAGCTGCTTGTTTCTCTTGTTCCGTTTTTTGCATATTTGGTGTTCGATTTACTACGATAATACCCGCTGCTACACATGCTAACCCAAATAAAACGAATGAATGAATTGCTTCTCCTAAAATCATACTGGATAACAAAACGCCAAATACCGGTATAAAGAACATATACATCGATACTTTTCCAACCTTGTTATATTTCATAACTGTATTCCAAATACAGAAACCTGCCGCTGATAAGAATGATAAATACAGTAACATGAGTAGTGCTTTCATACTAAATACAAAAGGCATAAATCCAACTTGAAAAATACCAATACACAATAGTCCCATAGATCCAAAAATCATTTGGTATGCTGTCATGTACCCAACATCTAATGTTTTACTTCCTTCTTTCGCCAATATATTTCCATATGAATACATCATCGCTGCCCCAAGGAGCAATAATTCACCAATTCCAAAATGAAATGCTATACTTCCACCACTTGGAACATTGACAAGAATCACACCGCAAAAACCGATAGATACACCAATCACTTTTCGAATATTTAATGCATCATCTTTATACAAAAAATGTGCAATTAAAATTTGAAAAAAAGATGATGTCCCGGAAATAATTGCACCTTCAATTCCAGAACTGTAACTCATCCCAATATAAAAGCATACATATTGTAGAAACGTTTGAAATAAACCAATTTGTACTAATTGCTTTCCTGTTTCTTTTTTGAAATGCATATCTTTTCCTATCGCCTTAAAAAAGAATAAGAGCATCACACCTGATAAGAAAAAGCGATAACCGGCAAATAATATTTGTTCGCCAACTTCATGTGGCTGAATTCCGAGTTCAGTATAACTTAATTTAATAAAAGGGAATGCGCTTCCCCATAGAAATGTCGCTGCGAGCGCTGCAACAAATACACCTATCGGATGGGTAAAAAATTTCTCTGTCTTCAACTTGTTGTCTTCCTTTCCGACCTTTCTACGAACAATATTCATATATACCAAAGGAAAAGCAAAAAAACAAGTTTTTCAATCTTATAAATAAGCAAAAACATATTCTCGAGTAGAAACATATGATATAATATAGAATAATTACAAGATAATAACTGATAAAATTTTTCAATAGAAATGCTGCTATCCTTATGGATGGCAGCTTTCGTCGTTTTATGGGGGTTTCGATTTTGATTCTTTTTCTCAATAAGAATATGGAAGGAGCGAGTAATCATGAACTCAGAAATAAAAACATTACCATCAAAAAATAATATGTCTAACCCATCTTGGATTCGATCATTTCAAAAACATTATGAACTAATCTTTGCGATCCTATCTGGTGTTTTCATTTTATCCGGCTGGTTATTCACAAAAAACGAAGCAACGACCACCGGAATTGTTTTATATATCCTCGCCTATATAATTGGAGGATATGCGAAAGCTAAAGAAGGCATTGAAGATACATTAGAAGAAAAGGAATTGAATGTAGAAATGTTAATGCTCTTCGCTGCCATCGGTGCCGCTATTATCGGATACTGGGCAGAAGGTGCAATTTTAATATTTATCTTTGCATTAAGTGGTGCAATGGAATCTTATACATTAAGTAAAAGCCAAAAGGAAATTTCAGCACTGCTAGATTTACAACCTGAAGAAGCTTTGCGTATTTCTCATGGAGCAGAGGAACGTATTCCTGTAGGTCAGTTAGAAATTGATGACATCATTTTAATTAAACCAGGTGAACGTGTACCTGCCGATGGTACAATTCATAGCGGGGAAACAAATATTGATGAGGCTACTATCACCGGGGAGCCTATCCCGAATGAAAAAAGATTTGGTGATGAAGTATTCGCCGGAACCGTGAACTTACGCGGAGCTATTGAAGTTAAAATTACAAAAAAAAGCGACCAAACATTGTTCCAAAAAATTATTCGTCTCGTTCAAAACGCGCAAAGTGAAAAATCACCATCCCAACTTTTTATCGAAAAATTTGAAGGAACATATGTAAAAGGTGTACTTATCGTTGTTGCTCTCATGATGTTTGTTCCTCATTTCATACTAGATTGGAGCTGGAATGAAACATTTTATCGCGCTATGATTTTACTCGTTGTCGCTTCTCCATGTGCGCTCGTTGCATCGATTACACCAGCAACATTATCTGCTATTTCTAACGGCGCGCGAAACGGTATTTTGTTTAAGGGTGGTATTCATTTAGAACGTCTTGCCTCCGTAAAGGCAATTGCCTTTGATAAAACAGGAACGTTAACACAAGGAAAACCGACTGTAACAGATGTTTACGTCCGTGATGAAATAACAGAAGAAGCTGTACTATATATTACAGCTTCTATCGAAAGTCATTCTACACATCCACTCGCAGAAGCTATCGTCAAGTACGCAAAACACACATATGACATTACATTAGCAAAGCCAGAAAATGTAGAAGATGTAACTGGGTTTGGCTTAAAAGGAATTTTAGAAAATAAAGCTTATAAGATTGGAAAAGCCAATTTTATTGGCGAAGAAACAAAAACTTTTCATAACGGAATCGCTACTACACTTGAACAAGAAGGAAAAACTGTTGTCTATATTAGTGATAAAGAAGGAATTCTGGGGCTTATTGCTTTAAAAGATACGTTGCGCCAAGAAACAATTGCCGCTATTCATGATTTACAAAGCATTGGTGTTGAAGCCATCATGATTACTGGTGATAACGAACAAACAGCTAAAGCAATTGCGAATGAAAGCAACATTAAAGAATACTACGCATCATGCTTACCAGAAACAAAAGTAGACACGGTGAAACAACTAAAAGAAAAATACGGTACAGTGGCAATGGTTGGCGACGGTATTAACGATGCTCCTGCACTCGCTACAGCAAGTATTGGTGTTGCTATGGGCGAAGGGACAGATGTTGCTTTAGAAACAGCAGATGTTGTTCTAATGAAAAATGAACTCTCTCGCCTTGCGCAAGCCATTCGTTTATCAAAACGAATGAATCGTATCGTGAAACAAAACGTTATCCTTTCTTTAGCAGTAATCACAATGCTCATTTGTTCTAACTTCTTGCAATTTTTAGCTCTCCCATTTGGTGTTATCGGTCATGAGGGAAGTACAATCCTTGTAATTTTAAACGGTTTACGATTATTAAAAGGAAATAATTAAACGGGTTCCTAAGTAGGGAACCCGTTTTTTCTTCAATATCTAGCTCTAATGACTAAATTATTCGGTGGCTTCTCGTTTTCTGACGAGAGAAAACACGCTTCTATATCAGAAGCCCATCCCTCTCACGTTTTAAGCGAGTCGCTTACGCTTTCTAATGGTAGCCATTATGTCCATTCGCACTACTGCTCGTTTTATGTTTTGGATGCGAACTACTTTTTTGTTTACCTTGGTTTTTATTATTATGATTTTTTTTATTGTTACTCATCTTGTATCCCCCCTGTTCCTTTTTATTATGGAACAGAACTTTATTTCTCATCACGGAAATTATTGTCACTTGTTCTATAAAAATGTAATAAGCCATTAATTTCTCCGCCAAGTAGAATAACCCAACCAGTTAAATAAAACCATAACATTAAAATGATGATACCACCAAGACCACCATATGTATTAGCATAATTGGCAAACTTATCTACATAATAGGCAAATGAGTACGATACCACAATCCACCCTACAGTAGCAAATAACGCTCCTGACACAACTTCTCTTCTTTTTAACTTTCGATCAGGTGCAAATGTATATAAAAAGCTAAACAAGGAAAATAAAACCAAGAAACTAGCTACTAACCGTGTAATACTCCATACGAAAGAAAAACTCTCTGATAAACCAAGCGCTCTAAAAACAGCTGCCCCAATTACCTGTCCAAAGACAGGCACAATTAAAGCAAAGACAATCATAAAAATCATTGCTAGTGTAAGCACAATAGATAAAGCCCTCGTAGTAATGAAAGATCGTGTTTCTTTTACATCATAGGCACGATTAAAAGCATTCATCACTGCGTTTACACCATTTGAAGCAAACCATAACATCGATAATAAACCAAACGATAATAAACCACCATTTTGTTCATTTACAACTGTATCTACATTCACTTCAATTAAATTCATCGCTTCTTCGGGTACATAAGCTTCCAATAAACTGAGCACATTCTCTGTTTGTATGTCAATAAATCCAAGAAGTGTAATTAAAAAAACAAGCCCAGGAAAAATAGCAAGCAAGAAGAAATAAGCGAGCTGTGCTGCTAAGCCCGCTACGTCATCTCGCATCGTTCGGTCATATAGATCCTTCCCAAACGAATAGACACGATTTCCCCTTGCTTTCTCTAGAAATTTTTTCATATTTATCTAAACGCTTTTCTTCTCTTCTTTATCTTGCTTCAACTCAATGTATGCTTCCGTTTTTTTCCCCTCAGCAATCACTGTTTCTTCTCCCTTTACCTCTTCTGATACTGGAGAAATTGCTTGAATTTCAATTGTTTCTGTTTTTTCTTCCGGCTCAGCTTTTTTCTTACTAAAGATTTCTTTCGTTTCTTTTAGTGTTTCAACAACAGCTGGTGTTAATTTCTTAATTTCCGCTACCTTCGCCTTTACTACATTAAAATCTGCAAGTTCGCGTCCTTTATCTGTAACAGTTTGCACTTTTTCTTTAATCTTTGCATTCTCACCAATTTCAATCATCTTTGATTTTGCTTTTTCTGCCGTATTTTTTACTTTCTCACGATTTTCTTTTTTCAGCATGGAAACAGCTACACCTGCTGCTACACCAATCGCAATGTTTCGAGCTATCTTATTCTTCTTTGCCATATTCCTTCACCCTTTCATTTCTTATGATAGAAAGTATTTCTTTCTAATCTTTCTCATATTCCTTGCTCATTTCGAATGAATGCTAACAATTTTGCACACCCTTCTGTTACAAGGTCATATACTTCTTGAAAGTTCCCTGTAAAATAAGGGTCAGGAACATCCGTCCAGCCAACGTCTGGAACAAAATCGGACAGTCTACCAATATAGCCTCCAGCTTTACCTAAACTTTCTAAATCCGCTATATTCTTGTTGTCCATGGCAATAATATAATCAAACTTTGTTAAGTCTTCTTTTTCTACTTGACGTGCTTTAATTCCTTCAAAAGAGACTTCATTTTCTTTTAAAATTTTTTGTGTTCCTTCATGAGGCTGATGGCCAATATGCCAATCTCCTGTTCCTGCAGAATCAATATGAATCTTATCTTCTATCCCCTCTTGCACGACAAGATTACGAAAAATCGCTTCTGCCATCGGAGAGCGACAAATGTTTCCAAGACAAACAAATAATACTTGAACCATATTTGTTTCTTCCCTTCTGGGTGCATTTCTTATATATACATATAGTATAAACAACCAATTATTAATTATAAAGGAAATTCCTACTAAATTAATATGATTGAAAAGATTCATTAACGAAAATGATAAAAAATGTTAAGATAGCCTTATGTTATTTCAAAGGGGGACACTTCGGTGGATTTATCCGTAAAATCGCAAGAAAATGTTGAATATATGGTCGAAGCTATTAAAGAAAAGTTACGTATGGTAAATGCAGGAGCAATGCGCGCTGAAAGCTTTAATGAAGAAATGTATGAGGATCTACGTGACATTTATGATCATGTAATGAAACGTGAAACATTTAGTATTAGTGAAATGCAGGCTATTACAGAAGAATTAGGTATGTTAATTAAAAAATAAAGAAAAGTCCCTTGTCCAAAGGGACTTTTGTATTTCCAACAAATTCATGACATCCCTTCACTTTTCTACATCTATTTTCCAAATGCTGTACAATAAAAAGAGAACCTCATCATAGACCCCACACCAAATTCCATTTTATTTTTCAAGATTTATCGTATTACCATCGCTAACTGCTTTTACTGGAGGTGTTTTATCTATGAGCAATTGGTACGGGAAGACAACAGATCAAACCATACTTGAACTTGGAACAAATGAACAATATGGTTTAACAGAAGAAATGGTGCAAATTCGATTAGAAAAACATGGTCGAAATGAACTCACAACAAAACAAAAACGAACTTTATGGCAACGTATTTTTGCCCAAATTAACGATGTCCTCGTCTATGTTCTTTTAATTGCCGCTCTTATCTCTGCCTTTGTAGGTGAATGGGCCGATGCTAGCATTATCGCTCTCGTTGTTGTTTTAAACGCTGTAATTGGTGTCATTCAAGAATCGAAAGCAGAACAAGCACTAGAAGCATTAAAAAAGATGGCTACGCCTAAAGCAATTGTAAAACGAAATGGTGAATTAAAAGAAATCCCAGCCGAACAGGTCGTCCCAGGAGATATCGTTATGCTCGATGCAGGACGATATATTCCTTGTGACTTACGCCTTATTGAAACTGCAAATTTAAAAATTGAGGAATCTGCTTTAACAGGTGAATCTGTTCCTGTTGATAAAGACTCACTTTATCATCCTTCACTTCAAAATGAAGAACAAATCCCACTAGGGGATCAAAAAAATATGGCCTTTATGTCCACTCTTGTTACGTACGGACGAGGCGTTGGTGTTGCTGTTGAAACGGGAATGAAATCACAAATCGGAAAAATTGCTACTCTCTTGCATGAAGCTGATGATGATGCAACACCACTTCAAAAAAGCTTAGCGCAAGTCGGAAAATATTTAGGCTTTGTAGCTGTAACAATCTGTATCATTATGTTCCTCATCGGATATTTTCAAGGCCGAGACACCTTAGAAATGTTTATGACTGCCATTAGCTTAGCCGTTGCTGCGATTCCAGAAGGATTACCAGCAATTGTTTCTATCGTTCTCGCAATTGGCGTACAGCGTATGATTAAACAAAACGTTATCATCCGTAAACTTCCAGCCGTCGAAGCACTCGGTTCTGTTACGATTATTTGTTCAGATAAAACTGGTACATTAACACAAAATAAAATGACAGTTACTCACTTCTATAGTGACCATACATACGACAAATTAGAGAATTTAAACGCAAACAATGACGCTCAGCGCCTATTATTAGAAAATATGATTTTATGTAATGATGCATCTTATACAACCGAATCACAGACTGGGGATCCAACAGAAATTGCTCTTCTTGTTGCCGGTAGCACCTTTGATTTTCAAAAAGATACGTTAGAAGTTCAACATAGACGTGTGAATGAATTACCATTTGACTCCGAGCGCAAAATGATGTCAACATTGCATGAATATGATGAAAACTATTACAGCATGACAAAAGGAGCAATTGATAAACTCTTACCTCGTTGTACCCATATTTTTATAAATGGTAAGACGAGAATTTTAACCGACGCAGATAAAGAACAAATATTAGAAACTGCTCAAATGATGTCACAAGAAGCTTTGCGCGTACTATCTTTTGCTTTCAAACAGTATGACACACAAAACATCGCCAAGGATCACATGGAAGAAAATCTTATATTTATAGGGCTTGTCGGTATGATTGATCCCCCTCGAACCGAAGTAAAGGCCTCTATTGCTGAATGTAAAAAGGCAGGAATTCGTACCATTATGATTACAGGCGATCATAAAGATACTGCCTTTGCTATCGCAAAGGCACTCGGCATCGCTGAAAAAGAATCTGAAGTCATGATTGGAACAGACTTAGATCGTATTTCAGATGAAAAATTAGCAAATGAAATTAATCATTTAAATGTATTTGCGCGTGTTTCTCCTGAACATAAAGTTAAAATTGTGGGGGCACTACGTGCAAAAGGAAATATTGTTTCTATGACTGGGGATGGTGTCAACGATGCACCATCTTTAAAACAAGCAGATATCGGAGTCGCAATGGGCATTACCGGAACAGATATCGCTAAAGGTGCGGCTGACATGGTTTTAACAGATGATAACTTCTCATCTATTGTCAAAGCTGTTGAAGAAGGAAGAAATATTTATCGCAACATAAAAAAATCCATTCTTTTCTTACTCTCTTGCAACTTTGGAGAAATTATTGCACTATTTTTAGCTATTTTACTAGGGTGGGCTACACCGCTTCGTCCAATTCACATTTTATGGGTGAACTTAATTACAGATACACTCCCCGCCCTATCGCTAGGCGTTGATCCAGAAGACCCAGATGTGATGAAAGACAAACCACGCGGGGAAAAAGAAAGCTTGTTTAAAGGTAGTGTTTCTTTTCTTATTCTAAACGGGACTGTCATAGGGCTCCTTACTTTAATCGCTTTTATTGTTGGAGCGAAATTATATACAGGAGATACAAATATCTTCCCGCTGTTCCCATCTCAAATTAATGACGATGCATTACTACATGCTCAAACGATGGCATTTGTCGTACTTAGTTTTTCACAGCTTATTCATTCAACTTACGATCTAGTACAAAATCAATCTTTTCAATTGGAATATTCACAAATAAATACTTAGTTTTCTCCCTGCTTATCGGTATCCTAATGCAAATATGTATTATCTCAATACCGCCAATTGCCAACATATTTGGGGTACACTCCTTAACATTAAAAGACTGGGGATTTGTTATAGTACTAAGTATTATTCCGCTTGTTGTAACTGAGATTATCAAAGTGTTTAAGAAAAACTAAAAGGCAATGAGGAATCTCCTCATTGCCTTTTTCAAATTACCCTTGCAATTCTTTTTTAATATTCTCTGTAAGTTCCGCCATACGTTTACGACTTTCTTCACGCTCGCGTTTGTTTTGCTCTTCAATTTGCTGTGTTTCTTGCATACCTCTTGAAATGATATTCCATGTTTCTTCAAGTGTCTCCATTTTAATACTAGAAGAACCAGAAAGTCTCGCTACCTCTACACTTTGCGTTGCAATATTTTGGGCATTTTTCTTAAGTAACTCATTTGTACGACGATCGAGCTCAGCCATAGAATCAGCAACAAGCTTTTGACGCTTTGCGTTCACAGCTTGAATAATTCCATTTTTAAAAATAGGAATTGTTGTAATAAACGCCGTATTAATTTTACCGATTAATTTGTTATTACCACGCTGAATCATGCGAATTTGTGGTGCTGTTAATAGCGCAACCATACGAGCCTTCTCTAAATCATCAATACGTTGTTCTAAAATTTCGACAGAGTTTCTCAAAGATTCTAATTCAATACCTGCTAATTGATCATTGTTACGAACACGTTCTTCATACATTGGAACTAACTCTGTATTTAAACGCTCTAGCAACATTTCTCCTGCTACTACATACTTCTCTAAGTCTAAATAATATGTTAAGTTTTGTTCATATAGGCCATCTAACGTACCGATTGATTTTTTCATTTCGTCTTGGTATTTCGTAATTTCCACGTACACTTTGTCCATTTCACGGCCCATCGTTTGATACTTACTAAAGATTTGTTCAATCATTTTATCTGCTTTTTTAAACATACGAGAGAAAAAGCCACTTTTCTCTTCCGCGAAATCTTTACTATCAAATCTGTCCATAATCTTACCAAGTTGCTTTAGTAATTCACCGGAATCCTCTATCTTGGATAAGGACATCGTATGTAAAATTTGATCCGCAAAACGAGAAATTTCCATAGAAGGTTCTTTTCCAAGTTCAATTAATTCCAATTGATCTTTAATATCAACAGCATTATAAATACGTTGCACTTCAGCATCTTGTCTCAGTTGCAAGCGAACATCTTGTGCTGTTTGCTCATTTAATTCGGTTTTCGGATCTAATACGATAGGATTGTTATTCATATGTTATTCTTCCCTTCTTTATAAAAATGGACGGAATAGCCCTTTTATTGTTTGAGATAAGTTCTTATAGGCCGATGGACCATGAAATTCAAGATCAAAATTCACTTCTTCGAGCCAATGCGAATCGAATGCCCCCGCTTCAATATACGGTTCAATATCATTTCTTCCTGTCGGATTGAAGTGCAGTACATCAATTCCGATTTGATTTAAGAACAACAGCAAGACAGCATCAGAACGAGTTAATTCTCCGCTTTTCTCATTATTAAATATAACAATTTTTGGTACTTCTTGCGAATAATCAAATTTCTCAAGTAACTCTAAAATATTGGGCGGAATTTGCGAAAGCTGCGCAAAAACATACAGTGCTACATCTGGTTTTGTTTCTTTTCCCACAGGTTTACAAAGTTCACTTTCACACGTATGAATAATCGCTTCTGCAATCCCATGTTGCAGCCCTTCAGGTAAACGCTTATGCGGCCACCAATGACTGTTCATAATTTGATCGGGATGTAGTTTCCCAGCGCGGTCTAATGCATCTCGATAATGGAATTGGAAATTTGCTTTTTGTTCTTTTGTAATTGGAAATGTATTAATTAACAGGCTGTTATCAAATGACGTTACTGTCTTCAACCTTTGAAAGTATTCTTTTTCATTTTTTGAAACACCAGATACTTTCGCAAATAAAGATGGAATATAAATATGTTTATTTTCCACAAAGAATGTTGGGCGTACAAATGCCTTTTCTTTCGTAATCAAAAATAGTTCATCATATGTTGTTTTCAGTGTACGTGCTACAGGAGTATATGTACGGAATTGCCACGGTTTGTATAATAAAGAATTATCATGGTGGAGTACTTGTTCAATTTCTTTCGATGCTTGGTAAGCAACCGTTGCGACACGTTCCCTGCGTCTATCTGGAAATGCTTCTAATGAAATACGACCTGGGTGAGAAATAACAAATGTCTTCTCTTCATCATCAACACTTTCAAAGCCATCTTTTCCTTCTGGATGATAATATAAAACATCACATCCGAGCATAATAAGGAAGTACAAGAAATAGATTCGACTCTCCTTCGCATCTCCGTACCAAACGATGCGAGGCATTTGTTTCTTATAATTAATTGTAGAAAACCATTGCGCTACATAATTTTCGCTTAATTTAATGATATCAATTAAGAAACGGCGAAAACCTTCTGTTTTTAATGATTGATTATGTTGTTCCTCGTACAATTTTAATACAGAGATAAATGTTGTATGTATATAGTGTTGTAAATCTGGATTATCTACTTTTGGTAACAATTGCTTTCCTGATAAATGTGCAACAAGGCGATTTACAGTAAGTCCGTTTGGTGCTTCTTGATGTAATGTAAATACTTCTTGAATTTGGCGAAGCTTCTCAGAATCGATCACTTTATTTAAATTCTGTTCGTGCAGTACAGTAATTCCGTTTGCTTCGCTATAATCAAATAGTTCATTAAAATATTCATCTACATCGTTTGGGACGCCAAGAATGCGACAAGCTATATAACTAAAATTCATCCCATTCTCTGTTAATTCATACTGTGGGCGCTTTTCTAAAATCGTTTCAAATTGTTTTAAATCAGATTCTTCTTTTAATGCATGTGGATGAAGTGTAAAACGCGAAAACACGACAGTTCACCTCCGAAAAACATTTACTTTTTAAGAAATAATATCTTATCTCTTTATTATAAACTATTTTAGGTTATAAAAAATGGGCGCTCGTATAACGAGCTAACCCATTTCAATTATTTATCTTCTTTCTTAGTAGCTGCAACCTCTTCGCGAGCTTGTCCAGAATTTCGCATATAATGCAAAATAAATGTTGCTCCGAATGCAACAACTAAAATAATAAAGAATACTGTATGGCTAATGTGAATATCAACGACAGACAACAACATTTTCGTTGCAATGATTAAAATTAAAATATATGCTGTCGTTTCAAGCTCTGGAATACGTTCTAGTAATTTTAAAAATACACCAGCAATACCACGCATCATTAAAATACCAAGCATTCCACCTAATAGTAGAATCCAAACTTCATTGGAAACACCAAATGCTGCAAGAACGCTGTCTACTGAAAAGGCGATATCCATTAATTCAACCATGACAACTGTTCCCCAGAAAACACCAAATATTCTAAAGAGGATGCTGTTTTGATTCATACCATGAGCTTCTTCTTCTTCATTTTCACCTTTTTTCTTATCAATGAAGTACTTCACTGATAACCAAGCCAAGTAAAGTGCACCAAGAACTTTCACCCAAGCTAATTTAATTAAGAACATTCCGATTCCAATTGCGATAAAACGAAATACATAAGCTCCAATAAGTCCATAGAATAATGCTTTTTTACGTTTTTCCTCTGGTAAATGTTTTACCATTACCGCTAACACAAGTGCATTATCGGCAGATAATAAACCTTCGAGTACAACAAGTGTACCGATTAACCCCCATGATACTGGATCTTGCAATACTCTAATCCACATGTCCAAATCAAAAAATTGGGCATACGTATCAAGGATTCCCTGTAAAATGCTCATCTTACTGTTGTCCCCTATTCTTTGCTAGATTTATAGAAAGGCGAAAAAAGGAAACGAAGTTCGTTTCCCTCTTACGCATCCAAGCCATACGCTCTTACAAGCGCACCTAACCCACCTTGGAATCCACTTCCTACTGCATTAAACTTCCACTGTCCATTATGACGATATAATTCACAAAAGACAACTGCTGTTTCGATGGAGAAATCTTCCCCTAAGTCAAAACGAAGAACTTCTTCATTTGTCTCTTCGTTTGCTAGACGAGCAAATGCATTTGCAACTTGTCCGAAGTTTTGATTGCGTCCTTCTGCATCATAAATCGTAACGGTAATTGCAATTCTATGCACATCTGCTGGAACTTTCGCTAAATCTACAACAAGTTGCTCATCATCACCTTCGCCAGCACCAGTACGGTTATCACCTGTATGTAAAACCGATCCACAAGGAGATTGTAAATTGTTATAGAAAATAAAATTTGTTTCTTTCGTACATTTTCCATTTGCATCTAATAAGAAGGCAGATGCATCTAAATCATAGTCAGATCCACCGTCATATGACTTAATGTCCCATCCAAGGCCGATAACTGCCTTTGTAAGACCTGGACTTGTTTTACCTAGATCAATTTTCTGTCCTTTTTGTAATTGAATAACCATCTATATTCACCTCTTATACTATGATTCTAAAAAATATATACATGAGCAAAGTACATGTTCACTCATGTATATTTGTCTTATTACTCTACATCTAAACCAAAGTTGTTACATAAAGCACCTAATCCACCTTGGAATCCGCTTCCGATTGCATTAAACTTCCAGTCCCCAGCATGACGATATAATTCACCGACTACTACTGCTGTTTCGATAGAGAAATCTTCTCCTAAATCGTAACGAATTAACTCTGTGCCTTTTTCTTCATCTACAATACGTACGAAAGAATTAGATACTTGTCCGAAGTTTTGGCTACGGCTTTCTCCATCATAAATTGTAATTGTAAAACAAATACGCTCAATGTGAGCAGGAACATTCTTTAAATCTACTTTAATTACTTCATCATCGCCTGCGCCTTCACCAGTGCGATTATCTCCTAAATGCTCTACAGAACCGTTTGCTCCCTTTGGATTATTATAAAAAACAAAGTCTTCTGGACCTGATACTTTTCCATTTGTACCTACCAGGAAAATACTAACGTCTAAATCAAAATCATTTTGTCCATCATAACGATTTGTATCCCACCCAAGACCTACAAGAACGTTAGAAAGACCTGGATTTGTTTTTGTTAAATCTACCTTTTGTCCTTTTTTTAACGAGATCGATGCCATATATTATTCCTCCTTAAATTGTATTACTGATAACGTGATACAATCTCACTTAAATTCTTATCTTGTGTACCTTCTCCAACTGCAGAAAACTTCCATTCACTGCCATGGCGATACATTTCACCTACAACTAACGTTGTTTTCCCGCCGTAATTTTCCGATAAATTATAACGCGCTAATTCTTCACGTGTTTGTGGATTTTGAATACGAATATACGCGTTCTGAATCATTCCAAAATCTTGGCGACGATTCACACAATCATAAATATTCACAACAAATACTAAACGATTAATACGGCTCGGAACTTTATGTAATTCTACGAAAATTGTTTCGTCATCACCAGCACCTTCACCTGTTAAATTATCACCTGAATGAATAATACTTCCACAAATAGAGAGTTTATTTCCAAAATAAACAAGATCATTTTTATTTAAAAAACGATCATTTTCTAGCATAATCACAGATGCATCACAATCGATGTTTGGTTTGCTTCCAAATAACGAAGATAGAAATCCACCTGATTGTCCAATCGGATCCCATCCTAAGCCAACCTGTAATTTTGCTACTCCTGGTTGTCCCTTCGTCAAATCAATCTTCTGTCCTTTTTCTAAAATAATAGGCATGAAGTTTCTTCCTTTCTACAAGGTATTTTCCAAATGGGAAAATATTGTATTCTTCTCTTATATTGTAGCATTATTTGTCGATTGAAAAAAAGAATAAATTTTCAATTATATGAAAACATTCATGTCATTTATTCGTGGGGATGTAAGAAGTGGTAAATTGCTCCAATCATTCCTGCATGATTGCGATTTTGCGCTAGTTTGATTTCACAATTTTGATAGATTCCTTGCTCCAAATATTTCTGCACCTCTTTTTTCACTTCTTCTAACAATATATTCCCACGCTCAGTAATACCACCGCCAATAATAATCGCTTGTGGATTAAAGATATATGCAAGATTACTAATTCCAATCGCTAAATGTTTAAAGAATGCTTGAACCGCTTCCATGACTTCTTTATCCTTCTTATCGTATAACTCAAAAATTGTTTTTCCATTCCAGTTACCATCACCTTTATATTGCTTTACAAGACGACTTAACCCTGAAATAGATGCAATCTCTTCAAATCGTTTTCCTTCTACTTGCATGTTTCCCCATTCACCCGCACTAAATGAATGCCCCCGATATAGCTCATAATTAATAACAATAGCCCCACCAATTCCCGTTCCAAGTGTAAGCATAATAAAATTCTTCCTCTGCTTTCCTGCTCCCCTCCATCTTTCTCCTAATGCTGCACAATTCACATCATTCTCAATTGACACAGAAACTTTCAACATACTTTGTAATCTATCAATAATAGGAATACCAGCATAGTTCGGTATATGATCCACACCACCGATTATCATTCCTTTATGAATATTAACAATTCCAGCTGTACTAATGCCAATTCCAGAAATTTTATGCTCACTCATTACATTTTGAGACAAACTGATAAGCTTTTGAACAATTTGTTCGCCACCTAAATGTGCATCTGTAGAAACTATTTGATGTACTAGTACTGTTCCAAATTCTGAAACAATCCCATACTTAATTTGTGTACCCCCAATATCAAATGCAATATATTTTTTCACTCCATCACTTCCCCTAACATTATGACTTTCATTCTTCTGCGTTGAAATGATAAATTTTTATACTTAATAGAAGTTTACACAATTTACTGATGCAGCTTTTACATAAAGTACCGCTCTACTATTAATCTTAACATATCCTCTTTGAATCATTTTCTATATAAAGTGAAACACCATTTTTTCTATATATGGTTTTTTTTGCATAAAATCTCTTCTGCTATGAAATATTACAAAAGGATGTATTTTAGATGGAGTATTATTTGATTTTTAGGAGGACACCAATGATAAAAATTACTACTTTAACATTAGCACTATCTTTATCCTTTTTTAGCGGTCTAAGTAGCGGACATGCCGCGAAATATGAATTTCATAACCTTGGCGTAAACGCAGTGGCTCAAGATGAGGGTAATTCACAAGGGGACAGCAACGGCTCTCAAGGCGGTAACGGCTCTCAAGGCGGTAACGGTTCTCAAGGCGGTAACGGCTCCAAAGGCGGTAACGGCTCTCAAGGTGGCAATGGCTCTCAAGGCGGTAACGGCTCTCAAGGCGGTAACGGCTCTCAAGGTGGCAACGGCTCTCAAGGTGGTAACGGCTCCAAAGACGGTAACGGCTCTCAAGGTGGCAATGGCTCTCAAGGCGGTAACGGCTCTCAAGGTGGTAACGGCTCTCAAGGTGGCAATGGCTCTCAAGGTGGTAACGGCTCTCAAGGTGGTAACGGCTCCAAAGGCGGTAACGGCTCTCAAGGTGGCAATGGCTCTCAAGGCGGTAACGGCTCTCAAGGTGGCAATGGCTCTCAAGGTGGTAATGGCTCTCAAGGTGGTAATGGCTCTCAAGGTGGTAATGGCTCTCAAGGTGGTAATGGCTCTCAAGGTGGCAATGGCTCTCAAGGTGGCAATGGCTCTCAAGGTGGCAATGGTGCCAAAGGCGGCAATGGCTCTCAAGGTGGCAATGGTGCCAAAGGCGGCAATGGCTCTCAAGGTGGCAATGGTGCCAAAGGCGGCAATGGCTCTCAAGGTGGCAATGGCTCTCAAGGTGGCAATGGCTCTCAAGGTGGCAATGGCTCTCAAGGTGGCAATGGTGCCAAAGGCGGCAATGGCTCTCAAGGTGGCAATGGCTCTCAAGGTGGCAATGGCTCTCAAGGTGGCAATGGTGCCAAAGGCGGCAATGGCTCTCAAGTTGGCAATGGTGTCAAAGGCGGCAATGGCTCTCAAGGTGGCAATGGTGTCAAAGGCGGCAATGGCTCTCAAGGTGGCAATGGTGTCAAAGGCGGTAACGGCTCTCAAGGTGGCAATGGTGTCAAAGGCGGCAATGGCTCTCAAGGTGGCAATGGTGCCAAAGGCGGTAACGGCTCTCAAGGTGGCAATGGCTCTCAAAGCGATAATGATTCCAATGGTGGTAAAGTAAAAGGACAAGGTGATAAAGTAAAAGGACAAGGTGATAAACTACCTAATACTGCTACACACTATCCTGCAGCAATCTTAATGGGAATTACTACATTCCTATTTGGAATCTCACTATTTGTTCGTAGAAAAAAAGTAAAATAATTAAAACAAAATAACTCCATCTATAAAATACATAATACAAATATAGCCTAATTAAAATATAAATGGACCTTCATCTAGAACTGTATAACTTCAAGATGAAGGTCCATTTTAGAACTTACACATTATCCTTTTTAAAATATTAGAAGTATTTATAAAAAGAAAATTTAGATTACAACTGTAAATGACCAAACTGTTATTGTTAGAAAAAACGAGACTCCCTAACTTTCACAACTTGTTCTTCATTTTATTACGTAGAGAATACGCCATATTCAAGCTAATCTTATTAAGAAAACAGCGTTGCCCAAAAATAAAAGAAATTAATACGCCTTGCCCCAGTACACCATATGTTCAGCTTTTTTACCACAACATACGCACGCTTCTGCTAACGTTTCCTGCTCAAATGGCATACAACGTGACGAAACTCCTACCTCTTCTTTTAGTTTTTCTTCGCAAGTCAATTCACCACACCACATCGCTTTGATAAACCCTTGCTTCTCATCAGCCGCTTGCTTCATTTCTTCAAAGTTTGTAACACTATATGTGTGTTCGTCGCGAAATGCTTTTGCTTTATTAAATAGAGAATCGTGAATCTCATCAAGTAATGATGTAATACGCTCTTCTAATTGATCCATTGACACAAACTCTTTTTCCTTCGTATCGCGTCTGACAAGTACAACTTGATTTTTTTCTATATCTTTTGGACCAACTTCTAGGCGAATTGGAACACCCTTCATTTCATACTCATTAAATTTCCAGCCTGGCGTTTTATTGCTAGCATCTATTTTCACGCGTGCAACCTTTTGAATACGTCCTTGTAACTCGGTTGCTTTTTCTAACACACCCTCTTTATGCTGAGCAATTGGTACAATGATAACTTGTACTGGTGCTACCTTTGGTGGCATCACTAGCCCATTATTATCGCTATGAACCATAATAAGTCCACCGATCATTCTTGTTGATACCCCCCAAGATGTTTGGTGTACATATTGCCATTTTCCATTACGATCTAAAAATTTAATATCAAACGCTTCAGAGAAATTCGTACCGAAGTTATGGGATGTTCCTGTTTGAAGCGCTTTTCCATCATGCATTAAGCTTTCAATTGTATATGTTGCCTTTGCTCCCGCAAATTTCTCTTTATCCGTTTTCTGTCCTTTAATAACTGGAATAGCTAAGTAATCTTCACAGAAAGAAGCATACAAGTTTAAAATATTTAACGTTTCTTCTTGAGATTCTTCTGCCGTTTCATGAATTGTATGGCCTTCTTGCCATAAAAACTCAGTTGTGCGAAGAAATGGTCTCGTCGTTTTTTCCCATCGAACTACTGAACACCATTGATTATATAGTTTTGGTAAGTCATTATAAGACTGAACAATTTTTGAAAAATGCTCGCAAAATAACGTTTCAGAAGTTGGACGAACACAAAGACGTTCTGCTAACTTCTCATCTCCTCCATGTGTAACCCATGCTACTTCAGGTGCAAATCCTTCCACATGATCCTTCTCTTTTTGCAGTAAGCTCTCCGGAATAAACATTGGCATATATACATTTTCATGACCAGACTCTTTTAATTTTCCATCCATTACCTTTTGCATATTCTCCCATAATGCGTATCCGTATGGACGTAAAATCATACACCCTTTTACACTTGAATAATCAACGAGTTCAGCTTTCTTCACAATATCGGTATACCACTGAGCAAAGTCTTCTTCCATTTTTGTAATAGCTTGTACTTGTTCTTTTACCATATTCTTTCCCTCCTTTTAAAAATAAAAAAAGCCCGCGTCCCCTAAATAGGGACCGAGCTTTTGCCGGCGTTACCACCCTGATTCATGCACAAAAATTGTACATGCTCTCTTTTTGATAACGGGAAATTCCCGCTGCATATGCAGAACGCAAAGGTAGGTTCCATATCGCCTTTTTAAGAACCTTACAGCCAACTGGATTCTCTCTCTGTCAAAAAGGTGAGACATGTACTAATCCTTTTTCATCGTTATAACAAAATAAATTTGTTGAATATCATAATATAAATTCTTTTTTAAGACAATAGCTAATTTTCTTATTTTTATATATTCTTTTCGTTTTTTTGGGTTTTATACTGAATTTACACATAATTTCCCCGAAAGAGTTTTACAAATTGATGAGTAATCATGCCAATGATTGTTCCCATTAAAACAAAGAAACATGCAATACCATACCCGATTCCATCCCACCCACCAATAGCGAAGATGGTAAACGGAAAGAAAGCTAAACAAAGAAGAATTAAAATAAGTGCAAATATAATATCAAACGACCTCTTTGGAAATTGCTTCTTTAATAAAAATGAAACAGCAAATACAATGAGAATTGTTACAGTTCCAATTATAAAAAACACTTCAAATCCATTCACTCCATTCCCTCCTTCCATTCATTTCCTTATAATTTATTATATGTTTTAAAATTCAAAAAATAAACAATAAACTTTCTTCAAAAATAAGTTTTTACCACCAGGTATTAATAGTAATATATAATAATAAATTATATAACAGGAGGTATATATAATGGACCGTCCATTAACAAATCATGTAATTGTTTTATCTTTTGACTGTTTATCAGCTTTAGATTTTCCTATATTACAAGAACTTCCTCATTTTCGCTCTTTAATAGAACAAGGAGCAATTGCAAAAAAAGTAGAAGCTATTTATCCTTCTGTAACATATCCAAGTCACGCCACTATTGTAACTGGTAACTATCCTAACAAACATGGCGTTGTAAGCAATACATTACTTCAGCCTGGCAGGGAATCACCGGATTGGCATTGGTATCGCCGCTCTATTAAAGGAACGACATTATATGATGAGGCAAGAAAAGCGAAATTAACAACCGCTGCCCTTCTATGGCCTGTTACAGGAAGAGCAAAAATTGACTACAACTTACCTGAAATCTTTCCAAACAGACCGTGGCAAAATCAAATTCTTGTTTCATTATTTAGTGGAAGCCCGCTGTATCAGCTAGATTTAAACCGTCGTTTTGGCCATATTAGAAACGGATTATCACAGCCTGAGCTTGATGATTTTGTTCTCGCCTCTGCTGTACATACCATACAAACGAAAAAACCTAACGTCATGCTCGTTCACTTTACAGATTTAGATACACAAAGGCATTATCACGGATTTTCTTCCCCAGAAACAAGAGCCGCTATTCAAAGACACGATGAAAGACTTGGAAAGATCATCAAAGCATTAAAAGAAGCTGGTATTTACGAACAAAGTACAATTATTGCCCTCGGCGATCATAGTGCCCTAAGCGAGAATAAAGCGATTCAATTAAATGTTCTTTTCCATCAAAAAGGGCTCATTTCAGTAAATCAAAATGGAAAATTAACAGCTTGGAAAGCTTATTGTCAAAGCTGTGATGGCTCTGCTTACGTATATGTAAAAGATAAAAATGATATCCAAACGATACAAACTGTCCAAAACCTTCTTGAAGAACTTCTTCAATATAAACAAAACGGAATTGAATTTATACTCCATGATGAAGATGCAAAAGAACGTGGAGCTGATGGGAACTGTCTTTTCATGCTTGAGGCAAGGGAAGGCTATTACTTTACTGAAAACTATACAGGAAATTTTATAAAAGAGATTACAGAAAAAGATGTAACTCCTAGTAAAAAGTATACGTTTGGTACACATGGCTATTCTCCAACAAAACCAAACTATGAAACCATCTTCATGGCTGCTGGAAAAGGCATTCGTCAAGGGGCCATTATTCCATATATGCGTCTCATTGACGAAGGACCTACCATCGCGCGTTTACTCGGATTACATCTTGGTGAAACCGACGGAACTGTAGTAGAGGATTTACTTCAATTGTAAAGAAGTTTGTATATATGTAAAAGTTACGTAAAACTTACCTCTGTTTCTCTTTTTCCTATTTTTATTTTTGTACACTAATATTAGAACGACTTAAGGAGGAACATGATATGAAAAAAATGTCCAGGCAAGAAAAAAGCTGGATATTGTATGACTGGGCAAACTCAGTATATTCCCTCATCATTACAACTGCACTATTTCCTATCTATTTCAAAGCTGCTGCAAAAGAAGCAGGACTATCTGGAGCAACTTCCACAGCTTTTTGGGGATATGCGAATTCTTTCTCTACACTTTTAATTTCTATCCTTGCTCCTATTCTCGGTACAATTGCCGATTATAAAGGATTTAAAAAGCGCTTTTTCACATTCTTCTTTGGACTCGGTATTATATTTACAAGTATGCTAGCTGTTGTCCCAACATCACAGTGGTATTTACTACTAGGCTGCTATATGCTCGCTTTAGTTGGATTTGCTGGAGCGAATATTTTTTATGATGCATTTTTAGTAGATGTTACAACAGCAGATAGAATGGATCGTATTTCAACGCGCGGATTTGCGCTAGGTTATATTGGCAGTACGATTCCTTTTATCGGCTGCATTACTCTTATTATCCTAGCACAAAAAGGAACAATCCCATTATCAGTTGGTATCGCTAGTCAAATTTCCTTTGCAATTACAGCCCTTTGGTGGGGATTATTTACGATTCCGATGCTCAAAAATGTGGAACAAACACATTATATTGAACGTCACCCAAAACCAATTACGATGAGCTTTAAGCGTTTAGCTCATACATTTAAAAATATCCGTCAATATCGCACTGTCTTTTTGTTCTTACTTGCTTATTTCTTCTACATTGACGGTGTCGATACCATTATTACAATGTCTACAGCTTATGGAACAGACCTTGGTATTAGTGCGACAAACCTACTTATTATTTTATTTGTAACACAAATTGTCGCTTGTCCATTCGCTTTACTGTATGGAAAACTATCTGAAACGTTCAAAGGCAAGAAAATGCTATATGTCGGTATTATTATTTATATCATTATTTGCACATACGCTTATTTCTTAAAAACAACACTCGATTTTTGGATTTTAGCAATGCTTGTTGCAACTTCTCAAGGCGGAATTCAGGCACTCAGCCGCTCATATTTTGCAAAGCTTGTACCGAAAGAATCCGCAAATGAATTCTTCGGGTTCTATAATATTTTCGGTAAGTTCGCAGCTATTATGGGGCCCGTATTAGTAGGGGTGACTACGCAACTAACAGGAAAAACAAATGCTGGTGTACTAAGTATTATCGTTTTATTTATAATAGGCGGATTCATACTAACACGCGTACCGGAAAATGCAACTTCTGTTACACCACCTGCTCCAAAATCGGAAACACTATAATAAAAAACATCCCATTCTGCATACAGAATGGGATGTTTTTTATTATTCTATCGACATCGTTCAATTACTATATGTAACTATTTAATCCCCGACATCTAAGTCGTGGTTATGAAAACAAAAGAAGTTCTCCACTCATTTGCTCCTTCTGTTTTCACATAGCATGTGGCTAAAAAAGGTACCGACCGCTTCTATCCATGAGCGGATACTCTCTCCCATCTACAAGGAATGGTTTTATGTCGACCTTTCAATGCGTATTTATATAAAAACCCTACTGCTTATACAAAAATAATTGATCAACCGTTGTCCCTAACACTTCAGCTAAACGAAATGCCAGCGCTAAACTTGGATCATATTTATTATTTTCAATTGCATTTATCGTCTGTCTGGACACTTTACATTTATCAGCTAATGCACCTTGTGAAATCTTCTTTTCAGTGCGGAATTCGTAAATTTGATTTTTCACATTTTTTCTCCTAACCTGTAAAATCGTTTTTACAACATCAGTATATATTTGGCGGATATCGTTGTCAAAAAATCCCCATATAGAAAAGGAGCGTGAATCGCTCCTTTTCTAGTAAAATTACATAATAAAATTTCTACACCGAAGAATCCGTAACACCCTTTTGACTTGCATCCTCTTTTTTATTTCCAACTTCTACATTTATTTTCATACGTAAAATTGGTAAAATCGCGAGTAGAATAAGTGACATCGCTATACAAAATACAATAATAAGTGAGGTCAGTTCTTTTAATCCCCCAGCTAGTGAATTTCCAATTAGCATAGTTCCCATAAAAAGCGGTAAAATTGTACCATTTACACGCCCTACCATATTCTCTGGTACAAGCTGAATCATAAGCGTTCCAACAATAATGTTAACACAAGCTAAACAAATTCCCGTTCCAAATCGCATCAAACTAGTAATCCAAAAT
This sequence comes from Paenibacillus sp. 102, assembly GCF_039549175.1. Taxonomy (NCBI): domain Bacteria; kingdom Bacillati; phylum Bacillota; class Bacilli; order Caryophanales; family Paenibacillaceae; genus Paenibacillus; species Paenibacillus sp. 102. The sequence goes on along the minus strand of NZ_JBCGHT010000013.1, from coordinate 44,460 downwards.
GATGTAGACAGTCCTTCCACAAGAAATGACATAGCCAATACAATCATACCAAACACAAACATTTTTTTCGGATTTACTTTTGAGGCAAAAACTGCCGCAACGACGCCTCCGATTAACATACCTATTCCATCAGCTGCTGCTAAATATTGAACTGCCTCCTTTTCCATTCCTAATCGTTCAATAACAAGAAATATTTCTAATGGATTTGTTAATCCTACTGCTAACCCCATAATTGCGAAAGTAATTGTAATCATACATAAATTTTTTGTTTGAAGGACATACCTCCATCCCTCTTTTATATCATTCCATAATGAAATACTCTCCGTTTTCTCTTTTTCTATCCATCTTGGTAAAAATGAAAGTATAATAGCCGATAACACAAACAATCCAATTAAGCTATATAGTGAAATAAACAGCCCAAGCTGTGTATAAACAATCGATCCTACAACTGGCCCAAAAATCATAAATAACGACTGTAGTGTTTGATTTACTGCAATGGCGTTTGCAACATGTTTCTCTTCTACATAGCGTTTAAATATCCGTGAAGATGAAGGCTGAGAAAATTGTCCAACAATCGCTGAAACAAGCGTAGCAAAAAATATAGCCTGCCAATAATCAATCTTTAACAAGAAAACAATCCCTATAATAGATAACATACTTAGCATATCTCCTGCTACCATCGTTCTCTTCGGATTCCAGCGATCTGCTAGCGCACCACCAATGAATGAAAAAATAAAAATAGGCGCGTATTCCATAACAGATAATAATGAAACTGAGACGGGATCATTATTTGTTCGCTCCATAACGAAATACAAAAGTGCCATATTTCGAATCCAAATTGCAAATTGCTGTAAAATATCAGAAGTCATAACAAGCATAAATGCTCGATTTTTGAATAAATCTTTCATTTTATTCCCCCTTTTTTAAACCGACCATTCAGTCTAATTTAATATAAAAGAAAAGGTGCTGATTTAAGATTCAGCTGCCATTCCTTGTAACAGTACATCAATTGCCTTCTTGTAAATGCGCTTCATTTCTGTAGAGTCTAATTCATAGTAAAGTACCCCAAGCCCAGATAATAAACCATTCACAATATACATAAGATCACGGATATCCCCTTGGCGGAATTCTCCGGATTCTATGCCTTCTTCAATTAATTTCTCAAAAACACCATATGACGCTCTTGCTAAAACAAGCATTTCATCTAGAATCTCTTTACCTACAACCTGACTCATAGAAAACTCTTCCACTGCACTAAAGATAGGCTGTTGTATATCTTCCACATGGTACTCTGCAAGCCCGTATAATTTTTCGGTACTTGTATGATACTGCTTTTCTTTTTCATTCCACTTTTCAAGCCAATCATACGTATGTTGTTTTACTACAAATAAAAATAATTCTTCCTTGCTTTTAAAATGATAATAAATACTACCTTTACTACGCTTTGTAATTTCACAAATATCTTCCATAGATGTTGCTGCGTATCCTTTTTGTGAAAATAGTTCTTCTGCTTGGTACGCTATTTCTTTTTTTATCTCTTCTGCACTTTTTCTCATGTTCACACCTCATCAAACCGACCGTTCAGTCTAATATTAACAAATATAAAACCTCTTTTACAAGAGGAAATATTCCTTATTTAGGAAAAAATATTTTCAAACCATGTTCGAAGTGTGTAAATAGCTCCAAACTTAAATCCAAGTTTGACAATAAACACGCCACCTGCAACAAATAAAAATAATGCTACCTTCCCTTTATTTTTAACCTTTGCCTGCTTCTCCATCTTCATTCCCCTTATAACATCATATATTCCTTATTTATCAATACATTAAACTTATAAACTCTTAAACAAACGTTTGTTTAGCTGGTTTTATGCGGGTTCAATCCAACTAATCAAACGTTTGTTTAAAAAGAAATACGCCCGTAAAGAGCGCCTTTCTTTTTAATCTCCGCCTCCACCACCTCCGCAGCTACCACCATCACCGCCCGAAGAACCACTATCGCCCCAAAAAGAACTTCCACAATCATTTGAGTTATCAGACCCAGCAAAAAAAACTGGTGTAGAAGCAGTAGTTGTCGTACTATCACCATTACCTGTTTTATAAAGATTTATTTTTCGTTTATTTCTTCTAATTGATTTAACAATCAACCCAATGAAAACTAAAAATAATAATGCCGCTATTACAAAACCCATATAAGCCCCTCCTTTATTCTTCTAATAATTGTAATACTCGTTCTATCTTCTCTAAGGAAATAAATCGTGACTCGCGCAGTATCTCTTTCCCTTCATGAAATAATAAGACGGTCGGCCCTGTAAATACTAAATACTCCGCTGAAATTTTTTTCATATCCTGCAGTGAAATTACAATATTTTCTACACCTTGGTATTGTTCTAATAAGCGGTTTACTTTCTCTAACATAACATCACAAACACCACAATTTTCCGTTTTGATGAATAAAAGCACTACATCTTTTGCTTTAATATATGCTACTAATTCTTCTATCGTTTGAAATTTTCTCATGTTATTCTATCCCTCTTAGCGTAATTTACGAAATACTTGATTTTGATACATACGAAATGCCGAATTTCCTTTTATCTTTCGTTTCTCCATTAACTGTTGAAAGCGAAGGGTTTTTGCTGTTAACTCCTCTTTTAGTTTCGCTCGTTCTGTTTCAGAATAACAACAAGCGATTAAATCTTCTATTTTCAATATATCCTTCTGTAATTCCATTTCTACTGGAATCATTCTAGCATTTTTCAAAATTTTGTAGCTCATTCTAAGATCCGGGGGTACCATCGAAAGGTCTTCTAATTGTAGCGGTTTTCCCTTACCAGGAATATCATCAAGATCACCATTATTGATTGCTTGACGAATTTTTTCTTCAGCGATACTTAAAAAAACATCCACTTCGTCCCCTCCCTTACATATTTTTACTATTATTTTACATGAAAAGTTTGTATGATACCATAATATGGTGTGTGAAAAATGAACTTCAAAAAATACAAAATGCGGTACCTCTTATAATAGAGCCACCGCATTCTATCAATCTTTCTTTAATTTTCTAGCAATCCCATTTCCTAAAGATTGTAAGCCTTGAACAAGAATAATTAAGATAAATACCGTTGCATACATAACTTCTGGTTCATATCGCAAATGACCAAATCGATATGCTAAATCGCCTAGTCCACCTGCTCCTACAAGTCCAGCCATTGCTGTTGCACCTATTAGTCCAATCGTTGCGATCGTTAAACCAAGCACAAGAGATGGGCGCGCTTCTCTAACCATAACGTGCCAAATAATTTTTACAGTAGAAACTCCCATCGCTTGATATGCTTCAATTACACCGCGATCCACTTCTAGTAAAGCTGTTTCCATTAAACGTGCAATATAAGGAGCTGTAAATACAACAAGCGGTACAATTACACCTTTCACACCAATTGAAGTTCCCATAAGGAGCTTTGTAAACGGCAGAATGAAGAATAATAGAATAATAAATGGAATAGAACGAATGACGTTAATAATTGTATTCAAAACAGGATATACAATTTTATTCTCTAGTTGACCACCAGGCCTTGTTAAAACGAGTGTGACGCCAAGTGGCAATGCAATAATGACTGATATAAGTAGTGAAATGGATGTCATTTGAAATGTTTGAATCGTCGCTTCCCATATCATCTTACTCCATTCATCCCAAAAGGACTTGCTTCCCATACTCTTCCTTACCTCCTTCTACAATAATTCCTTGTTCTTTTAAAAATGTTAACGCCCTATGTACTTCGTGTTTTTCCCCTTGCATATGAACGACGAGTTTACCGTACGCTTCATATTTTAGTTGTGTAATGTTCCCCGATAAAATATTAGGATATACTTGAAATCGTTTTGTAGCAACAGCCAATGCTGGTTCTCCTGAAGAGTTCCCGATAAACGAGAGCGTTACAATCTCCCCTGTGTTTTTTAGTTCTTTTTGTAATTCTTCCGGGATTTTGGCTGCAAAAGCACTGTTTACAAATTTTTTCGTTGTTGCATGTTGTGGGTTTGAAAAAATATTTTTCACTGTACCACTTTCTACTATAGCTCCCTGCTCCATCACAGCAACGTGATCACATATACGCTGAATTACATTCATTTCATGTGTAATGAGCAAAATCGTAATCCCAATTTTCTCATTAACTTCTAATAACAAATCTAAAATCGACTCCGTTGTTTCTGGATCCAACGCGCTTGTAGCTTCATCACTTAGCAACACTTCTGGTTCATGCGATAACGCACGTGCAATCGCAACACGCTGTTTTTGTCCACCAGAAAGCTCGCTTGGATACGCATCTTTTCTATCAAACAAATCAACAATACGTAAATACTTTTCTACTCTTTTTTCAATTTCCGTTTTTGAAATCCCAGCTAAGCGTAAAGGTAATGCAATATTTTCATAAACATTGACTGTTTTCAATAAGTTAAATCCTTGAAAAATCATCCCAATTTTTTGTCTCGCCTGCGCTAATCCTTTTGTAGATAAGGTTGTTAAATCTTTCTCATTTACAATTATATTTCCTGTTGTTGGTTTTTCTAATAAGTTTACACAGCGGATTAATGTACTTTTACCTGCCCCACTATATCCAATGATTCCAAACACTTCTCCTTTTTCTATTTTAAGAGAAGTTGGTTTCAGAGCTTCTATCTTACCTTTTTTTGTTGTAAATACTTTAGAAACATTCTTCAATTCAATCATGATAATCAGCTCCTACCAAGACGGCAAAACAGAACCATCGAATTTTTTCTCGATAAACTCTTTTACTTCTTTAGACTGATACGCTTTCTTTAATTTTTTTACAACTTCGTCATCCTTATTTTCCGTACGAACAACTACCCAGTTCACATATGGTGAATCTTTCCCTTCACGGAAAATAGAATCTTTAGCTGGACTTAGTTTTGCACCTAATGCAAAGTTTGTATTAATCGCAGCGGCTTTCACTTCCCCTAATTGCGTTGGTAATTGTGATGCCTCTAACTCAATAATTTTTAAATTCTTCGGATTCTCAATGACATCTTTTGCAGTTGCTTTCTCTGTTGCTTTTGGATCAACTTTTAAAACGCCTGCTTTTTCAAATAATTTTAACGCTCGAAGTTCATTCGTTGGGTCATTTGGTACAGCAATGGCATCTCCATCTTTTAACTCTTTTACATCCTTCAAATTTTTAGAATATATCCCCATTGGAAACGTTACTGTTGAAAATACTTCTGTCAATTTCATATTGCGCTCCGCTTTAAATACATCTAAATAGGATTTCGTTTGATAGCTATTCACGTCAATGCTGTTTTCATCTAACGATACATTGGGCGCTACATAATCATTAAATACCTGTAAATCAACTTGTAATCCATCTTTTGCCGCTACTTCTTTTACTTTTTCAAAAATTTGTTCATGCGGTCCACCGGTCACACCTACTTTAACTTTTTTCTCATCTAGTGCTTTTGCTTCCTTTTCTGAATCAGCACTACATGCGCCTAATAATAATACCGTTCCACTTACAATACTTAACAATAACTTTTTCATATACAATTCCCCCTCATATATATCTGTTCTTAAACAAAAAACACCTCTCAAATAAGAGAGGTGTCAAATAGACAAAAATAAGCTCCTCTCTTATCTTCCAAAACGAAAATCGTTTTGCAGGAATTAGCACCTTAGCTTATGGTTCATAAGCTCGGTTGCTGGGCATCATAGGGCCAGTCCCTCCGCCACTCTGGATAAGAGTATTCGTATTAAATTTTGCAAAAGTTATGGTACTAATAGTAAATCTTACAAAAAATTTTGTCAATAACATTTTTCTGAATATACTGCGCATTATTGTTCAACTTATTTTGACACTCTCTAGAAATAACGAGCAATAATTATGTACAAAGTATACTCATTATTACTATACTAGATAACAGCGCATACAAGAAAAGAGGTTACATTTTATGCACGAAACACATGCTATACAAACCCTACTCCTATCTCAAATAGAAAAACTAGCTCAATCCTTTCATTACGATTTTTTATATGAGGTTGAACAGCAAAAAACGCTTTGTCAAATTCTGTTAAGAGATGATAACGGCTCAATTGTAGCAACACCACTCAGTTTTCATATGCTGATAAATGAAGTTGCTGGGAAAGGCGAACTTATTTTTTATCATGAACATGGTGAATTTCATCGACAAAAATTTGATATTTATAGGGAAGACAGCATTGTTAAGTTGCTATTGTTCATTCAAGAACGTTTACAAATAAATCAGTAAAGACAATGAACGCAGCTACGAAACGTAGCTGCGTTCATACTTATATCCATTTTAAATTTCCGCCATCTAAGTCGTGGTTATGAAAACAAAAGAAGTTCTCCTCTCATTTTCTCCTTCTGTTTTCACATGGCATGTGGCTAAAAAAGACACTGACCACTTCTATCCATGAACAGATGCTCTCTCCCACCTAAAAGGAATGGTTTATCTTAGTCTTTCAATGCGTATTTATATAGTTACGCTCCAAAATAAATTTCCCTCTTACCTTTTCGTAACATTCATTTCCTCTAGATTCCAAACGCGTGTCACCCAAGACTCATAAAAAGAAGGCTCGTGAGAAACGAGTAAAACTGTTCCTTGATAATTTTGCAACGCTTCTCCTAACGCTTCTTTCGCATACACATCTAAATGATTCGTTGGCTCATCTAAAATCAAAATATTACTCCGCATTAACATAAGTTCGCATAACCGTACTTTTGTTTGTTCTCCTCCACTTAAACAGCAAAGAGGCTGGCGTATATGTTCTTCCTTTAAACCACATCTTGCTAAAGATTGTCGAATTTCTTTTTGCGTCATATCCGGGCGTCCTGACCAGACTTGCTCAAGTGGCGTAATTTCTTCCGCAAATTCTTCTTGAGCAAAATATGCAGGGTGTACTCGTTCTCCGATACTTACTGTTCCACTTAATGGTTTTAATTGCCCCAGTAATGTTTTTAACATTGTTGTTTTTCCAATTCCGTTATGACCAACAATTGCAATCTTTTCGCCTCTTTTTACTTGTAAATTAAGATCTGTAACTAATAATGGTTCCTCATAACCGATTTGAATCTGCTGTGCTTGTAATATACGGCTTACAGGCTCAGTGTGAACTTTAAAATGAAAACGCGGCCTTTGTGCATCGTTAGGTTTTCCTAGCTTTTTCATTTTCTCCAATACCTTTTCGCGGCTTTTTGCCTGCTTTGCTTTTCGAATCTTATTTTTTTGAATAAAACTCTCTAAATTTGCAATTTCCTTTTGCTGCCTTGTATAGGCTACTTGTAATTGATCCTTCTGCAATTGATAGCTTTCTAAAAACCTTTCATAATTCCCCGTATAGCGCTTAATCGTCTGTCCCTCTAAATGATAAATAACATTCGTAATATGGTTTAAAAACGATTCATCATGTGAAACGACAATATAAGCATGCTCATACGTTTGTAAATACGCCCTTAGCCAATCGATATGAACCGTATCTAAATAATTTGTTGGCTCATCCAGCAATAAAATGTGTGGCTTCTCTAAAAGAAGCTTCCCAAGTAATAATTTTGTACGCTGGCCACCACTTAATTTTGAAACATCTTTTTTCATTCCTAAATCTAATAACCCTAAACCAGCTGCTATTTCTTCTATTTTTGTATGAACTTGATAAAAGTCTGAACCTTCTAGTACATTTTGTAATTTTCCATATTGCACTAATAATTTCTCCACATCTGTTTCCATTGCCATCTTTTCAGCAATAGCCATCATTTTACGTTCAATCATATACAGATAAGAAAATGCACTTTGCAAATATTCCTCAATTGTGGTTCCTTCTTGTAAATCAATATGTTGTTCTAAAAAACCCACCTTCACATGTGGAAACCATTCAATTGTCCCTCCGTCAGGCAAAACTTCTCCTGTTAAAAGACGAAGCAACGTTGACTTCCCTGCACCATTGCTTCCAATAAGCCCAGCATGCTCACCTTGTAATAATCGAAAACAAGCATTATATAAAATGGTTTTATCTCCATAGGTATGCGTAAGATTTTCTACTGTTAATATACTCATTTTTGTTCTCTCCTTTTTTTATAACTAACAAGCCAAATAGAGAGAACAGCAAAATAAAGATCTTATTTAATTGTGTATACATGAAAAATGGGTAAGGTGAACACACCTTACCCATTACAATTCATTATTGTAAAAAAGGATTAAGGCTCTTTACCTGCTGTCTTCAATTTGGCTTAAACTTTAAAAATGGGCAGACTTCTCCCATATCAAGCTAAAACCATTTGAAGAACAGTTGATAAAGTCATCTTATCCTTTCACTCCTTTATAAATCATTATCATCCTATAATAAGCATGTACCATGCTCTTATATTTTATTCATTATCAATCTGTTTGTTCCTCTTTTTCTTTAAAAATTTCTTTCAAACCAAAAATCCTCTTAACAGTCATTATACTAAAAACTGTTAAGAGGATTTTACTACTTTCGCATATAAGGAGCCAATATTCCTAAAATCTCCGCTTTGTCTTCTTTTAACTCAAGGGATGTCAACATATCCATCGTGCGCGGACGTGGTAAGTTAACATTCACTTCGCCTACAATCGTAGCTGGCCTTTGTGACATAATGAATACACGATCAGATAATAGAATTGCTTCATCCAAATCATGCGTTACCATCACAATCGTTTGCTGCTCTTGATGCCATGAATCTAAAAGCCAACGATGCACTTCCATTTTTGTAAAGGCATCTAGCTTACCAAATGGTTCATCAAGTAACATAATCGGCTTTTCGCATAAATAGGTACGTAGGAAACTGATACGCTGGCGCATGCCCCCAGATAATGCGTCTGGATAATGATTTGCGTATTCTGCTAAACCAAACTGCCTCAATGCTTCCATTCCTTCTGCAAGTCGCTCTTTCTTTGCTTTCCCATCAATTTCTAGCGGGAGGACAATATTTTGCAATGCGGAGCGCCATGGCAGCAACAGGTCTTGCTGCGGCATGTAACTTACAATATCTTGTTTTTGAACAAGGGTATCGTTGTAGATTACCTCACCACTATTCGCCTCTTCAACACTTGCAATCAGATTTAATAAAGTGCTTTTCCCACAACCACTCGGACCTACAAATGAAACAAACTCACCTTCTTGTATAGAAGCACTAATTTTTTCTAGTACATTTTTCCCATCAAATGCTTTCACAACATCTTTTATTTGTAATCCGTTCATTTTTCACTTGGAAGGAATTCATTTGTAAATGCATCTTTTACATCGATTTTCTTTTTAATAACTTTGTTATCATGCAAGAAATTCATGTAATTCGTCCAAATTTCTTCCTTCTGTACTCCCCATGCTTTCGCATCATCTTGATACTTCGTACTTAGCCACTTTTGGCTCTCTTGTACTAGCTCTTTATTAATATCTGGTACATTTTCAATTAAAATATCAGCCGCTTCTTTTGGCTCTTTAATTGCAAAATTATATCCTTCTGTTGTTGCATTCATGAATTTTTTCACAAAGTCTTTATCATTTTTCGTATGTTTTTCACTTGTAATAATGACCGGGCTATAAAAATCTAATGCCGGATCTAAATCTTTTACCATAATTGTATTTAATTCTTTTCCTTGGCGTTTTGCTTCGATACCGTCCCAACCATAATAAATCCATTCAAAATCTGCATCGCGTCCAATCGATTTAAAGAAGTCTGTTTGTCCAAGAACAATCTTTTCTACTTTACTAAAATCAGCTTGATGTTTATCCATAATTGTTTTTAGCGTCGCTTCTTCTGCTGGTGCACCCCAACCGCCGTAGCGCTTACCTTCAAAATCTTTTGGAGAAGTAATATTGTCTTTTTTCAGCGATGCAAAGGCAGATGTATTATGTTGAATAATTGCTCCAATTGAAACTACCGGGATTCCTTCAACACGAGCTGATGTTACGTTTTCTTGATAACTTACACCGAAATCCGCTTTTCCTGATGCAATCATTTGCTCTGCTGATACGTTATCACCTGGCTGAATGATTTCTACATCTAACCCTTGCTTTTTATAGTAATCTTTCGTCTTTGCTACGTATAAACCAGTATGGTTTGTATTTGGAAACCAGTCTAAAACAACTTTTACTTTCTTTTGTTTATCTACGCTCTCTTCTTTTTTCGCTGCATTACAGCCAACAACACTAGCTGCAAGTATTGCAGCTAGCATAACTTTGAAGCCTTTTTTCATTTTTTATCGTCCTTTCTGTATATCCATGGTGCTGTTAGTCTTGCCATAAATTCTACGATAAAATACAAGAGTAATGTCACCATTACGATAATTGCTGCGATTCCAAATACACGAGCTGTTAAAAAGGATTTCGTCGCACGCGTAAGCATGACGCCTAATCCTTCGCTCGCACCAAGCCATTCTCCAATAATCGCTCCCATCACGCTATATGTAACGGCAATTTTCAGCCCAGAGAAAAAGTATGGGAGCACTGCTGGAAATTTTACCTTTTGGTAGATTTGCCATTTGGTTGCGCGCATTGTTTGTAATAACTTAAGCATGTTTTTATCTACTGTTTGAAAACCTTCTAAAATACTGAGAGCAATTGGAAAGAAACAAACAAGAATAACGACCATCACCTTTGGAAGCATCCCATATCCAAACCAAATAATAAATAAAGGTGCTAACACAACAATCGGAATCGTTTGTGATATTACGAGTAACGGGTTAATCAAAATGCGAAATAGCGGAATAACATCCATAATAATTGCAATACTTGTTCCAAGTAAAATCGCAAAAAACAAACCAATTACAACTTCTTGCAGTGTTTGCATTGTATTTGGTAACAATAAATCTTTCATTCCAATTAACTCTTGAACGATTGCAGAAGGTTTTGGTAAGATCCACGGTTCAATTCGAAATAATGAAACAGATCCTTCCCATATAGCAATGAGAAGGATAAGCCAAATTGTTGTAATTGTTATGTTAGATCGTTTCTGGTTTTTCATATTCATCACGGTACTTCCAAACTTTCTCATTAATCGTTACACCAGTACTTGGACGATAATGAATTTTAATAGAAGTAATAACTTCTTCTGCCCCAGCATCGACACAAGCTTGTTGTGCACGCTTAATAACATCAAGAAGCACATCTAATTCTCCTTCAAGTGTTGTCTCCATTGCACCTACTTCATAGCGAACACCAGATTGTTGTACGACTTCAATTGCCTTATCAACAACGGCATACACATCTTTCGTTTTTGCTTGTGGTACGACTGAAAATGAAATGGTAACTTGTTGTGACATACTAAAATCCCCCTTGCAAAATGTTGTGTAAAAAAGAAAAGGCTTTCCTGCAAAATACGCAGGAAAGCCTTGTATGCAAGTTATTATACAATAACATGTGCTTACATCACTTTAAGTAACTCCCTACGCTGGCATTATCCAGATCAGGTTGAGGGTCGATGCTTTCTTACATCCTCTCAGCCAAATGGCTCCCCGGTCTTAATTCGCTTTCATTGTAGCATGATTTATTTTTTCAAACAAACAAATCTACATTTTTTTATAATATGATACTGCTTACAATCTATTGGTCATATATTTTATCATAGCAAAAATACAAGTATATTAAGGGGGGTAAAAATGGGAATTCGTTTCATTCAAATTTCTTCTATTTATTTTGTCATCGGTGTTTGTATGGGATTATTCATGTCAATTTCCGCTAATTATAAATTGACCGCAGTTCATGTGCATGTTTTATTGCTAGGTTGGACGTCTATGATGTTGGCAGGTATTTTATATTATATTTTCAAAGAAGCTGGTACCTCAAAACTTGGTAAATTACATTTTTGGCTCTTAAATATCGGACTACCGATTATGATGATTGCACTCGCTCTTGAGATTTATGGCCATCATGCAGCTATACCTTTTGTTGCTGGTGGAAGTATTCTTGTTGTTCTTGCTATTATCATTTTTGCTATTAATATTTTCACACAAATTAAAGAAACTCTAAAATAAGTCTCTTTTATAAGAAAAAAGCAGAAACGGATGAATTCGTTTCTGCTTTTTTCTTATAAAAGACATTTGCTATATATATTTATTATTTTTATATTAAAGTAAAATGATTATTTTTTCGAAATAATTTCACGAAATATAGTGAATGTTACTTTTTATGTGTTATATAATAAAAAAGGTTGATTTAACAGGTTTTCATTTGTTTAATTTAATAATTTTCATTCAAATTAAATTATTCAAAAATATCTTACCGTATGGATTTTGGAGGTATTTTATCATGTTTTGGCTACAATTTATCACCTTACTACTCTGCATTTTTATCGGTGCACGCCTTGGCGGAGTTGGCCTAGGAGTAATGGGTGGAGTTGGTATGGCAATTCTCGTATTTGTCTTCCACTTACAACCTACCGCTCCTCCTATTGACGTTATGCTGATGATTTTAGCAGTAATTACAGCTGCTGGTGCCCTGCAAGCAGCGGGCGGAATGGATTACCTTGTCCACCTTGCAGAAAAAGCTCTTCGTAAAAATCCAAAGCGCATCACATTCTTCGCACCGATTGTAACATATTTATTCACATTGTGTGCAGGAACAGGTCACGTTGCCTATTCTGTACTTCCTGTTATTGCAGAAGTATCACGCGAATCAGGAATTAGACCGGAACGTCCAATGTCAATTGCCGTAATCGCTTCACAACAAGCAATTACAGCAAGCCCTATCTCAGCTGCAACTGTGGCTCTATTAGCGATGCTAGCTGATTATAAAATTACATTACTAGATATTTTAAAAGTGAGTATTCCTTCTACTTTTATTGCTTGTATGTTAGCAGCTTTCGTTGCAAGTAAAATGGGCAAAGAGTTAAATGAAGATCCAGAATACTTAAAGCGTTTAAAAGAAGGTATGATTCCTAAACTTGAAGAAAAGAAAGAATTTATCGGCGCGAAAGGTGCCAAATTATCTGTTATTCTTTTCTTATTCGCAACTGTTCTTGTTGTTCTTCTTGGTTCATTCGAAACACTTCGTCCAGGATGGATGATAGACGGAAAATTAGTTCGTCTTTCTATGCCAAACACAATCGAAATGATCATGCTTACCATTGCTGCTCTTATTATTATCTTCTGTAAACCAAATGTAGAAAGCATTGTATCTGGAAATGTCTTTAAAGCCGGCGCTACAGCTGTTGTTGCAATCTTCGGTATCGCTTGGATGGGAGACACATTCTTTAATGGAAACTTAAATATGATTCAAGGATCAATTCAACATTTAGTAACAAGCGCACCATGGTTATTCGCTATTGCATTATTTATCCTATCTATTTTACTGTATAGCCAAGCAGCAACAGTACGTGCTTTAATGCCACTCGGATTATCACTTGGTATTTCACCAGCACTACTCATTGCAATGTTCCCTGCCGTAAACGGATATTTCTTCATTCCAAATTATGGAACAATCGTTGCCGCAATTAACTTTGACCGTACAGGAACAACACGTATAGGTAAATATGTACTAAATCATAGCTTCATGATTCCCGGTCTTGTCGCAACGTTTGCTTCGATTGGAATTGGGATGCTACTCATTTCAATTATGTTTTAACATACAAAAGCACAAACTTTTTCTAAATAAAGTTTGTGCTTTTTCATTTCATCAAACGTTTGTTTACATTGTTCATTCAACGATCTCTACATTATATCCTTTCTTTTCTATCCCACTTAATACTTCTTCAATATGATTTTTATCTTTCGTCTCTAATGACAAATGGAGCTGTGCATATCCTGGAAATACTTTTGTTCCAATCCGCTCTAAATGAATATGTAATACATTTGCTTCAAAACTTTTTACAATTTCGAGTAAGTGTTGCAAATGTCCTGGTTTATCTTTAATCATTGTTGCAATATGAACAAATCGGCCCGCTTCAACCATCCCATGTTCAATAATACGAGTAATAAAGTTAACATCAACATTTCCACCACTTAAAATCGACACAACTTTTTTCTCTTTCACAGGAATTTTTTGATAGAGTAAAGCGGCTAATGAACTAGCACCTGAGCCTTCTACTAATAATTTATTTCGTTCCAGTAGCATTAACATCGTTCTCGCAATTTCCATCTCATCCACACAAAAAATGTCATCTACATACCGCTCTACAAGCTGAAATGTAAGTTCTCCCGGCCTTTTTACCGCAATTCCATCTGCCATAGTTGGTGAAGATTCCACAGTAATCACTTTCTTTTCCTCTAAGGATTGCTTCATCCCCGGACAAGCAAGCGCTTGTACACCATATACTTTCACCGACGGTTTTTGTTCTTTAATCGCCATTGCAACACCTGCAATTAAACCACCACCACCAATAGGACAAATAACAGCTTCGACGTCATCAAGCTGCTGCAATATTTCTAACCCAACCGTCCCTTGACCAGAGATTACAGCATCATCATCAAATGGATGTACAAATTTCGCTCCTGTTTGTTCTTTCAAATCTAGCGCATAAGCTAATGCATCATCAAATACATCACCTTGCAACTCTACATGTGCACCATATCGCTTAGTCGCAAGTACTTTACTGAGTGGTGCACCTTTTGGCATCACAATCGTACAGGGAATATCGAGCATATTACTAGAATAGGCGACACCTTGTGCATGATTTCCAGCAGATGCTGCAACAACTCCATTTTCTAATTCACCTTTATCAAGAGAAACCATCTTATTATAAGAACCACGCACTTTAAAAGAACCGGTCTTTTGTAAATTTTCGAGCTTTAAATACACTTCATTATGTGATAGTTCACTAAATGTGCTCGAATAATCTAGCGGTGTCACATGGACAATGCCTTTCATTTTCTCATGAGCAGCTACAATATCCTGTAATGAAATCATGTTGTACCCTCCGAAACAAGATGTATTCATATATCCTAGTTTGAGCGGCATAGTTTATTTTATTCTGTAAAAAAGAACCATTTCTATAATCGGCGTTTTTCTATATATCGGAACTTCAACGATATATGGCATATCCTCCAAAAAAAATGGCTGTCAATAAAGACCAGCCATTTTTTTCGTACTTTCATATGGTGATTCTGCTAAACTTATCGCAGAGATAACGGAAACTCCATCCGCTCCCGCTTCTATAACCGAGGCAGCATTTTCAGCTGTAATTCCTCCAATTCCAACAATCGGGACTGTAATCCCCGCTTCTCTAAAATGACGCAGGCCTTTCGTTCCTTGTACTGCTTTTGTATCTTTTTTCGTGCTCGTTGGAAAAATAGGTCCTACTCCTAAATAATCCGCCCCATTTGCAATTGCAAAACGAGCTTCCTCTACCGTATGGGCAGATACTCCGACAATTTTATCTCCCATTTTTTCACGAACTGATGTAATTCCTTCATCATCTTGTCCGACATGAACACCATCTGCATCTAACTCAATTGCTAGTTCTACATCATCATTCACTATGAAAGGTACACCGTATTCCTTACAAAGTACCTGTAGCTGCTTTGCAAAACGCACTCGTTCTTCGCTAGTTAAAGCACCTTCACCTTTTTCACGAAATTGGAAAAGCGTCACTCCGCCATCTAACGCTTCTTTCATTACTTGTAACGGATCCTGCTTACAGTTATTACTTCCCATAATAAAATACACTTGCAATAATTTGGACATTTGTTGTTTATCAATATGTGCCATTTCTCTCACCCCTTCTTACTGCATCTCTTTGATACTTCCATATTGTTCAATATCTTCTTTAGTAGTGTTTGCTAACTGATTCAGAAATTCAATTTGGAAACTGCCTGGTCCTTGTTCTACTGTTTTACTTGCAGCTATTTCCGCGGCTACACCATAAAATGTTAATGCCGCAACTGCCGCTTTCACATAATCTTTTTCAATCGCTGCAAATGCTCCTATTACAGAAGTTAACAAACAACCTGTTCCTGTAACTTTCGTTAAAATTGGATGACCGTTACGAACAGTAAAGGTTCTCTCACCATCTGTAACAACATCTTCTTTTCCAGTAATCACCGCAACTGTATCTAATTCATCTGCTGCTTGTTTTGCAATTCCTACAACATCACCATTTCCAGCGCCAGCGTCAACACCTTTAATCTCCCATTTCTCATTAATCACATTGGCAATTTCTGCTGCATTCCCGCGAATCACCGCTAATTTCACTTCACTTGGAATATGTCTCGCAACTTCGGTTCGGTAAGAAGTTGCCCCTGCACCAACCGGGTCAAATAACACTGGTACATGATGTGCATTTGCAGATTTACCAGCAATGAGCATTGACTCTACTTCCTCAGGACGAAGTGTCCCCATATTTAGAACGAGCGCCCCTGCAATGCTAGCCATTTCTCCCACTTCTTCTTTTGCATATGACATAACTGGTGAAGCTCCCAATGCAAGTAAACCATTGGCTGTAAAGTTTGTTACAACGACATTTGTAATATTATGCACAAGTGGATTCGTCTCTCTTACTGTTTCCACTATTTTTGCGATTTCTTTTATATTCATTCTCTTCATCTCCTAATTTTATAATGGGAGATACACAAAAAAGACACTTTGCGTATGCAAAGTGCCTGAACATGTGCTTTTACACTCTCCCTACGCTGGCATTATCCAACAGGTTCAAATGGTCAACGGGCGGTTTAGCCGTACTCTCAGTTCGCATCCGCAAACTCCCATGTGTTTTCTTATTCATCTACTTCAAAGTCTACTCTTATTCTAGTAAAATAACAAGTTCGTTACTCTATCATATATAAATCCAATTTGATTTTCCAACATATAAATTGCGGCTATGAAAAATAAAAAGAGACTTCCACTCATTTTCTCCTTCTGTTTTCACACGGCATGGGGCTAAAAAAGGAACTGACCGCTTCTATCCACCGGCGGATTCTCTCTACCACCTAAAGAGAATGGTTTTATTTCGGTCTTTCCATCCCTATTTATATATAAAAACAGTGATAGGGATACAATCCTACCACTGTTTTTCATGCTATTATTTTAAGGCTTTAGATACTTCTTTCACCATTTCAGAAATAGACTCAAGTCCGCCACCAGATAGGTACCAGTAGTTTGCATCTAAGTAGATTACATTGCCATTTTTCGCAGCATTTGTTTTGCTAACAATTTCATTTTTTACAACTTGTTCCGCAGAAGATTTACCGCCTACAACAGCACCTCTATCTACTACAAATAAGTAATCCGGATTTTTCTCTAAAATATATTCAAATGAAACTTTATTACCATGTGTATCTGCTTTAAGTTCTGTATCTACAGGAGCTACACCAAATACATCATGAATAATACCGAAGCGAGAATTTGGACCATATGCACTTACTTGGCCGTCATTTGCTAAAATAATTAAACCTTTTTTATCACTCTTCGTAGCTTTTTCATTTAATGCTTTTATATCTTTTTCAACTGCTGCAATTTCTTTTTTCGCTTTTTCTTCTTTACCAAAGATGCTTGCTAACATTTCTGTGTTTTCTTTAAATGATTTCATGTAATCTTTTGTGTCTTGTTCTACATAAATTGTTGGAGCGATCTTTTCGAATTCTTTGTATGAATCAGATTGTCTTCCAGAAATAATAATTAAGTCTGGTCCAATTTCGTTAATTTTTTCGAAATCTGGCTCTTTTAGTCCACCAACGTTTGTATATTTTTTATCTTTATATTTAGAAAGATATGCTGGTGTATTTTTTTGTGGTACACCTGTTACTTCAACGCCTAATTTATCTAACGTATCTAAAGAACCAAAGTCAAATACGACAACTTTTTTCGGGTTTGTTTTAACTTTCGTTTCTCCTAATTTGTGCTTAATCGTAATTTCTTTACTTTCACTTGCTTCTGTCTTTTTATCAGAAGAAGCATTATTGCTACATGCTACAGCTACAACAGCAAGCATGAAAGTTAATAATAACATTGCTAATTTCTTCATTACATTCACCTCTATAGATTTTTTAAAATTATTTTAAGTCGATAGTAAGTGATTACTATCAAAATAACTTCCACTATGAAAAATAAATACATATATTATTGCCGGCTATTTCTTCAATATGAATATCCATATCATAAATATCTTTCAAAACAACCGGATCAATAATTTCATTTGTTGCTCCTTCTTTCATTACTTTTCCATCTTTCAAAGCAACGATGCGATCAGAGTAACAAGAAGCAAAGTTAATATCATGAATGACAATAACAATTGTTTTGCCAAGCTCTTCAACTAAACGCCTTAGTACTTTCATAATTTGGACAGAATGCTTCATATCTAAATTATTAAGCGGCTCATCTAGCAAAATATATTCTGTATTTTGAGCAATGACCATCGCAATATATGCTCTTTGTCGTTGCCCACCACTGAGCTGATCTAAATATTTATATTGAATATCTTCAAGCTCCATGTAACAGATTGCTTCTTCAATATGATTCCAATCTTCTTTTGATAAATTGCCTTGTGAATAAGGAAATCTGCCAAAACTCACTAACTCTCGAATTGTAAGTCGTAAATTGATATGATTTGTTTGTTTTAGAATAGAGATTTTCTTGGCAAGTTCATTACTATCCCATTCGCCAATTTCTTTATCCTCTATATGGATTTCACCAGCATCTTTTTTCAAAAGCCTACTCATCATAGATAGAACTGTACTTTTCCCAGCCCCATTCGGTCCAATAAACGATGTGATTTTCCCTTTTGCTATTTTAATAGAGACATCTTCAACAACATTTTTATTTCCATATTGTTTTGATACATTTCTTACTTCTACCATGTCTTGCTCTCCTTTAATAGAAGATAAATGAAGTACACGCCACCGACGAAATTGACAATAACACTTAAAGTCGTATTAAAATCAAACACTCTTTCAACAATTAACTGTCCACCTACTAAAGCGATAATACTAATAAAGATAGAGCCTGTTATTAAATATTTGTGCTCGTATGTACGTAAACATTCGCGCGCAACGTTGACTACAAGTAATCCTAAAAATGTAATTGGACCAACTAGCGCTGTAGAAATGGAAACGAGAATCGCAATTACAATTAAAAACTTCTTCACAACCTTGTCGTAATCGACTCCTAAATTAATTGCTTCTTCTCTTCCAAGCGATAATACATCTAACAGCTTTAATTCCTTATATACATATGCAAGGACGAGGACAATCCCAATAATTGATGTTACAAGCAACTCTGTTTTCACATTATTTACACTTGCAAACATCTTACCTTGTACAATTTGAAACTCATTCGGATCAATGAGTACTTGCATAAATGAAGATAAACTTTGAAAGAAAGTCCCAAATATTAACCCTATTAGCAGTAAGAAGTAAATATTGCTTCCTTCCCTCTTAAAGAGGAATTTATAAAGAAACAATGCGAAAACAATCATTAAGCTTATCGATATAAGGAAGTTAACATTTGTATTCATCATTGCGATATGCTGCGATCCAAACATAAACACAACAAATGTTTGAATAAACATATAAAGTGAATCTAACCCGATAACACTTGGTGTTAAAATACGGTTATTACTAATTGTTTGGAAGATCATAGACGAAAACGCAATTGCTCCGCCCGTTATAACCATTGCCAACAATTTCTTAGCCCTTCTTGGCAATGCATAATCTAATGTATTCATATTTAAGTTAATAAATAAAAAGATCCCAATGGCTACAACTGATATAATGGCAAGTACTGCCAACATTTTTTTATGACCGATTTGTTTTCTATGCTGCATATGCGTTTCTCCTCATCAATAAATAAAGGAAGATCCCGCTTCCGATTACCCCGACTGTAAGACCGATAGAAATCTCATACGGATAAATCACGATGCGACCAAGTATATCGCAAGCTAGTACGAAAACTGCTCCAAGTAAGGCGGTATGAGGTAAACTATTTTTCAAATTATCCCCACGGTAAATCGAAACAATATTCGGAATAATAAGTCCTAAAAATGGAATCATTCCGACAGTTAAGACAACCAATGCCGCAATTAAAGCAACGATAATGAGACCGATATTTAGCACACGGTTGTAATTCATCCCTAAATTCGCTGCAAAATCTTCTCCCATTCCAGCAACAGTAAAGCGATTTGCATATAAAAATGCAATGATAACAAGCGGAATACTTAAATATAAAATCTCATATCTTCCCTTCATAATCATTGAAAAATCGCCTTGTAGCCAAGAATTGATATTTTGAATCAAGTCATACTTATAAGCAAAGAATGTTGTAATGGAACTGATAATATTCCCAAACATAATCCCAACAAGTGGAATGAAAATTGTATCCTTAAACTTAATTCGTTTTAAAATTTGCATAAATAAAAATGTACCAGCTAATGCAAAGACAAAAGCAACGATCATTTTTTCAAGTGGACTGGCTGACGTGAATAGCAACAATGAAACTAAAACACCTAACTTTGCGCTATCCATCGTCCCCGCAGTTGTCGGAGATACAAATTTATTTCTACTTAATTGCTGCATAATTAAACCACTTATACTTAAGCTAACACCAGCAACAATAATACTGATGAGACGCGGTAATCTACTGATAAACACGATTTGCATTTTTTCTTGATCCCAATGCAGAATATCTGATAGATTCACATCTTTTACACCGATAAAAATAGACGCAATCGATAAAATAATAAGCATGATAAACAAATATCTTTTTTTCATAATTTCTTCATGGTGCAGATTATGTTCTGTCGCTATCACCTGATTCAAACAGATTATAACCCTATCATTTTATCCCCCTTTGTCTATTTATAGAATAATAAAAAGAAAATGATTCTCTTTATCAATTAAAAATACAATTTATTCTTTTAATCTGACATTTTGACAATAATCAGATAACCTCTTTTAATGATAATGAATTTCATTTACAATGTCAACGAATACCATTATTATTTATATCATTTTTTTATTTGTATTGGAAAACTCGTTTAGTTTATTCTTTTAAACTAAACTTTAAATTCATTACAGCTTCTACTCAAGCTTGATTTCACGGTTCATCATCTCGGTTTTACTGTTTCATATATGTCACAACAGCGCATTTTGATACTTTCACATCTTCTACTTAAAAATGTAGCGTATTTAATTGATAACAAAAGGTTAGAATCTTCGGCATAACTGAATCTAAGAAGGATGTATGCTATATTTAACTTACGGAAATTTGAAAGGATGTTTTAAATATGGCAAAGAGTGTTGTAATTGCTGAAAAACCTTCTGTTGCACGTGATATTGCACGTGTATTGAAGTGTGATAAAAAAGGAAATGGTTATCTTGAAGGTAATAAATATATCGTTACTTGGGCTTTAGGGCATCTCGTTACATTAGCAGATCCAGAAAGTTATGATGTGAAATATAAAAAGTGGAATTTAGAAGATCTACCAATGCTACCTGAACGTTTGAAATTAACAGTGATTAAGCAAACTGGAAAACAGTTTAATGCTGTTAAAAGTCAGCTGATTAGAAAAGATGTAAATGAAGTAATTGTAGCTACAGACGCAGGGCGCGAGGGAGAATTAGTCGCTCGTTGGATTATCGATAAAGTTAAAGTTCATAAACCGATTAAACGTCTATGGATCTCATCTGTTACCGATAAAGCAATCAAAGACGGATTTGCAAACTTAAAGCCAGGTAAAGCGTATGACAATTTATACGCTTCAGCTGTCGCACGTTCAGAAGCTGACTGGTATATCGGTCTGAATGCGACACGTGCATTAACTACTCGGTTCAATGCACAACTAAACTGCGGTCGTGTACAAACACCTACTGTAGCTATCATTGCAGGGCGTGAGGACGAAATTAAAAACTTCAAAGCGCAAACATACTACGGCATTGAAGCTCAAACAACAGAAAAGTTAAAATTGACTTGGCAAGATGTTAGAGGAAATGGTCGCAGTTTTGATAAAGCAAAAATTGATACCATTGTGACAAAACTGGATAAACAAAATGCAACTGTGGTGGAAATCGATAAAAAGGTAAAAAAATCATTTGCTCCTGGTCTTTATGACTTAACAGAGCTACAACGTGATGCGAATAAAATCTTTGGTTATTCTGCAAAAGAAACGTTAAATATTATGCAAAAACTGTATGAGCAGCATAAAGTACTCACTTACCCTCGTACAGATTCGCGCTATATCTCATCTGATATCGTCGGAACACTGCCAGAGCGTCTGAAGGCGTGCGGAGTAGGAGAATATCGTCCTTTAGCTCATAAAATTTTAAATAAACCAATAAAATCGAGTAAGTCATTTGTTGATGATAGTAAAGTAAGTGATCATCATGCAATCATTCCAACGGAAAGCTATGTGAATTTCTCAGCTTTCTCAGATAAAGAACGCAAAATTTATGATTTAGTGGTAAAGCGTTTCTTAGCAGTTTTATTCCCAGCTTTTGAATATGAGCAACTAACGTTACGCACAAAAATTAGTGATGAAAAATTCGTCGCACGCGGCAAAACAATTCTGAATTCC
This sequence comes from Paenibacillus sp. 102, assembly GCF_039549175.1. Lineage (NCBI taxonomy): Bacteria > Bacillati > Bacillota > Bacilli > Caryophanales > Paenibacillaceae > Paenibacillus > Paenibacillus sp. 102. The sequence continues at coordinate 21,983 of NZ_JBCGHT010000013.1, read as the reverse complement.
GGCTGGAAAGAAGTATACGAAAATCGCTTTGAAGATGACGATGCAGCAGATGATTTAAAAGAACAAATCTTACCTCGCATCGAAAAAGGCGATACATTAAGCGTAAAACTAATTGTCCAAACATCAGGTCAAACAAAACCACCTGCACGTTTTAATGAAGCAACATTACTTTCAGCAATGGAAAATCCTACAAAATACATGGATACGCAAAACAAACAACTTGCTGATACGTTAAAATCAACTGGTGGATTAGGTACTGTAGCTACGCGGGCTGACATTATCGACAAACTATTTAATTCATTCTTAATTGAAAAACGTGGTAAAGATATTCACATTACCTCAAAAGGTCGTCAGTTACTTGATTTAGTACCAGAAGAACTAAAATCTCCTACACTAACTGGTGAATGGGAACAAAAACTTGAGGCTATCGCAAAAGGTAAATTAAAAAAAGAAATTTTCATTTCCGAGATGAAAAACTATACGAAAGAAATTGTTTCCGAAATTAAATCGAGCAATAAAAAATATAAACACGACAATATTTCAACGAAAACGTGTCCAGACTGTGGCAAACCGATGCTAGAAGTGAACGGCAAAAAAGGCAAAATGCTCGTATGCCAAGATCGCGAATGCGGTCATCGTAAAAATGTATCTCGTACTACAAATGCACGCTGCCCTCAGTGTAAGAAAAAACTAGAACTTCGCGGTGAAGGAACTGGCCAAATCTTCGCATGTAAATGTGGCTATCGCGAAAAACTTTCTACATTCCAAGAGCGTCGCAAGAAAGAGTCTGGTAATAAAGCTGATAAACGCGACGTTCAAAAATATATGAAACAACAGCAAAAAGAAGAAGAGCCATTAAATAATGCACTAGCAGAAGCGTTAAAGAAATTAAAATTTGATTAAACAAAAAGGTTCCTACTGTTTTCAGTAGGAACCTTTTATTTTTAATGAATGATTTTACTTCCTTTTGCATTCTCAACAAATTTTTCACTCGACTTGTTAATTGGTGTTTTCAGTAATAATGCCATAATAAGCATGATTACGACGAAGACACTTAATACAAGAAGGTCCCTCAGGACAATATCCCAAAGCATTCCACCCACTGTTTCACGAATTGCACTGATTGCATACGTAAACGGTAAGAACGGATAAATTGCTTGGAAGAATGTTGGTGTCATTTGAATTGGGAATGTTCCGCCTGATCCAGCTACTTGCAGTACAAGTAAAATGATTGCCATCGATTTCCCTACGTTCCCAAAAATAGAAACGAGTGAGTATACAATACAAACAAAGACTGCACCGATAAATAAACTGAATACAACAAACCAGAACTTATTAACCACGTACGTACCAAGTAAGAATATATCTCCCATTGATACAATAAACGCCTGCATAAGACCTATTGTTAAGAACGTTAAGAAACGTCCAAAGTAAATCTCATGGCTCTTATAATTCGCGCCTGGCTCATGTACTTCTACTGTTAATAATGAAACCATTAACAATGCCCCTACCCATAACGCAAGCACTGTATAGAATGGTGACATCGCAGAACCATAGTTCGGCATCGCAAATAATTTATTTTCTTTTAAATTCACTGGATTTGCAAAATAGTCACTTTGCTTTTCAACATCGTTTTTCAATAAACGTATGATATCTTTTATATCCTCTTCCGATTCAAACTTACGAATTTTATCTGCTAATTCTTTAATCTTTTTCTCAGTAGCTGGCATTTCAGCTTTAATATCTTCCACTTTCTTTTTACCTTCTACTAAGCCTTTAGATGAATCTTCTAGCAGTTTTTTTACATCTGGAAGCTTTTTATCTGCATCGTTTAAAATTTTAGATGTATTTTTTGACATCTCTTTTGTACGAGCTATTGCTGCGTTAAAGTTCGGAACGATTTCTGAATCGTATCTTGCTAAGAAGTCTCCTAATTGTGCTGAACCATTTTTCGATGCCTCATTAATGCTTTCAATTACATCTTTTGTAGGCTGTTGCCCATTGTTAAGAAGTGTAATTCCTTTATTCGTTGCATCGACACCTTTTTGAAGAGCATCTTTTGCCTTATTTAATTTTGCAATCCCATTATCAAGGTTTTTATCACTATTTACATCAGCTAAAACCTTATTCGTACTCTCAAGAACAGGAATCATATCATCAATCATGCTAATACCTGCTTGGAATTGGCCATTTAAGCTATTTAAAGCTACTTTTGTAGAATCAAGTCCATTAACACCTTTATTTTGAAGGTCTTCTTTTGCTTTTTGAAGATCAGATTTAGCATTCTCAATACTATCTCTTGCTTTATTATATTCAGCCTTTGTTTTTTCATATGTTTCATTTATTGTATTAGTTGTTTGATCTTTAAACTGACCTGCTTCATCTTTAATTTGTTCAGCAGTACTAACCGCTTTTTGATAATCCGCTACAAATGTTTCGTTATAGTCTTTTTCAGCTTTATCAATTAAAGCATTTGTTGCATTTAATTTTTGACTAATCGCATCTCTCACATCTTGTTTTACTTCTTGACCTGTACTAATTAGATCATTAAGATGTTTAAATCGATTGTTCAAGTCTTGTTGACTATCTCTAATAGCAGTTAAATGATCTTTTCTTGCCTTAAAGAAATCTTTCCCGAATTGATGTGGTGCTTTTTGTTCCAAACTAGCCATCATATCAATCAAAGAAGATAAATTATCAATATGCGTTTGAAGATTATTAGAAACAGTTGTGATATTTTTCTTTGCTATTTCTGGATCAATGCTTCCATTTTGTAATCCGTCCATAACACTTTGTGCATATGCAGTTCCTGTACGTGCTGAGTTCAACACATTGTTCACAGTTTGATTAATAGTGCTCGCAATATTTTTATACCCCTCAGTATTCAACTTTGGAATTTCTGGAAGTTGTGGCATTGCCGGGAACTCTGGAAGTTTAGGCAACTGAGAAAAATCAGGAAGATTTAGGTCAACTCCTGGATTCATTAAAAAATCAGTAAAAGCCGCTGCTTTATCCATAGAATCTTTCGCCACAGTTAAATCTCTTCGTATCGCCCCTGGAGCATCTTGTAGTCTTTGATCATTGTTTGCAAAGAATTTATCTAAATTCTGCAACGCTTCCTGACTATCATTAATTACACTTTCTACAACCGGTAAATTATCTTGAGCCGTTTTCACAAGATCTTGCGCTCTAGCAGCATCATCTAGCGCTGTATCCACAAGTGTATACATTTCTGGGAACTGTGCTTCTAGCTTGAATACAAGATCTTTTACTTTTTCAATACTTGGTAAGTTTGTTTCTAAATCGATTCCAAGGTCATTGAAAACTTGAAAAATCTCACCGTTGGCTGTTTTAACGAAATTTTTACTGATTTCTTCGGTTATACCAGATGCACCTTTTGCTGTAATTTTCGGTGCAATGGCATTGACCTTTTCATTCACAAAATAATCTAGTTCTGGTTTTTGTGGATTATCGCTAATTACTGTTGCAATTTTTTCTGAGAAATCTTTTGGAATGGTAATACTTGCATAGTAGTCTCCACGTTCTACTCCGTAAATGGCTTGCTTTTCATCAACAAATTTCCAGCCAAGATTCTTATTCTTCTTTAGAGAATCTACAATTTCATTCCCGATGTTAATATCTTTTCCTCGTAAGTTTGATCCAACATCTTCATTTGAAACTGCAATCGGAACTTCTTTTGTGTTTCCATATGGATCCCAGGAAGCTTTAATGTTAAACCATGCATATAACGATGGTAAAATCATTAATCCTAATACAATTACAATCGCAGCCCAATGTTTGGCTACATTCCGTAAGTCCGTCTTATAAATACGCCATATTTGTTTCATATAAGCTATCACCTAATTATATATTTTTCCTTCTTTAGAAAATGATACATGCATTTTGCAATTATATCATTTTCTACATCGTGGATTAAACGAAAATGTACTATTTTTCCAATCAAAACACTTCACTTCCTTCATTATATAACGAAGTCGATAAAGTATTCATACAAAATGACCAAATCGGTTTTACATTCAGTAATAACAAATATATAGGAAATGTCATAAAAAATACAAGTATTTTATCTTGGAAATACTTGTATTCGTAGAAAAAAATCCTCACAGCGCTTACATGGCTATGAGGATTCCTTCTATATTATATATCCAATTGAACTTCTACTCCGAAATGATCTGAAACAACATTACGATTTATACCATTGAAAATAACTTTTGAAGAAATAACTGTTGTTGGTTTGTTACTTAAAATAAGATCAATTCGTAAGTTCTGCTTATTTTCATCCCAACCAGCAATTTTTCCTTGTACAGTTGTTCCCTCATCTTTTTTCAAAGCTAGTTTGTATGTGTCATAAAGCCCTTTTTGCATGAGATAATCGTATCCTTCGCCTTGTAAACGAGCATTATTATTAAAATCGCCCATTAGAAAAGAGAGCTCATTTTCATTCACATGCTCCGTTAAGCAATCCACTTGTCCTTGAAACGATTCTTCTTCATCATTCCACCAACCAAGATGACAAGAATAAAATGTTATATTCCTATCTCTATAGGATATTGTTCCACTAACAATTTTACGAGCTTTCCAATAAGAGATATCTTTACTTTCTGATACAAAGAAAGAATCTTGTTTCACAATAGGATGCTTCGTTATGATAGCTGATCCTTCTTCATATATGTCATAACCAATATGCGAGAAATCCCAAACAATATTGTAATTCTCTAAGCCCAACTCCTTAAGCTCTGCAAGTAATACAAGGCCAAAGTTATCCTTTTTCTTGTTACCGCATACATTTGGAGCTTTTATAGACTGACTAACCTCTTGCAAGGCAATAACATCGTAATCTTCTTCTTGAATTGTTTTAGCGAGATGTCTTATTTTCTCTATTTGATTCTCTTCCTGCCAAGAATGACAGTTTAAAGTGAGTAATTTCATTTATTATGCACCTAACATATCTTGAATGTCTGATTTCAACACATCAGCTTTCGGACCATATACTGCTTGCACACCTTTGTCTTTTACAATAAGTCCTAAAGCTCCATTTTGCTTCCATTGCGCCTCTGGTGCAACGTCTTCTAGATTTTTCACTGTTACACGCAGGCGTGTCATACATGCATCTACATCAGCAATATTATCTTTTCCACCTAACAAATCAATAACCTTTGATGCTAATGTGCCTTCTTTTATATTCGCTGTTCCTTCTGAAGATTCATCTTCGTTATCAATATAGTTACCTGCACGTCCTGGCGTTGGTAAATTGAACTTTTTAATTAAGAAATTAAATAGTGTAAAGTTTAAACCAAAGAATACTGCTGATACAACAACAAAGTTAATTAAGTCTCTTGTTAATCCTGCATTAACCATCATTGGTGTACGCGTAATTAGCTCGATAAAGCCAAATGCATGAACGCGTAAGTTAATCAAGTCTGCTAGTGCAAAAGCAAGTCCAGTTGTAATTGCATATACAATATATAATACCGGCGCAATGAACATGAACATAAATTCAATTGGTTCCGTTACCCCTGTTAAAAATACTGCTAATGCAGCTGATAAGAACATTGGTTTATATTTTGTACGTTTTTCTTTGTCCACATTACGATACATTGCAAAAGCAATACCAATTAATGCTGCTGTAGAACCAATAACTTGTCCTGCTTTGAAACGTGCTGGTACAACATTATTTAATAAATCGTTATACGCTTTTGTGTCACCGTTTGCTAACAAGTTATTTAAATCTGTAATCCATGCAAGCCATAGTGGATCTTGTCCTGCAACAATCTGACCAACTTTCGATCCAGTCAACATCGTATATGTTCCGCCAAGCTCTGTATAGTTCATCGGAATCGTTAACATATGATGTAATCCAAATGGTAATAACAAACGCTCTAATGTCCCATATACGAACGGTGCAACAACTGGTGCACTATCTTTAGATTCCGCAATCCAACGACCAAATTCATTTAATCCACTTTGGATGAATGGCCATAAAAGTGATAAAACAATAGCAGTAATTGTAGACCAAACAATTACAACAAATGGTACAAATCGTTTTCCATTAAAGAATGCCAATGCTTGTGGTAATTTATTATAGTTATAATACTTATTGTATAAGGTAGCTCCTAAGAACCCTGTAATAATCCCTACGAATACTCCCATGTTTAATGCTGGTGCACCAAGTACAGAAGTGAAATAATCTTTTACAAGTAAATCTCCTGCTAATAATGAAGAAACTTTCGCTTTTGAATCCGCTAACATTTCAGCGTTTACACCAAATATAGCTCCTGTAATTCGGTTCGTTAAGACGAATGCTAACAGCGCTGCGAATGCACCACCTGCTCGGTCCTTCGCCCAAGATCCCCCGATTGCTACCGCAAATAAAATATGCAAGTTTGTAATAATTGCCCAACCAATGTCTTCCATTACTCTAGCGATCGTATGTACTGCATTTACATCCCCAGCAGACATACCAATTAGCTTCCCTATCGAAATCATTAAGCCCGCTGCTGGCATAACTGCTACAACAACTAGCAATGCTTTCCCGAACTTTTGCCAAAAATCAAAAGACGTAATTTTCATCTGTTTCTTCCTCCCCTTTATTTATAAAATCCCTAATGATATAGATAATAATTTCTTTTCATTTGTGAAAACGATACCTTTTTAACGCAAACGTTTTCATAAACCTATTTTAATAAAAGCGTTTTCACATTGCAATATAAATTTATTATTTTTCATAAAAAAAGATGCTTCGAGAGCATCTTTTTTTATTAAGAAATACGATAAACCCTTGTTTCATAAGGTTTAAGAGCAATTGTATTAATTGTTTCATGTTCTACTACTTCATAATTATTTAAAAGCAAACGTTTGCGTTCTAATGCGAATGAACTCTCATTATATACAGCTTGCTTGCTCGAGATATTGCTAATAACAATCACTTTTTCATCATTCAATGTACGCGTATACGCATAAATTTGCGGATCATTCTCTAAAATTAAATCATATGTCCCATAATTAAATACATCATGCTCTTTTTTTAGTGCAATCATCTTTTTGTAGAAATTAAAAATAGAGTCAGCTTCTGCGCACTGCTTTTGAACATTGATTTCTTTGTAATTTGGATTCATACCAAACCACGGTGTACCAGTTGTAAAACCAGCGTTGTCTTCATCGTTCCATTGCATTGGTGTACGTGAGTTATCACGGCAAGATGCCCATATAATTTCCATCATCTCTTGATGTGATACACCCTCTGCGATCTTTTCACGGTACAAGTTCTTAACTGCAACGTCATCATAATCTTCAATATTCGGGAACTGAACGTTTGTCATACCAATTTCTTGACCTTGATAAATGAATGGTGTTCCATGCATAAAGAAATACATTGCGCCTAAAGCAGTTGCACTTTCGCGCCAATACTGTTTGTCATCTCCCCACGTAGAGACAATACGTGGTTTATCATGATTCTCAATATAAAGCGCATTCCACCCTTTATTCTCTAATCCTTTTTGCCATTTCGTTAACACCTTTTTCAGTTCAACAACATCAAGTTCTTTCTTCTTTTCTGCATCCCATAAACTTAAATGTTCAAACTGAAATACCATATTAAATTTACCGTTTTCTTCTCCAACCCAAAGATCAGCATCTTCAATTTTGACACCATTTGCTTCCCCAACAGTCATAATATCGTATTTTGAAAATGTATTCTCCTTCAGCTCCTCTAAAAGTGGCTGAATTCCATTTACATTCATATGTTTATCAAAAGAAGGTACATACTTTAACCCTTTTGGATTTGGCATGTCTTTTAGGCCTTCTTCTTTTTTGATATGACTAATTGCATCTACACGGAAACCATCAATTCCTTTATCTAACCACCAGTTTACAGTGTCATATAAAGCTTCACGGACCTCTGCATTCTCCCAGTTTAAATCTGGTTGTTTACGTGAGAATATGTGTAAGAAGTATTGACCTGTTGCTTCATCATATTCCCAAGCAGAACCATTAAAAATACTTTCCCAATTATTTGGCTCTTCTCCATCTTTTCCATCACGCCAAATGTACCAATCACGTTTTGGATTATCTTTCGAAGAACGTGATTCAATAAACCACGGATGCTCATCGCTCGTATGATTAATAACTAAATCAATAATGAGTTTCATACCACGTTTATGCACTTCGTCTAGTAATTCATCGAAATCAGCCATCGTTCCAAACTCATCCATAATGTCTTGATAATCACTAATATCATATCCATTATCATCATTTGGTGATTTATACATTGGACAAATCCAAATTACATCTATTCCTAAATCCTTTAAATAGTCGAGTTTTGCAATGATACCTTGTAGATCTCCAATACCGTCACCGTTAGAATCCATAAAGCTGCGTGGATAAATTTGATAAGCAACCGCTTCTTTCCACCAAGTTTTCTTCATAATAATCTCTCCTTTTGCATCCTTTTTAAAATTTATGCAAACGTTTTCGTAACACTATCATAACAAAATATGGAGAGTTTGCAACGAGAATTTTTCATACTATCATTAAATATCTACATTTTACTTAGAAACAATACCCTTGTTTTATTGTTATTAACTACATTTCAAGAACAAAAAACAAAATCGTCAAAGCCATTATATGCAAGGTATTCCACAGAATCACGTACTCTTTTTGTTAACCAATTACTTACAGTTAGTTGGATATACGCCCTAATAAAAAATACAGCCAAAAATAATATTACATTTCATAGCACCTCTTTAATTGTGCTAAAACACAAAAAGAGAAGAGCTACTCGCCCTCCTCTTTTCACATTACATCACTATATTCCTCTATAACCTTAGTTTTTTGCAGGCTTTTTTCTAAAGAATACAAACGCTGCTGCAGCCATTAATAGAAGACCTACTACAGTGAATAGAACTGTGCCCATACCACCTGTTGCAGGAAGTACCCAGCCACTCTTGTTGTTTTTTACCTCTAATTTCACTATTTTGTTCTCTTCATTAATTGTTACATTGATTGGTTCTCTTAATTTTTGATAAGATTTCACTTCCGTACCATCTTGATAAGTAGGTGCTTTCGTTTCAACGATTTGATACTCACCGTATGGAATTTGGTCCCATGTAATCACACCATCTTTATTTGATACACCTGTCATTTCTTTACCATTTACTACTACAATGTTTCCATTTTTATCTTGTAGTTTAAATTCTGCGCCTTCTAGTTTTTTACCATCAGCACCATCAACTTTTGTTAATGCAATGTTACCAGTTGTTGGGACAACAATTACTGGTTTAGATTCCTTTTTACCACTTACATCATTGTTGTTTGTAAAATCAATTGTTGCTGTATTTGGAATTTCTGTTCCAGCTACTACACCTTCTTTAATTTGTGATTTGATTTGTAAATGCAGCTCTTTTTTACCATTTAATTTTGAGAAATCTTTTACAGTAGCTGTTACTTTTTGTCCTTCTACAACTACTTCTACCACACTTGAATCCACTTCTACACCATCAATTTTCACAACTGGCTTACCTTGAATCACTAATCGATTATCTAAAGTATCTGTTACAACGTAATTCTTATAATCTTTAATATCCTCTGGGATTAACGTTTTAATATCATAGTTGTAATCTCTTAGTGGATTAATCGGTAAAAATTCCAGATCATTATTAATCTTTTTGTCAATCGTTGGTTCTTCATAGTTTTTCACTGTTACTGGCACTACTACACCAGATTTAATTGTACCATCTGCATTAATTGTACCTGATTCTTTAATTGAAAACGCATGTTTTGTTGGATCTAAAACATATCCATCTAGCGCTTTTGTTTCTTTAAAGTAGTAGTTACCATATGGTAAGTTTTCTACACGAATGGCACCATCATTACCAGTAGTTAAACCTTCTCCATCTTTAACTACTGTTTCATCTTCATGATATAAAGTAAATTCTACACCTTTTAATACTTTATCTTTCACACCCGTTTTGATTAATTCTACTGCACCACGTTTTGTTTCATTCTTTGGATATATATGAACATCATAGTTTAAAGCTTTACCCTCTTTATTTGTCATCGGAATATCAACTGTATACGTGTTTTTATTTAAATTAACATGAGCTGGACCAGCAATTTCTTTTACTTCATAACGACCTAAAGGAAGATCTGTAAATGCAGCTTGTCCATCTTTACCTGTTGTTTTTGTAATCGCTTTTGCATCTGTAACATCTTTTACAGCTTCTTTTACAATCTCGCCATCTTTTGTAATCTTTTCAAAAGATTTAATTTGTTTAATTTCAAAAGTTACACCTTCTAGTCCCTTAGCATCTCCTGGAATTGTTTGACCCGCTTCACCAGTTCCTTCACCTGTTGCTGCGCCTTTTTCTTGTTCGTACTTATGAATTGTTAAAGAGCCTTTCTCTGGAGCTGCTGCATTTACAAACATGCTCGGTAACGTTGAAAACGTTAATACAAAAACTAAAAGCATACTAAAAATCTTTTTCATATTTATTATCTCCTTCTCTATCTCTATTAATTTTTAACTCTATTAGTTACTGCTTCTTTTACGGAAAAATAAAAATACCGTGATTATCATAAGTATCGTACCGATAAGATAGAAAATAGTGGTCCCTATTCCACCAGTGTCCGGAATTACCCATTCACTCTTCGTATTTTCTATCGTTATTTTTTGTACTGATGATCCGACCTCTACTTCAATTGGTCTCTTAAAAGCATATAGCCACCTGGAGCTTGTATTTCTTTAATCGTGTACTTTCCAAATACTAATTGATCAGAAATTGCCTTACCATTTTCATCTGTCGTTAATTTCCCAACTTCTTTACCATCTTTATCTAAAATTTGGAATACAGCATTTCCAAGTTTCAATTTGTGGTCTTTCGCATCCACTTTCTCGATTTCAATGAATCCCTTATCTAGCAATTCATTTTTCACTTCTATTGATAATATTTCTTTCATACCCTTTTTAATTTCAAAAGGTATTGGATCCTCTAACTTTTTATAACCTGGTAAAGCTTTTTCCTCTATCAGTTTATATTGACCTACAGATAACTCAGGAATTATTGCTTTTCCTTTTGCATCTGTTGTTACTTCCCTTACAGTCTGACCATTTTCATCTTCGACCTTAAATACTACACCTTTTAATGGTGCATTACTGCCTTTGTCTACTTTTGTAATTTCAACAGATCCTGTATCTTTCATTTCATTTTCAACAGTTATCTCTACCGGCGTTTTTGTGTCTTTCGTTATTTCAAAATCGTATGATTTACCGTCTAGTTTATAACCTTCTGGAGCTGTGACTTCCACTAACTTATATTCACCGATTGGTAAATCAGTTGCTCTAGCTTTTCCATCGTTTCCTGATGTGATTGTTTGAATGACCTGATTATCTTTATCCCGAACTTCGAAAACAGCCCCTTCTAACAGAGAACCGCTATCTTTATCGATTTTCGTAATTTCTAGTTCTCCAGCATCAACTGTATCTTCAACTAGTCCGGCATCGATTGTCATATTATGTTCATCTTCACCAAGTTTGATAGTTTCTGAATATCCATCTTTATCAACGTTAGAGTCGCTTTTTTCATCATTTCCAGCATTCTTTTGCGTCCACTTATATCCATCTGCCATTTTAAATCTAACTTGATATTCACCTGGATCTAAATTTACGAATTTGTAGTAACCCGGATTTCCTTTTTTGTCATTACCAGTTCTCGTCATACTAACGACTTTTCCATCTTTATCCAGCAATTCTACGACTATACCGTTCATACCAGTGTTTCCGTCATTTTGGATTCCGTCTTTGTTTTTATCTAGCCAAACGTAATCTCCTAATGAACTCTTTTTCGAAGCTTTTAACTGTACACCAACTCGGTTTGGCTCTGCTGGTTGAATCCACTTACCTGTTACATCATTTATTGCACTATATCCAAATGAATTCCATGCAATTCCAGCGGAAGCATCCATATCAACTGGCGCACGCATTGTCCATTCTAATATTGCTTCTTCTCCAGGATATACAAGTTTATCCTTAGCAAATTCAAACTTAACTGCAGTTACTTTTGTTAAATCTGATGGTGGCTCTAAAGACCAGTTAGGGTCGTTGGCGCCCTTTGGATTCACGAAAACGTCATTATCTTGTATCAAATCATCACGTTTCGGATTTGACGCAGTCGTATAATAAATTTTAATAAAGTCGCCTTCAGTAAGTTGAATTGGTGAAGTTAAATATGGAGTCCATTTACTACCACGTTCTTGAACATGATTCTTTGTTTGTAAAACTGACTGATCACCCTCTACCGGGAATATATCAATTAAGATACCATTTCTTACCGCTACAGTTCCGCCATTTTCAATCTTCAAGCGATATTTTACTTCTCCACCAGATACTGTCGTCGCCACTTCTGGTGAACCCTTCCAACTATCGTCTAATTCACCTTTTACATATTTAACTGATTTTAAAGATTGCTCTTCTTCAATTTCTATAGCATCTTCACTTTCAATGATTGGATCGGTAACATCACCATCTCCATCCAGATCATTTTCATCTTTTAATGTTTTTTGCTGCCACTCATTCGCAGATTTAATCTTTGATACATTAGACATCAGACCTGCCTTATTATAATACTTACCTGCCATTGCAAAGTTATTTACCTTCACTTTAAATTTCACAGTTATAGTATCACCTGATGACATATCCAACTCAGGAAGGTCCATCTTAAGAGAGTTCTTCCCTTTTCTTTATAGTTTGCTATTGTTTCTACCTTTACTTTTGCAGCATCATATGACTTCTTATCCCAACCACCTTTGGCAAGTGTATACTGCTCAGAACCAGGAACATACTCCAAACCTTTTGGTAGCCAATCTACAATGATCGGTTGTTTGAAAGGAGCAGACTGCCAATCTGCGTTACCAGTTAATTCAAATTCAACTATATCACCCTTGATATACTTTTCTCCTGGCTTTGTTAATGCTTTTTTCTTAAATGTAACTTTTGATTCTGGATTTTCTTTTACTGTCACTTGTGCGGTAGCATCTTTTTGATACTGCTTTCCATCAATATCATATGAAATATGTGCTGTATTTTTTAAAATGCCTTCTTTAAAATTGGGATCGTCTACTTTAAAGTACAACCAAACCCCATGACTTATAGTAAAATTCGCAGGTACTTTACCAAATTCATATCGAATTCCGGTTACTTTGTCTCCTTCAGAAAGTGCTAAAGAAGAAACATCTAACCATTCTCCTGTATTACCGCGAATCACTTTCCATTCTTTCCATTCTGGATTGTTTTTTGTTTTATATAAAAGCTTATATTCACTTACACCTAAGAATACACCAGTGTGCATTCTCGTAAAACGTAGTTGTTCATCAAAGCGATCATCTTGAAGAACAAAATTATCTATTTCCTTAGAATACTGATTTTTAATGTTATACAGTGTAAAAGCAATTTCTTCATTTTTACTGTACTCAGGCTTTTGAGCAGCTTTTACTAAATTTGAAAAAGCTTGATCTGGTGGAATAACAGGAGGTTTTGTTTCTTTATTTGAAACTGTAACATATGCATGTGTTTGTTTTGTCAATTCCTCTTCACCTTTTGGCTTCAGCTTCGCTTCAGCCCTATTTGGAATTGATTTACTTTGATTTTCACCAAAATTTTCTTCCGGAAACTTCACCTTAACTTTAACAGTCTTTTCACCTTCTACATTTTTCAAATCCCATGTTACAGTATGTGAATTTGCATCGTATTTCCCGTTATCACTTGCTGAAATAAATTGTGCTTCCGGCGGTAACAGATCTTTGAATGAAAGAGAATCTAGCGTCGTTGGACCACTAACGTGCTTAGCTCGAATTGTATATTCGACTTCTTCTCCCGGCTTAATCGTCCACTTATTAGGGGTCTTCCCTATATTCCATTCTGGTTTCTTAGGTGGTTCTGGCGGAACTTCTTTCACCTTCGCAACAACTGTTACGTTATTGGATGTTTTACTTCCTTGATCAGATATAAAATCTACTACAGCTGTAGCTTTCGTTCCATTTTTCGTTCCCTTTGGAAACTTCACTGTATTTGCTACTTCTTCTTTCATAAACAATACACCTTGATCAGCTGTTAATGCTGGTAATCACTCCTAAACAAGCTTTCTCATACAATAGCAATAAAGTGAAACTTTAATCAGCGGGGGCTTCACCCACCACTGATTATTAGCCCTCACGAATCAGGCTTTTACGGGCAGCCCTACCCCCGCCTAATTTCTTTTACTGAAGCTTGAGGTGTGGGTCTGTGGGTCTTACTGCTCGTTAATGCCGGATAAAATGTTCTATATAAGAAAGGAGCCCTATTTTGAGTCAAACAAAACTAACCGGTCGTATCGTAACTCCAACAGACCCAGAATACGATATAGCCCGAATAAACTTAAATTTAAGTATTCCAAAGCTTCCTTGCATAATTGTCTTCTGTCAAAATAAGAAAGATGTATGCAATGCCTTAAAGTGGGCTAGAGAACGTCATATACCATTTCGTGTACGGAGTGGTCGCCATAGTTATGAAAACTTTTCACTATTAAACGATGGTCTTGTTATCGATGTAAGTGAAATGAACAGAATTACAGTCTCTCAAGATCGCTTAACCGCAACCATTGAAGCTGGTGCAAATCTTGGGACTGTTTATAAAAAACTTTGGAAATACGGCGTAACACTCCCAGCTGGAACAAGTGCCAGCGTAGGAGTTGTCGGGTTAACACTTGGTGGCGGTATTGGTATGCTATCACGCCTATTCGGATTAACCTGCGATCAACTATTAGAGGTAGAGATGGTGCAAGCATCTGGTAAAAAAGGAGCGAGACTCATTCGTGCCAGCAAAATTAAGAACCCAGATCTATTTTGGGCATGCCATGGTGGGGGTGGTGGAAACTTTGGAATTGTTACATCATTAACATTTCGTGTTCATCCCATTCAAAATGTCTCTATTTTTTCGGTCACTTGGGAATGGGATGACTTTATTAGCGCATTTCAGGCTTGGCAAAGCTGGGCGCCTTATGTAGATGAGCACCTTACTTCATCTATTGAGTTATTTTCTAAACAGCGAAATGAAATTGAAGTAAAAGGCGAATTTGTTGGTCCCCCTTCTGTTCTTCTTGACTTATTATCTCCTCTACTCCATGTAGGATCCCCTACCCTTTTTATTGATGAAGTTCCTTATATAGAAGCTGTTCAATTCTTTAATAGTGGTAATATCCCTGAAAATTTCAAACGCTCTGGTTCCTATGTATATAAACCAATTCCTCTTAAAGGAATTCAAGTTCTAAAACATTTTCTTAGTCATGCTCCCAATCCTTCAGCTAGTGTTTGGCACCAATCACTTGTAGGAGCTGTAGAAGATATCTCTCCAAATGAAACAGCTTATTTTCACCGAAAAGCAATTATTGCCCAAGAATATATTTCATCTTGGGAATGTGATGAAGAGGAAGAAGAAAATATACAATGGATTAAAAATTTACGAAACGCTATGTCGCCATATACATTAGGCGACTATGTCAATTGGCCTGATATTGATATTAAGGACTGGCAGCGCACTTACTACGGAACAAACTTTTCCAAATTACGGGCAGTAAAAACAAAATACGATCCATTCAATGTTTTTAATTTTCCGCAAAGCATTCCACCTTTTAAATGTATAAAATAAGTCACTCAATTATCTTGAAATGTCTTAATTTAAATTAGGAAGAATTGCACTCCATTCTTCCTTACATAAAATTAATTGGATTGCTTCACTATCAAAAATCTACGACCTTGAATCCCTTTTTAACTAGGAAGCCTACCTTACCAATCATAAAAATCGTGAAAATACCTCTCACGTAATCTATACTAAAACGATGTTTTTCGCAAAAAATAAAGGGTTTTGGCACTTTATGACTAATAACAAAAATAAGGGGCAACATTTGTAAAATACAAAAGTGACTGGGGGATTGGTATGATTCAAGTTCAAAATTTAGTAAAATCGTTTGGTTCATTAGACGTTTTAAAAGGTATCAATTTAGAAGTAAAAGAAAAAGAAGTTGTTGTTTTAATTGGTGCCAGCGGTTCAGGAAAAAGCACTTTACTTCGTTGCCTTAACTTTTTAGAAATGTACGATGAAGGTGAAATTCACTTACAAGGGGAACGAATTGATCCTAAAAGTACAAACTTAAACAAAATCCGCGAAAATGTTGGAATGGTATTTCAACACTTTAACCTCTTTCCACATATGACCTCATTAGAAAACATCGTAGAAGCACCTATTCATGTGAAAAAACTGGACAAAACAAAAGCGAACGAAATTGGAAATGACCTATTAAAAAAGGTTGGATTACAAGACAAAGCAAACGTAACACCTCACCTTTTATCTGGTGGACAAAAGCAACGTGTTGCAATCGCACGCGCACTTGCGATGAATCCAAAAATCATGCTATTTGACGAACCTACATCAGCTCTTGATCCTGAACTTGTTGGAGAAGTACTCCAAGTTATGAAGGAGCTAGCTGGGGAAGGAATGACAATGGTCATCGTCACCCATGAAATGAGTTTTGCACGAGATGTAGCAGATCGCGTCATTTTTATGGATGATGGACAAATTGTAGAGGATGCGCCACCAGAACAGTTTTTTTCAGCGCCGTCAAATGAGAGAGCAAAACAGTTTTTACGAAATATTCTATAAAAATATTTTAATCTCATACGGCAACTTATCTCCCAATAGAAAAACTCTCATAGTACTTTGAAACGTGGCATGATTGTCCGTATGTAAAAGATAAATATCTAGGAGGGGTTTTGTGAGAAAGAAAATATTTACTGTTGTTGCAGCTATTACACTATGTACATCATTCCTACTTGGAGCCTGTAGTAAGGAAACTTCAACAAGTGAAGGGAAAGAGTTTCGTTATGCAATGAGTGGCTTGTATAAGCCTTTTAATTTCAAGGAAAATGACGGAAAACTAGTCGGTTTTGATGTCGAAATCGGTGAAGCACTCGCAAAAAAAATGGGAATGAAGCCTGTTCCAGTTACGAATCCTTGGGAAACATTAATTCAAGGTCTAAAGGCAAAAAAATATGACGTCATATTAGGAAGTATGGCAATTACAGAAGAACGACTAAAAGCTGTTAACTTTTCAAACCCATATTACCGTTCTGGTGCTCAAATTTTCGTTGCCAAGAAGAATAATAGTGTTTCTTCCGCAGAAGACTTAAAAGGAAAAAAAGTTGGTGTTGTAAAAGCAAGTACCTTTAAAACACTAGTTGCAAAACAAACAGATCAAATCACAGAATATGACAGTGATATTACTGCTCTTATGGATTTAGAACCAGGCCGTGTAGATGCAGTTATTACTGATCAAATGGTTGGTCTTCGTATGATTAAAGAAGGTAAGTCGAATATAAAAGAAGCTGGCAAACCATTGAACCTTGATGAAATGGGAATTGCAATTCGCAAAGATGATAAAGAAATGGTGAAGAAGGTAAACAAGGCATTGGATGAAATCATTAAAGATGGCACATATGAAAAAATCAGTAAAAAATGGTTTGGACGCAACATTCTTGGAGAAGAAGAGAAGACAAAATAAGACGGTTTACTTTTTTGCAAATCAAAATAGACCTACTCTTCCAAAGAAAGAACTATTTTTAATCCATAAGCGATGCCCCACCTTAGCCGTGGGGCATTTACATCTATTTCTTAAAAATAAACTCTATATTGAGGTGACCCTAATGTTTGAAATTTTCATATCTACATATCCAACATTTCTAAAAGCTATTGTCATGACTTTGCAATTAACATTGACTTCATTACTACTTGGTTCATTAATCGGACTTCTATTCGCCTTTTTTCGTATTTCCAATAATAAAATCTTAAATAGTATTGCACATATATATATTGCTGTTATCCGCGGCACACCATTAATCGTTCAAATCATGATTCTTTATTTTGGCATTACGTCTATTGTCGTTCTATCTCCTTTTTGGGCTGGGGCAATTGCTTTAGCAATTCATAACGGTGCATATATTACAGAAATTTTCCGTGGCTCCATTCAATCTGTCGATCGCGGCCAATTAGAAGCAGCTCGTTCTTTAGGAATGTCCTATCCACTCGCTATGCGCCGTATCATTTTACCGCAAGCATTTCGATTATCAATCCCGCCGCTCGGAAACCAATTTGTCATTGGATTAAAAGATTCTTCCCTTGTCGCATATGTAGGAATGTCTGAACTGTGGGGATCCGGTTTATCTATAGCCGCTGGAAACTTTAAACAACTTGAAACATACATTGTTGTTAGTGCCTACTATCTTGCACTCGTACTTTTATTTACCTATCTTGTAAACCTCTTAGAGAAAAGACTTCAGCGTAAACAAAGTAATTCTTTACAAGTAAATAAAGAGAAAGAAAAGGCGATTTCTCTTTAAAAAAGCAAAAGCAAGCTACTTTTTGGTAGCTTGCTTTTTATCGTTAAAGGTTTCTAAATGATTCATCAAAAATCATGGATTCACTTTTTTGATTGTTTCTTGCTCCTCTATATGCTCCTCACGATATGAGATATCCTCAGGGTCTAATCCATTTCCTAAAGAACCATAGAAATGCTCACGATGAGGATCAACTAACTCACTGCCTTGATAATACACACGAGGTGTGTTCCAAAGCGCTGCCAAAGCTTTTGTCATTGGCATTTCATGATAACGCTCCGGCCACATTTCTTTAATCTTCTCTTTTACTAACGGATAATATTTTGAACTCATAGCAGGGAACAAATGGTGTTCTGTATGATATGAGAAATTAAAATGCAAAACGTCAACCCAGCGCGGCACTGTTACAGATAAACAGTTTGCTAATGGATCGTTCACAGGAACGATTGGGTTTAAGCGGTGATTTGTTGCGATATATGCCATTACAATAAAGTTTGCAATTAGTAATGGAATCACATAAGCAAACAGCCACTTTGCAGGTCCCAGAATAAATAGCAAGCTAATCCAAACCGTCCACGGCAAAAGAAGTTGAAGCCATACAGATTTTTGATTTGATGACTTAAATTCTTTTATAAAATGAAAGAACATGCGAGTTGAATGTATTGTAAATTGAATTGTTAGTGACAGAAAACTAAAGAAAGAGCGTACATGAAGCGGCATACGATACACCCATCTTAAAAACTTACTCTTCTTCATCTTTTCAAGTGTCGGCCATGCATCCGGATCATGTTCTTCATGTTGCGTATGAACATGGTGCGTTGCATTATGCCACTTTCTCCACAATTTTGGTCCTGTAGACAACGGCATAAATGCAATCGCTCCCAAGAAATCACGAAGCCAAGCTTTTCTTACAACCGTACCGTGTAAAATTTCATGTCCTAAAAATCCAAGTGAAGCAAAACATAATCCGAGAACAATTGCAATCCCGAGATTTGCCCACACATTCAAGTCGAATAAACCAATCGTTATTAATCCAGCTACCGCCACAAGTAAATAAGCCAGTCCACCAAACAAACGAGTTGGAACTGGTTTAAATGCTTTTTTTGGCAAATGCGGCGATACACGTGCTGCATACCATCCAAACGTATGAAGCTCCTTCATCCTTTTGCCCCTTTCTTATGCCGCGCTTACGCAACTTGCATAAATCAATTCTTGTTTCCAGATTGATAAAACTAGGTACTTCCAAAAAGCATTTATAATAAGTAAATCATACTCACTCTATTGTCACTCATTTTCGCTTTTATTATCAATGAAAAACATTTCTCTTTTTACTCTTTATCAACCTTTCCACATGATGAATCATATCAATAGACTTTCCGTATTGTCAACAACTTTTATGACCTAGTAATAAAATGTGGTTATATTTTCATAATAATATTTTATTTCGCCAAAGGAAAAACATAGATTTAACAAGACTTTATCCCTTATATATATAAATGGTTTCACATATAAGAAAATCAGTTTCATTCAAGAATAGCTTATATATGAATAGAAATAATTCTTTATAGCATTGACTGTCATTTTAAATAACCTTATGACAAAATACGCATTTTAATTATATTGAAATAATTTTTACGCATTGTAAAATATTTATAACTTCCTTCTGTTCGCTTTACAGTATTTCCTTCTCCAAAATAAAAAATAATCTACATGAATTTCATATAAATTGGAAAAATTAAGTAGTAAATTGTTTTAAAACAGGAGGAACATACGATGACAAACGATTCATTTCCCCAATTTCCAGAACCATACTGGCGTGATTCTACTTCACTCCCTATTTTCCCTAAACTATCCGAAAATATAAGAACAGAAGTTGCGATTATCGGCGCTGGAATCACAGGCATCACAACTGCTTATTTACTTGCAAAAAAGGGTATGAAAGTTGTTTTAATCGATTCCGGAAACATTTTAAATGGAACAACAGGCCATACAACCGCAAAGATTACTGCACAACACGACCTCATTTATGATGAGCTGATTCATCATTTTGGAGCCGACCAAGCTCGTCTATACTATGAGGCAAATGAGAAAGCATTACAATTTATTAAAGAAACAATCCAAACAAATAACATCGACTGTGACTTTACTGAAGAAGATGCCTACTTGTATACAACTTGCAACGACGGATTACACAAATTAACAAAAGAATACGAAGCTTATAAAAAGCTAAATATTCCTTGTGACTACGTAGAATCCATTCCGCTTCCTATCTCAGTTCAAGCAGCACTTGTTATGAAAAAACAAGCACAGTTTCACCCTCTTCATTATTTAAAAAGTCTGGTAGATCAGTTTGTTGAAGCAGGCGGAACAATCTATGAGCAAACGACTGCAATTGATATTGAGAAAGGTTCATATCCACAAGTTATTACAAAAGATGGACATCGTATTACATGTGGATATGTTGTCTCTAGTTCCCATTTCCCTTTCTATGACCCCAGCTTTTTCTTTACAAGAATGTATGCAGAACGTTCCTACGTTTTAGCTATAAAAGCAAAAAAAGATTATCCTGGAGGTATGTATTTAAGCATTGATAATCCTACACGTTCCTTACGTTATACAACAATGAATGGGGAAAAACTCATTCTTGTCGGCGGTGAAAACCATAAAACGGGACAAGGAATCAATACAATGCTTCATTATGAAGCACTATACTCTTTCGCAGAAGAAACATTTGGAATACACGAGATTTCATACAGATGGTCAACACAAGATTTAACTACTTTAGATAAAGTTCCTTACATTGGCCATATTAATGAAAATAATCCAAACATATTTGTTGCAACTGGTTATCGAAAATGGGGTATGACAACAAGCACCGCTGCAGCCCAAATATTAACAGCTGCGATTACAAAAACAAAGAGCCCTTACAAAGATCTCTTTGCTCCATCACGATTCCATTCAGATCCAGATATAAAAACATTCGTTTCCCAAAACCTTGATGTAGCAAAACATTTGATTGAAGGCAAGTTAGAATTTGCTCTCCGTAAACCAGAAGACCTTGAAAACGGTGAAGGTTCCGTTGTAAGAGTAAACGGAAAACGGGCAGGTGCTTATAAAGATGATGAAGGAAAACTACATATTGTCGATACAACCTGTACGCACCTCGGTTGTGAAGTAGAATGGAACAGCGGTGATTGTACGTGGGATTGTCCTTGTCACGGCTCACGCTTTTCAATTGAAGGAAATGTAATTGAGGGGCCGGCAGAGAAACCACTGAAACGGGTTGATGGAGAATAGAATTAGCTAAAATAAATAGAGCACCAATCTTGAACTGCACCCCAATTGTTAGACACAGTCTAACAATTGGGGGTGTAGTTTTTTATGACGAAATACTCTTTAGAAACCAAGTTATCTGCCGTTACCGATTATCTTAACAGTGTAGAATCCTTTAAAGATATAGCTCAAAAGCATTGTGTAGATATGACGATGTTAAAAAAATGGGTAGCTAAGTTTCGGGAACATGGATTGGCAGGTCTTCAAAAGACATA
>NZ_JBCGHT010000012.1:0-147451 GCF_039549175.1 Paenibacillus sp. 102 | reverse complement strand
CCTACTTTTGTATTCGTAATGTCATAGCCATTTACTTCTGTTTTGTAACCATCTACTGGTTGTTCTTTTACTTCATACTTATATGCTTTTCCATCTGCGTCGTATGCCGCTAAGTCTGTAAACGCATATTTCCAGCTAGTTGCTTCACTTACTTCTTGTGTCGCAATCACTTGGCCATTTTTTAGTAGGTCTACTTTGATCATTGTCGGACGATCTTTCGCATTATCGTCTTTCCATGTTTTTGTTCCTTCTACTTTTGTTTGACCTACTTTTGTATTCGTAATGTCATAGCCATTTACTTCTGTTTTGTAACCATCTACTGGTTGTTCTTTTACTTCATACTTGTATGCCTCACCTTCGGCATCGTTTATCGCTAAATCTTTGAATTCATATTTCCAGCCTGTTGCTTCGCTAACTTCTTGTGTTGCGCTTACTTGGCCATTTTTTAGTAGGTCTACTTTGATCATTGTCGGACGATCTTTTGCATTTCCATCCTTCCATGTCTTCGTTCCTTCTACTGTTGTTGTTTGTACCACTTTTGTATTTGTAATGTCATAACCTTTGACCTCTGTTTGATATCCATCTACCGGTTGTTCTTTCACTTCATACTTATATGCTTTTCCATCTGTATCGTATGCCGCTAAGTCTTTGAATTCATATTTCCAACCGCTTGCTTTACTTACTTCTTGTGTCGCAATCACCTTACCATTTTGTAGTAAGTCTACTTTGATCATTGTCGGACGATCTTTCGCATTATCGCCTTTCCACGTCTTTGTTCCTGTAACAGATGTAGTTTTCACTTTATTCGGAATCGACAACTCTACTCCGTTTGCATCATTTGATTTCACTTCAAACTCTATTTTTGTTTGCGGGTCGAAATCAATATAGTCTGGAGCTGAAACCTCTTGCATATAATATTTACCTGGTTGTAAGTTAGGAATTTCAATTATCCCTTCTTCATTTGTTTTATATTCGCCTCCAACTTGTTCACCAGACTCTTTATACAACTTAAACGAAACATTCGGGATTACTTTTTCTTTATTTCCTTCAATATGTTTAACAATTTTTAACGTTCCTTTTGGAATCTCGTTACCTTCAGCACCACCGCCAGCTGACATATTTTCGGTTTCGGCAGTACCCGAATCAGAAACTGGGTCTTTGTTTAGAACTTGGTAATCAATCGTATAATCATTCTTAAAGAATTCTTGCTTCTTTCCAGCTTCCGTTATAGTAGATGTATATTGAACTGCAAAAGAGGCCAGACGTGCTTTATTCTTATAAAGCAAAACTTTAAATGAGTTGTCACCAGTAAAGGTAATCGTTCCATAACCTTGATTTTCAAAATCTTTTATTGATAATGCTCGATTACCTAGATAATCATTAACAGTTATATAGAAACTATTCTTATTAAGTGTTTGACCTTCTTGTAATTTATCAGTCACAACAATATCACGACTTAACTCTTCTTTATTTAAATTTATATTTAAGAACCAGCGCACTTCATTTTCATTACCGAGCATATCACCAGCTTTATAAAAAAACGGTCCCTTTCCAGGATCTGTACCACCACCACCGCTTGGGCCGGTAATTGTTACAGCTTGCTTATCTAAATTTGTACCAAAATTTGTTTCAATCTCTTTCTTTTCATCAGTTCCTACATTAACAGCTTGTACGTTAAAGTTTAAATACCCTTTAATATTGACATGTGCATCTACTTTATCATTAAATGTACATATCACAGTACCTGAAGTTACTTTACAAATACCATAATCATCTAACTGAATCGTTCCGTTAAATCCTTGTAATTCTGGAGGCAGTGTTAATGTTAGTGTGTCTCCAGGCTTCAGCTTAACTCCATCTTTTTCACTGAAGGTTACAGTTACTTTAGTCCGTTCTCCGCTCTGTAGATTTGTTTTACCTATCGTAAAACTATCCACAAGTCCTAATGTATTTAACTCTTGTGCATTTGCTATTATAGGCATTAAACTCTGACCTATAGTAAACATAAAAATCATTATAATTGAAAAAATCGAAGTTATTCTTTTTAAATACATACTTTGTATGATTCCTCCCTATAAAATTAAATGCAGATAGATTCTGGTGCAAACATACTATGACAAAGATTCTATTTATTCAATGTCATTAAGCTATTTTATTTCAATATGTTTGACAGCTATTATCATCTTTTTCTCTTTTTTCAACCCTTCTATGGCTTAAAGATTTGAAATTTGACTTTTATATAAATTCATCTAATTTCTCCGACATGTCTAAACTGTGGTATTTCTGGTCTATATTGTTTAACAAAAACAGATAAGGGAACGGACAAATTTTGATCAAGGAATTCAAAAAGCATTCACGAAAAAACTCATGATAGTCATTCATCTTATTATGCTGTAGAGGTTACAAAACTTCTACATATCCATCGCAAACGATTGCACAATACGCAAAAACTTTCATTGCGGGCAAGTATGGACGAGCTATTTCACAGCAAATATGCATTTGGTCAACTCCCATGATTATCCTCATAAAGAATAACAAGAAGTACAGCGTATAATCGAATTTAACACACCAGCAAAAGAAGGTTATGGCCGCGAAACGTGCTAGGATACTCGTATTCTAAAGGATGCCATTGAAGATATGTTTTCTGTCATCATGAGTCAAAGTGAGATTGGCCATATGTTAAAACATTTTATGTTTCGTTGCACAACTGAACTTACACACCGAAACAATCAGACAAGAAAAACAAAAAATGTTCCAACATAAGCGCTATATGAATAAAAATGCTTCGGACAAAATATTGATAAAAGTGATATTCTCCAAATCTGAATACAGTGGAACGCATTTGGGGGTAAATAAAAAAGAGTGTGATGAGCAACTAATCTCATATGAATCGTGCAGAAATATGAAATTCAGCCTTTTCATTTTTGGAGTCTATAAATGAGTGTCGAGAAAAAGTAATTTGCCTAATGGATCTATGGCTATGTCGAAGAATTAAAATGAACTTATATACATTTCACTTACTCGCTAAGAAGCTTTAGCTTTTCTAGGG
This sequence comes from Paenibacillus sp. 102, assembly GCF_039549175.1. Lineage (NCBI taxonomy): Bacteria > Bacillati > Bacillota > Bacilli > Caryophanales > Paenibacillaceae > Paenibacillus > Paenibacillus sp. 102. The sequence continues at coordinate 144,402 of NZ_JBCGHT010000012.1, read as the reverse complement.
CGACATTAAATTTTAATGTCGAGAGATTTATATATAAGTGATGATAATAGCAAAATCGAGAAATTTATCTTCTTTTATCGTTATTTATTAAATCATGAAAACTTTAGTTGGACTATATTATTTTAGACATAAAATCCCTAGTTTCTTGACTAGGTTGGAAGTTTTCAAGATTAATTATTAATTGTTTAGATACTTGGTTAGATGAAGTGTTAGTTTAGCATTCGGCTTGGTTGTAACAATATCGTTTACAACAATCATACCATTTCCTGATAGCATTCCACCAACTAATACTACATGTACAGCTTGTTGATAATTTTACCCCCAACAACCTATTATTCTAGAATCGTTACTAAAAATCAATAGTTAATTGGTATTTTTCTATTTTCACTTCATCACCATAACATATCTTTGTCACATATATTTAGAGTAGAAAACTGAAACAGAAAAAGAGATGGCTTTGCCATCTCTTTTTTGGTTTCAACTTCCCCTCATCAAGCCGTATATGAGTTTCTCCCATATGGCTTTTCGGTGGTCTGCTTTTTTGCCATGTAATCCATCTATAGATGGATTATATATTTTTATATCAACTTGTATATCGCTTTTTAACAAAAACAAGCATATTTTCTTTATGTCCAATTCCAGCAGCTAGAATACTCGGTGGCTTAGCGCCTTCCTCCTATTCTGAACGAGCCGCTTACACTTTTCTTTTTTGTCTAGCTCTGCCTCCTAGTCCCTTGCGTCTAAGAACCTTCCCCACAAGAAGGTAAAAAGCACCTTCTGTGGGAAAGAACCTTAGCCACCGGGACTAAACAGTCGGCTCCGCTTTTCTTTATTACATTTTCTCCGGTGCAGATACACCTACTAATGCTAATGCATTTTGAAGTGTGATGCGTACTGCACGCATTAATTCGTAACGAGCTTTACTTAATTCTAAGTTATCTTGGTTTAATACTTTTTCTGCATTGTAGAAGCTGTGAAGTGCTGCTGCTAATTCAAATGCATAGCTTGTAAGGCGGTGTGGCAGACGTTTTTGCGCTGCGTCTGCAACTACCGCTGGGAATTCACCAAGTTTTTTCAGTAAATCTACTTCTTTTTCAGAAGCAACCAGTTTGTAATTTACATCTCCACCTGCAGTTAATCCAAGCTCTTCGCCTTGACGAAGAATACTGCATACGCGTGCATGAGCGTATTGTGCATAGTATACAGGATTTTCATTAGATTTTGATACAGCTAAGTCCATATCGAAGTCTAAATGAGAATCACTACTACGCATTGCGAAGAAGTAACGCATTGCGTCCACGCCCACTTCTTCCATAAGTTCACGAAGTGTAACAGCTTTACCTGTACGTTTGCTCATTTTCATTTTTTCACCGTTTTGGTATAGTTGTACCATTTGGATGATTTCTACTTCTAATGTATCTTTATCATAACCAAGTGCCTGGATTGCCGCTTTCATACGAGGAATGTAACCGTGGTGGTCAGCACCCCAAATGTTGATTAATTTATCAAATCCGCGCTCTAATTTATCACGATGATACGCGATATCTGGCGTTAAGTATGTATAAGAACCATCGTTTTTAATTAATACACGGTTTTTATCATCACCGTAAGTCATAGAACGGAACCAAGTTGCTCCGTCTTCTTCAAATATTTCTTCACGCTCTTTTAAAACTGCAAGGGCTTCATCAATTTTTCCGTTTTTGTATAGTGATGTTTCAGAGAACCATACATTAAAGTTAACACGGAAGCTTTCTAAATCTCTTTGAAGTTTTGCTAGTTCATATTTTAAACCGTACTCACGGTAGAATTCATAGCTTTCTTTCTCATCAGCTTTTGCATAACGATCGCCGAACTCTTCAGCTAAACGTTTTCCGATTCCGATGATATCTGCACCATGGTAACCGTCTTCTGGCATTTCTTTTTCTAAACCTAGCGCTTGCATGTAACGAGCTTCAACAGAAAGCGCTAAGTTATGAATTTGGTTACCAGCATCATTAATGTAGTATTCACGAGATACATCGTATCCTGCTTTTGCTAATACATTACATAACGTGTCACCTACTGCTGCGCCACGTGCATGTCCTAAGTGAAGGTCACCTGTTGGGTTAGCAGACACGAACTCAACTTGTACTTTTTCACCTTTACCAGTGTTTGTCTCACCGTAAGCCTCACCAGCTTTAACAATTGCCGGAATTAAATCTGTTAAGTAGCTGTTATCCATATAGAAGTTAATAAAACCAGGACCAGCAATTTCAATCTTTTCGATAGAAGCTTTTGCTTTATCAAAGTTCGCAATTAACCCTTCTGCAATCATACGAGGTGCTTTTTTCGCAACGCGCGCAAGTTGCATCGCCATGTTTGTAGAGAAGTCACCATTTGTTTTGTCTTTCGGAGATTCTAATACAACGTTTGGAATTTGTTCTTCTGTTGCTAATTCAGCTTTTAATACCGCAGCTTTAATTTCATCTTTAATCAATTCTTTTACTTGTTCTAAAGAGTTCATTATTTTGCCTCCTTCAAATTAATCGTGATTGTATATCGGCCAGCTTCTTGTTCACTTAGAAGCAATGCGTACGTTAAAAAGAGTTGTCCTTTTTTCTTCTCATCCGACCATTTAAAAAGAACATTATCGGTTTTTGTTTGCAATGCAAACCTACCCAGTTCGCTCGTATACGTACCAGTTGTCCATTCACCTTTCACATGCGTTTGACGCATAGAAACAGCACCTGAACGCATAATGAGAACTTGTTCACCTTGAATTTTGATAATTGTCTTCACTTCACCTTGTTCGTTCGGCTCTTGAAATGTTACATATGTACTTTGACCTTTTACATAGTATTGACCATTTGCTTCAAAAGCAACGGTCTCCTTTCGAGCCCCTTCTCGGATTTCTGTTACGAAATGAACGTGTACCGGCAAGCCTGCAAGTTGTTTCTCCACGTCTTGCACACCTTTCACATATGATGTTTCAAATATAAGTTATAATAAATCACTTTTCCTATCATATCAAAAAAAACCTATGTCTGTCTGCTCAAAAATTAGGAAAACGATGTTTCGAAAAAACAATTCATAAAGGAAGATTCTTTACAGTAAAATATCTTTCAAATCTAAATTTTCTTTTATTAAAAAGGGATGTTACACGTGATACCGCTAAAGTTAAAAAAGGAGCGAACAATCGGCTCCTTTATGTTTTTTGTATTTTTTGTAATGCTTTTTCTGGAATCGATTCTTTTGGAATTTCAGCCCATCCTTTTCCTTGCATGCCCTTAGCATAAATTTTTACAAACGCACCTGGATGCAATTGACGATTCACCATTTTTTTAATGATTTGTTGCTTGCCCTCTTGTGTATAACCTTTTAATGTATACAAATATTCATCGTCTTTTTTCTCACCTTTACCTATAACAGCATAATAATCTTGTATTTCCTTATTTGAAAAAAAATTATCTACAAAGGCTCCGACACCTTCTGTTTTTGAATGTAAATAAAATGCTGTGCCTCCTAAAAGGATAGCAAAGACAGCTAAAACTCTAAGTACCAATTTCATATACGCGCCTCCTGTCTATAGCTTTCTTATCGATCGTATACTCATATCTGTATTATACGAAAAAGGACATACTATACTCTATTGAAATGTCTTACATTTTCCTTACACTATTGTAATAAAAATTGTTTGCAGTATTTTCCTAAGAAAAAAATTTTCCGCTCAAGCAAAATTTGTATTATTATTGGATAATACAAATTTTTATAACAAAAATCAAAAAGGAGACATTATTCAAATGGCTATCTTGCAAGGTTTAGCACTATTACTTGTTGTACTTTTTCTATTCACACTTTTTAGCTACCGCGCTCCTTACGGAATGAAAGCAATGGGTGCTTTAGCTAACGCTGCAATCGCCAGCTTCCTTATTGAAGCATTCCACCGTTATATCGGCGGTGAAATGTTCCATAACAGCTTTTTACAATCCGTTGGACAGGCTTCCGGTGGTATGAGTGGCGTCGCAGCTGCTATTTTAGTGGCACTCGCAATCGGGGTATCTCCTGTCTATGCTGTTTTAATTGGGATTGCCTCTAGTGGATTTGGTATTTTACCAGGATTTTTTGCTGGATATGTTTGCGCTTTTGTCGTGAAATTCCTTGAAAAAAAATTACCAGCTGGTGTAGAATTTTTAGCAATCTTATTCATCGCAGCACCACTTTCACGCGGTATGGCCATGCTTATGGATCCTGTTGTGAATGCAACACTTGGGAAAATCGGCTCTATGATTTCAATCGCAACTACAGAAAGCCCAATTATTATGGGGATTATGCTTGGCGGGCTCATCACAGTTATCTCTACATCTCCATTAAGCTCCATGGCTCTAACTGCTATGCTTGGTTTAACAGGCTTACCAATGGCTATTGGTAGTCTTGCAGTAGCAGCCTCTGCTCCAATGAACTTTATTTTCTTTAAGCGTTTAAAGATTTGTTCAAAGAAAGATACGATTGCTGTAGCAATAGAACCATTAACACAAGCTGATATTGTCGCAGCAAATCCAATTCCAATCTACACGACAAACTTTGTCGGTGGTGCACTTGCTGGCATTATTACATCCTTATTCCAACTTGTAAACAATGCACCTGGTACAGCATCACCAATTCCAGGACTTCTTGTTCTCTTTGGATTTAACGATGTAATGAAAGTAGCAATCGCCGCTGTACTATGCGGAATTGTCACTACAATCATTGGATATATCGGTTCAATTATTTTCCGTAAATATCCAATTCGCTCTGCTGATGAAATTCGTGGCGTCACTTCAGAAGAAAACGTTGCATAAGAAAAAGGAGCGAGTTCCATGGGGTGGAACTCGCTCCTTTTTTCTTATAAGCTCATGCCGAATTTTGCAGAAGCGTCGATATGTTGTGTCGAATCGCCGATATATGGATCTCTCTGCCGCTTCCGCTTTTATTCTATCCAGCTGCGGCAGCTAGAATGCTCGGTGGCTTCGCTTCTTCCTGCGAGGCAAAAATCGCCTCTACGTCTGAAGCTCCATCCACCTCTCATTCTGAACGAGCTGCCTCCGCTTTTACTTTATCCAGCTACGCCTCCTAGACCCTTGCGCCCTAAGAACCTTCCCTGCCAAAAGGTAGAAAGCACCTTTTGCAGGAAAGAACCTTAGCCACCGGGTCTAAACAGTCGGCTTCGCTTTTATTTTACCCAACCAAGAAGCATTTCCCGCACGAATTTGCTTGCTGCGATTGGTGTTTGATCACTATGATCATAGACTGGAGCTACTTCTACTAAGTCTGCTCCAACTACTTTTATATTTGAATTTGCAATTGCTACGATGGAGTCTAGTAGTTCTTTAGATGTGATACCACCAGCTTCTAATGTTCCTGTTCCAGGAGCGTGTGCTGGATCTAACACGTCAATATCAATTGTGACATAGACCGGGCGTCCTGCAAGCTTTGGTAATACTTCTTTCAACGGTTCTAATACGTCAAATTTGTATAGGTTCATGCCCACTTCTTTTGCCCATTCGAATTCTTCTTTCATTCCAGAACGAATTCCAAAAGAATATACGTTTTCCGGACCAATTAAATCGCACACTTTACGAATTGGTGTAGAGTGAGATAAAGGCTCCCCTTCATATGACTCACGTAAATCAGTATGAGCATCCATATGAATGATTGCTAAATCCGGATATTTTTTTGCCATTGCCTTAAAAATTGGCCAAGACACTAGGTGCTCACCGCCGAGACCTAATGGAAACTTACCGGCATCTAATAGTTTTGCTACATATTCTTCAATCATGTCTATACTGCGCTGTGGGTTTCCGAATGGTAGCGGAATATCACCAGCATCAAAATATTTTACTTCTTCTAGTTCACGATCTAAATATGGACTATACTCTTCTAATCCAATTGATACTTCACGAATACGTGCAGGACCAAAACGAGAACCTGGACGGTAGCTTACTGTCCAATCCATTGGCATCCCATAAATAACGGCCTCTGACTCTTCAAAACTTGGATGACTTTTAATAAATACTTTACCTGAATAAGCTTCATCAAAACGCATATTCTTTTCCTCCTTACGTGGAACTTAAGGTATCCCAACCTTTCATTATTTCTCAAATTTGGAGTACTATGCTCCTCTTTCTCGATTTACCTCAATCTTCTTTTAACAATGGGAAGATTATTTTATTTATAGTAGCGAAAGCAGCTAGCATGTCCGTTCTATCGCACACCTTGAATGAGCCACTTCCGCTTTTTTGTCCAGCTACAGCGGCTAGAATGTTCGATGGCTTCGCTTCTTCCTGCGAGGCAAAAGACGCCTCTACGTCTGAAGCTCCATCCATCTCTCATTCTGAACGAGCCGCTTCCGCTTTTATTACTTCACTAAGTCCCCAACAAATTTTGGTAACACAAATGCTGCTTTATGCAATTCTTTTGTGTAATATTTCGTTTCAATTTCGTGGAAACGCTCTTCGCTTACTTTTAATGGATCGTATTCTTTAGATCCAATTGTGAATGTCCACATTCCACTTGGGTATGTTGGGATATTCGCTGTGTATAGACGTGTAATTGGGAAAATTTCTTTTACGTCTTTAAACACAGTTGAAATTAATTCTGGTGTGAACCATGGGTTGTCCGTTTGAGCAACGAAAATACCGTCTGCTTTTAACGCTTTAGAGATTCCAGCGTAGAATCCTTTTGTAAATAGGTTTACTGCTGGTCCTACTGGCTCTGTAGAGTCGACCATAATTACGTCATACTCATTTTCGCTTTCTGCGATGTGTAGGAAACCGTCTCCTACTTTTACTTCAACGCGCTCATTATCTAACGCACCTGCGATTGATGGTAAGTACTGTTTAGAATACTCGATTACTTTACCGTCGATTTCAACAAGTGTTGCTTTCTTTACGCTTGGGTGCTTTAATACTTCACGAATTACACCGCCATCACCACCGCCAACAACTAATACGTTTTCAGGGTTTGGATGTGTAAATAAAGGTACGTGTGCTACCATTTCGTGATACACAAATTCGTCCTTCTCTGTTGTCATAACCATACCATCTAAAATAAGCATGTTTCCGAACTCTTCTGTCTCAACCATATCAAGTTTTTGAAATTCTGTTTGCTCCGTATGTAATGTGCGGTTAATACGCGCCGTAATTCCAAAATGTTTTGTTTGTTTTTCAGTGAACCATAGTTCCATCGTACAATCACGCCTTTCGCTGCAAATTTATAATAGGGACATCATTAATGTCCCCTAACAAAAATAAAACAAAACATACAAAATGTATAGTTAAAAGTACAAAAATACCGAAAATATATTTTAGTTAAAGTATTTTTATTCATATATTCTATAAACACTATATTTAACAACAAAGAAAACCCTTTCTTAAGAAAGGGTTTCTGCTTCTAATTTAGAATCTTCTCGAACAGGAATCAAAATCATGACACAACCAACTAATACAACGATTCCCCCAACTAAAAATGGACTTTGTGGTGAAATCGCATGACCGATAATTCCCGATAAAATAGGAGCAATCGCTCCGCCAAGCCAACGGACGAAATTGTATACACCGGACGTAATAGATCTTTCATAAGGTGAAATATCCATGACGTAGCTTGTATATAAAGCGTTATTTAATCCTGATGTTAATCCAGATAAGACGATAAGAACGATTTGTAACCACATCACTTTAACAAAGAATAATGCAATTAACAGAAGGGCAAATATAAATAAGCTAACTCGTAATAATGCTTTTGGCTCATATTTCCCTTCTAATTTATGCGCTAATATGGCCGATCCGTACGCTAGCGCAAGTCCCCATCCACAAAATACGAAACCGAGCTGAATTGCCGATAAATGCATAATAAGTGGTGAATATGCTAATACAACGAAAAACCCGTAATAATATAACATCCCTGAAATGGCCCCTTGCATAAATGGCTTATATTTAATCAGGTTAAGTAATTCTCCTATCCCAGCTGCCCTGCGCTTCACTTTGCGTTCTGGCTCTTTTACAAAAAAGAAAACAAGAATAAATGCTAATAAAATTAAAAGACTTGTCGCAAAAAATGGGTAGCGCCAAGAATATCCGCCAAGTAATCCACCTAATAATGGACCACCCGCCATCCCTAAGCCAATCGCGGCTTCATATAAACCGACCGCTTCATGTACTTCTTTACTAAGAGCAATTAATAATGTCATCGCTGTTGCGAAGAACATCGCATTACCTAGCCCCCAGCCCGCACGGAAGAGGGATAACTGCGCAATTGTTTGTGATATACCACATATAAAAGCAAATACAGTTACAATTGCTAAACCAATCGTCATCATTCGTTTATCACCAAATCTTGCTGCAAATAAACCAGCGGGCAACATCATAATTGCCATCGTTAAAATATATGCTGTAAATAACATTTCCACTTGCCAATGTGTTGCACCGATTTTCTCAGCAATAATTGGCAAAATAGGATCGACTACCCCGATACCTGAAAAGGCAAGGAAGGTAGCCAGTACTGTAATCAATCTCCCCAGTTTTTGTTTGCTCTCCATCTTCATTACTCTCCTTTTGTTTCCTCCAAGAATCTAGTTGCACGCTCTAAACTATGCTCTAATTCTGCTTTCACGCGCTCCATTTGTTTCATTTTTATATCTAGCGTTTGTACCTGACTCTCAAGCATATCCTTAATTTCTTGAATCACTGCACGGTCACGTGGATTGTCACTATTTCGCCTTTGCTCCATGCGCTCTTTTAATGATAAGAAATGCTGCATTTCTTGCAGTGTGATTCCTAACACTTCTTTCGCTTCTACAATTCTTTTAATACGTGCAATATCCTCATCCGTATAAAGACGAATGTTTCCTTCACTGCGCTCCGGTGGATGAATTAAACCAATTTCCTCATAATAACGAAGTGTACGTTTTGTTAACCCAACTTGCTTTGTTACTTCATCAATCTTATACATATATATTCCTCCTTCCCTTACATTATTACATTTTACGTTAACGTTAACTTTTGTGCAACTGTTATACTTTTGTAAATGTTTGGCATATGAATTGTATTTTTTTCACCGTAGTTTCATAATGAAAGAAATGAACTCATAAGGAGATTTTCAGATGAAAAAACCACTTATTTTTGCCCATCGCGGAGTGAAAGGGACACATCCAGAGAATACAATGATTGCTTTCCAAGAAGCAGAGCGTGTTGGTGCTCATGGTATTGAACTTGATGTTCACCTTTCAAAAGATGGTGAACTCGTTGTAATTCACGATGAAACAGTTGACCGTACGACAGATGGAATTGGACTTATTTTTGAGAAAACAGTAGCGGAATTACAAGCGCTTGATGCAGGAAGTTATAAAGATCCTTCTTTTCACGAAGCGAAAATTCCAACCTTACGGGAAGTGCTCATTTGGTTATCTACGACAAATTTACAACTTAATATTGAATTAAAAACAGACGTAATCCACTATCCAGGTATCGAAGAGAAAGTTGTCGATCTTGTTCGTGAATATCACCTTCCAAACCAAATTATATTCTCATCGTTTAACCATGATTCTGTTACTTTACTTGCAGAACTTGCACCTGAAATTCCGAGGGCTATCTTATATGATGAACCAATTGCTGATCCACTTGCTGAAGCAAAGAAAAGAGAAGCGACCGGATTACACCCTAATTTTCAGCTATTAACAAAAGAATTTGTCCAAACTGCGCAGCAGCAAGGCTATGTTTTCCGCCCCTATACAATCAATGAAAATAAAGACTTACAAACAATGATCGATTATGGTGTAGATGTAATTATTACGGATTGGCCAATGCGCGCTTTTGAGCTTCTTTCTTAATTGAAAGGGCTCTTTTTCATTTTGTGTTTAAAATACGAAAAAACCCTCAATACTAGTAAAAGTATATGATGAGGGGATGAAAAAGATGGGTCAAACTATAAATCCAAAACTTAAAAAATATAAACGTCTTTTCTTCACCGCACTTTTTTCATGCGTTCTTTTTTTCGTTTTTTCTTTTTTTATTATCATTATTGCCGCAAAGATTATGGGGCCACCTCCTATCGCTGTCCCGCAAACAAGTACCTTTTATGCCAATGATGATACTGTAATGGGACAAAGCAATGGGATGCAAAAACGCTATAACGTATCCCTTGACCAAATTTCTCCTTATGTAAGAGAAGCGACGCTTTCCATCGAAGACCAACGATTCTATGATCATCATGGTTTCGATATGAAACGAATTGCCGGCGCAATCATTGCAGATATAAAAGCAATGGCAAAGGTTCAAGGTGCGAGTACGATTACACAACAATATGCCCGCAATCTATATTTAGATCATGATAAAACTTGGAAGCGGAAGGCTTTAGAAGCAATATATACGATTCGCCTTGAAGTCAATTACAATAAAAATCATATTTTAGAAGGATATTTAAATACAATTTATTATGGGCACGGCGCTTATGGTATTGAAGCTGCTTCCCGTCTTTACTTTAATAAATCAGCTAGTGACTTAACATTAGCAGAATCAAGTATGTTAGCTGGTATCCCAAAAGGCCCTAGTGTATATTCTCCCTACGTAAAAGAAGAACGAGCAAAAACAAGACAGTCCATTATTTTAGATGAAATGGTAGAACAAGGATATATTACAAAAGACCAAGCATCCTCTGCGAAAAAAGAAAAGCTTGCGTTTGCTTCGTTAGAAACAAAAAAAGCGACAGAAATAGCACCTTATTTCCAAGACGCTGTACAACGCTCTCTCCTTCATGACGTTGGACTCGACGAGCAAACTCTGCAACGCGGTGGACTCCGTATTTACACAACATTAGACCCAAAACTACAAACAATAGCTGAGCAAGCTGTAAAAGATACGATTCCAGAAACGACTAGTATACAAACGGCTCTTGTCTCAATGAATCCGAAAACTGGAGAAGTAGCAGCTCTTGTTGGTGGAAAGGATTATAAAGAGAGTCAATTTAACAGAGCGATTCAAGCAGCTCGTCAGCCAGGATCTACCTTTAAACCGTTTTTATATTATGCCGCACTTGAAAAGGGGTTTACACCAACGACCCGCTTAAAAAGTGAATATACAGTATTTACATTAGGTGATGGTGTTTCTAAATATAAACCGAAAAATTATAAAGACTATTACGCTGATGATTTTGTAACGATGGCGCAAGCTCTTGCAGTATCAGATAACGTATATGCTGTAAAAACACATTTATTTTTAGGCGAAGATTCTCTTATGAAAACCGCTAAACAATTTGGTATTAAAAGTTCACTAAAAGATGTACCATCCCTTGCCCTTGGTACTTCTCCTGTAAAACCAATTGAAATGGTAGGCGCATACAGTATGTTTGCCAATGGTGGAAAACAAATAAAGCCAACCTTTATCCGTCGCGTTGTCGATAACGAAGGAAACATTTTATACGACGCACATTTAGAAAGTAAACAAGTGCTCGATAAAAACAATACGTTTGTAATGGAAGAGATGATGACGGGAATGTTCAACGACAAGCTAAGTGGATATGCCTCTGTTACAGGGCAATCCCTTCTTCCAAAGCTATCTCGCACTTATGCAGGAAAGTCTGGTTCTACAGAAACGGATAGCTGGATGATTGGCTTCGCCCCGCAACTTGTAACTGGTGTTTGGGTAGGATACGATCAGCCAAAATCTATCTCCAATCCAGCTGAACAAGGCTACGCTAAGAAGATTTGGGCCATTGCGATGGAAAAAGGACTAGACGGTCAGCCGAAAAAGGATTTCAAACAACCAAGTGACGTTGTTGCTGTAAATATCAATCCCGAAAATGGGAAAGTAGCAACGAAAGGATGTCCTGTTTCTGTGAAAATGTATTTTGCAAAAGGAACAGAACCGACCGAATACTGCATGGATCACATTGATGACAAAGAGGAATTTGAAAAGGTCAGCAAAGAAAAGAAAAAAGAAAGCTGGTGGAAAAGGTATTTTCCGTGGTAATCCGAACATATCGGTGATTCCACAATATACGACATAAAATAATAAAGCAAAGGCTACCAGGATTTCTCCTGGTAGCCTTAAATGTTACTCTCCTAATAATGCATGACGCAATTCTTGACTAGATTCATTCCAAATTGCTTCATTGTGCTCTTTCAAGAATGTACCAAGCACCTTCTTAGATGATTCATCCATATGGTCAATCATGATGTGACGCTTTAATGATTTATCCATCTTATTCACATGCTCTGGAAGAGATTTATATCCGCGGCGAATTTCACGGTCAACTGTCATCTCACAAGCCGTTACGCCTGCATAATAAGCACCTGTTGCGGTTCTCTCAATCGTTACCCATACAAGCCAATACGGTTTTCCGTTTGGGACCTCGTCTTTATTCGTTAAGAATTTAATCCCCTTTTCAACAGTACTACGCGCATGCATCGCACCAATATCAACGAATGCATTTTTCTCGATTACATCTACGAAAACAGGTGAAATATTTTCTAGGCTCAGTGCTCCAACGCCAAAGCCACCATGGCCATCTGTTGAATCATTCTTCACGATATTAAAACCAATTTTTTTCTTTTTCTCTGTCATATGTAAGTCCTCCTCACTCATTTATTACATAATCCCAAATATAGGTGCAATAATGCTGTGCAAAATACCTAATACATACGGAATAACCACTTGGAAGATTGGTTGAATTGTATAACGATCAAGCGGCGTAATAACAAGAATCAATAAAGCAATTGCTCCATATTTCTCATACTGCGTCATTTTCGCACGAATATTTGCTGGTGCTAAATCTTCAATCACGCGATATCCGTCAAGCGGCGGAATCGGCAATAAATTGAAAACAAGTAAAACGATATTAAGAGTAATAAAAATTTGAAAGAATTGTCGTAATGTATCTGCCACTGCAAATGGAATGGCATCTAACAATCCAAATCTTATCATGCTATACCAAATAATTAACCCAATAGCACTCAAAATAAGGTTACTAATTGGCCCTGCAATAGAAACTAACACACCAGCAAGGCGCGGCCTTTTGAAGTTATACGGATTAACAGGTACAGGACGTGCCCAACCAAATCCAATGATTAATATGGCAATCATACCAATTGGATCTAAATGAGACATTGGCGATAAGGTTAAACGTCCCTGTCTTTTCGCAGTATCGTCTCCAAACTTATATGCAACATATGCATGTGCAAATTCATGCACAGACAATGCAATAACAATAGCCATTGCGACCAACGGTATTTGGTGCAGTGGATATACAAAAAAGTTCTCCATACTTCATCTCCTCTTCATTATGTCGAAAAAAGAAAATATTTGTTTTTCCGATTGTTCTACTTCATAATCCGTTATAATAAGATTGTAACTTACATAAAAGGAGCGATTGTACATGCCATACGTAACAGTGAAAATGCTAGAAGGACGCACAGAAGAACAAAAGAAAGCTCTTGCTGAGAAAGTAACTGCAGCAGTAAGCGAAACAACTGGTGCTCCAGAAGAAAACATCGTTGTTTTCATCGAAGAAATGTCTAAAAATCATTACGCAGTTGGCGGAAAACGCTTAAGCGACAAATAATTTCAAGTTTCTTTAATAAGAAGCAGTCCAATGACTGCTTCTTATTTCTTTCCTTCTAATAACTCAATAATTTTCTCTTTATATTTTCCTTTTCTTCCATCTTCATAGATTAAATCATGCGGATAGAAAAGTTTTTGATCTGTTCTCTTCTTACCAGTAATCGCTTCTACAATATCAGATTCACGCGAAAGCTCTCTGAGATCTCCATTTGGCATAAGAAGCAAAATTGGAAGCCTCTCTTCTTCTTCTCCAGCGCGGTAAAAATCATACGGTAAATCCGATGTTGAATCAACAACTAAGTAGTATTCTGGATCGAGTCCAATCTTTTTAAATAAACTACTTAATTCCATCCAATTATCTAAACCATGATTCTCCGTAAATTCTACATATTTAAAGAGATTTCGGTTCATAAAACGACGACATAAATCACTTAAAATTTGGTCATCTTCATCTTGCCATACTTGGAAGTAATAATACATTACATTCTCATCTAGCTTTAAATAATCCTCTACCGTTACTTCCTCTTCAAATAAAGAATAGAAATGAACCGGATGATATTTAAATGTATAATACTGCTCATGTAATGTTTTTGCGCGGTGTAAAATCTTTGTTAAAATCACTTCTGCACTGCGCGTTACCGGATGGAAATACACTTGCCAGTACATTTGATAACGGCTCATAATATAATGTTCAACAGCATGCATACCACTATTTTTAATCACGACTTGATCTCCATACGGTCGCATCACACGCAGTATACGCTCCATATCAAAATTCCCGTACTTTACACCCGTAAAATAGGCATCTCTTAATAAATAATCCATACGATCTGCATCGATTTGACTAGAAATCATACTAATCGCTAATTTATTATCAGACGTTTTCGCGATAACATCTGCTACTTTTTGTGGGAATTCTCGGTCTACACGGCTGAGTACTTTATTAATTTCCGTATCACCAACAATAATTCTTTGTGTGAACTTCTCATGATCTAATGAAAAAACTTTTTCAAAAGAATGTGAGAATGGACCGTGTCCAACATCATGCAAGAGCGCTGCGCATAAACATAATAATCTATCTTCTGCATTCCAATTTGGTCTGCCATCAAACACATCATCAATCATACGACGAATAATCTCATATACACCTAATGAATGAGTAAAGCGACTATGTTCTGCACCATGAAATGTAAAAAATGTTGTTCCAAGCTGTTTAATACGGCGCAAACGTTGAAATTCCTTCGTTCCGATTAAATCCCAAATCACGCGATCACGCACGTGTACATATTTATGTACTGGGTCTTTAAACACTTTTGTTTCGCTGAGTTTGTCGTTTAAATATACCATATCGACACCCTCCTTTCTTTACTGCATTCTTATCTTTATTATAAACGAAAGACTATAGAAATGCATAAAATTCCCCTATATACAAAAAATCACCTTCGCCAAAGCGAAAGTGATTTTTTGTATATATTATTTCCCTAAAACGAACTCAGCGATTTCATCTAAGATCATTTCTTTACCAAGTGGGAAGTATCCTTTGTTTAGGTCTTCGTTCTTGATTGTAAATACGTGGTTGTTCTTAACAGCGTTCATGTTTTTCCAAATTGTTTCTTCTTGGAATTCTTTTAAGCGCTGAGAACCGTCACCAGTTGTAAATACGAATAAGTAATCTGGATTGTAATCGATTAACGCTTCTTTTTGTACTTGTACTAATGGTTTATCCATTGGTGTACCTGGAACTGCTGGTAATTTTAAATCTTTGAAGATTACGCTACCGTAACCGTAGTCACCGTATACACGGAATGCATTTGGATATGCAGCCATTTTCATGAACTTCGCATCACCAGTTTTTGCAACGATTTTATCATGTAACTTGCTTGCTTTGTCATCGTATTTCTTGAACCATGCAGTTGTTTCTTTTTCTTTATCGAAGATTTTACCTAACTCTTCAAACTTTGGACGCCATTGGTCTAATGGAGTTTTTAGCATAACTGTTGGTGCAATTTTAGATAGTTGATCATAAATTTTTTCTTGACGATTGTTTACAAGAATTAAATCTGGTTTCGCAGCAGCTACTGCTTCGATGTTAATTTTGTCGCCCCATGCAGAGCCAACTGGTTTAACATCTTTTAATTTATTTGCAATATGTGCATCAATTTTTTCTTGAGACGTATTTGCAGTAATGATTGGTTTCATTCCAAAGATTAATAATTCTTCTGTTGAACCACTAAGGTCAGCGATTTTCTTTGGATTTGCAGGAATTTTAATTTCACCTTTTGCATGTTGTACAGTGCGCTCTTCCGTTTTTGCATCTGCTTTCTTTTCTTCTTTCTTATCAGAAGAACAAGCTGCAAATAGTACAGAAGTAACGACTAATACCATTGCTAGTAATGCTGCTTTAAATTTCTTCATATTCCCACTCCTTCTGGATGTATTTCTCTTATAAGTTGTATATAACTATAAGAAACTACAAACAACATTCCATTAATATATATTTATTAATCGTTGTATGTAACCCGTTCTAACGGGCGTTCAACTTCTCAGATTGAATGAGAAGCTCAACGTCCATTAGAATCCCCCTCCTATCTAAATACGGATAGGAAGAGGCTCTCTCTTACGCTTGCTTACGTACTTGTTTATTTATCATTGTTAAATCATAAGTTAAGCAAATCGGTTTACAGTTTACAGGACACGGAACAATTTGCGCTTCAATTTCAAATACATCGCGAAGCGTTTCGCACGTCATCACTTCATCTGGTGTTCCTTGTTTCATTAACTTACCTGCCTTTAATGCAACCATATGATCTGAAAAACGAGAAGCGTGGTTTAAATCATGAATAACCATTACGATTGTGCGGCCTTCTTCTTGATTTAACTTTTTCAATAAATTTAATATTTCTAGCTGATGAGCCATATCCAAATATGTTGTTGGTTCATCTAACACAAGTAAATCCGTTCCTTGTGCTAGGGCCATTGCAATCCATACACGTTGGCGTTGCCCACCTGATAAAGCCTCTGCTGGACGATTCGCAAACTCTGTCATTCCTGTTACTTCAAGCGCCCAGTGGATGTAACGATAATCTTCTTCTTTCAGTGTTCCAAATCCCTTTTGGTGCGGGAAACGTCCATATGAAACAAGTTCAAACACAGTAAGACCTGTTGGCACCTCTGCAGTTTGTGGTAAAATCGCCATTTTCTTTGCGATTTCTTTTGTCGGCTGCTTCTCAATTGCTTTCCCATCAAGATATACAGTACCTCGTTTTGCTTTTAAAATACGAGAAGCTGTTTTTAACAATGTGGATTTCCCGCATCCATTTGGTCCAATAATCGTTGTAATTTTCCCTTCTGGAATTTCCACTGATAATCCATCGATAATTAACCCTTCATTATAACCAACAGATACCGAATCAACCGCTAAAGTTGCCATACAAAAAGCCTCCCTTTATTTTGTCTTGATAAGTAAATAAATGAAATATGGTGCACCGATTACAGAAATAACAAGCCCTACTGGTATTTCAGATGTCGTTAGTACACTTCTTGAAATCAAATCTGCAAATAGTAGTAAGAACGTTCCAATTAACGCTGCTGTCGGCAACATAATTTGATGTTTTCCGCCGACAAGTCGCCTCGCCAAATGCGGTGCCATTAGACCAATAAAGCCAATTCCACCTGCGACTGCAACAGACGCTCCTGCTAAACAAACTGCAATAAATAATAATTTACGTCTTTCTTTCTCTACGTTTACACCAAGTCCAACTGCCGCAGCATCTCCTAAATTCATCACATTTAACACGTGTGCTTTACGAATTGCAATTGGTAAAAAGATGAGCATCCACGGAAGTACGCTTAATACGAATTTCCAGTCTGTTCCCCATAAACTTCCCGCTAACCAAATCGTTGCAAAACGGAAGTCATTCGATGTCATTTTCATTGAAAAAATTAAACTAACAGCACCAAATCCTGCTGCGACTGCGATACCAACCAGTATTAAACGAGTTGATGAAACGCCGTCCTTCCATGCCAGTACATAAATAATAACTGCTGCCAGTATTGCACCAACTAACGCAAAGAATGGAAGAATAAATACAGAAAGAAAAGTACCAGTTCCAACTTTCCCAAAAAAGAAGTATACGAAAATAACAACAGTTAATCCTGCACCAGCATTAATGCCGATAATCCCTGGATCAGCAAGTGGATTTCGTGATAATCCTTGTAGAATCGCCCCCGACATCGCTAATGCTGAACCAACTAATATAGCAATTACCATACGCGGCATGCGAAATTCAAATAAAATAACTGACTGATCTTCTGCTCCAAGTCCAACCAATGATTTTAATACATCCATTGGTGGAATTTTAAACGTTCCTGTATTTAAACTAATAAGGAATACTGCAACAATTAAACCAGTTAAAATGGTTATAACTGAAATGTTCTTTTTTGTTAAGACGGTTGTCTTCACATTTTCCCTCTCCCTTCATTACGTGCTAAGTAGAGGAAGAATGGAACGCCAATTAGTGCTGTAATTGCCCCAATTGGTGTTTCAAACGGCGGATTAATAATTCGTGATAGCATATCCGCACATTCAATTAACAATCCACCTAATACAGCAGAACATGGAATCACCCATCTATAATCTGAACCGACAAGAAAACGTGTCATATGCGGGATTACAAGTCCAACAAACCCAACGGATCCTGCCATAGATACTGCTGAACCTGTTAACACAAGCACAAGCACCGTTCCAATAAATTTAATTAAAGTTGTATTTTGACCAAGACCAATCGCAATTTCTTCACCGAAACTTAAAATTGTAATGTATCTCGACATCACAATTGCTATAACAAGACAAACAAGGCCAATCGGCAATAACATATCAATACTCTGCCATTTCACACCGGCAACTCCGCCCGCATTCCACATGCTCACTTCTTGAGCGAGGTTGAAATAGAGTGCAATTCCAGATGAAATAGCTCCAAGTAATGCACTGATGGCTGCACCTGCTAATGCTAACTTAACAGGCGTTAATCCACCAGGTGAAGAAGCACCAACTCCATATACAATACTTGCTCCAAATGCTGCTCCAATGAATGAAGCAATAACAAACATTAAATATGGTGAATTCGGGAAAAACGCATACATAATTGCAATCCCAAATACTGCCCCATCCGTAATCCCCATTAATGATGGAGATGCGAGTGGATTTCGCGTCATCCCTTGCATAATTGCACCAGATACCGCTAGAAAGGCACCCGCAACAACTCCGCCAATTGCCCTAGGCATGCGCAGCTCCCAAATCACATTATGATGCGTTAAAGAACCATCAAACCGAAAGACAGCTTGCCATACAGTCTGCAAACTAATATCAGCTGCACCAAATGAGATTGAAGTTGCCATACTTAAAGCTAACAAAATTGTTCCCACTATTAAAATAATAGAAGCAATAAGCGGTCTGCTCTTAATCTCTTTCACATTTACTTCTTGTTGCTCAATACTCCTCGCGCTTGCTTCCATCCCTCAACCATCCTAACCAACAACATATATTTAATAAAATGAGATTTATTCTCAGGAAATAACAAAAATAAAATTAGGTTAGTATACCTTTTTGATAATGATTCTCACAATCACACCTTCTATTCTACCTATCGTCATAAAAGGCTGTCAACCATTATTTTGCAATATAAAACTAATGTAATTGATATGAAACCAATACCATAATATTACATTTATCCATTCATACACGCTTACTGTACATCGGTATTTAAAAATAATTTTTAATTTCAGCAATAAAAAAAGAAGAGTAAAATATTCACTCTTCTTCTTACTTATTTAGTTTCGCTTCAATTTTCTTAATCAGTTCATCTTCGTTTGGTGCTGCAACTGGACGATTATTCACAAAAGCGAATGATTTTTTACGACCCGGTCCACAATAAGATTGACACCCAACCTCTATATTTGCACATGAATCTACTTTTTTGAGCTTTGGTATCAAGGTCTTAATGTTCGTCGCCTGACAATCATCACACACACGAAATTCATTTCCCATTCTATATAACACTTCCTCTATTTTAAACTTTTCACAAGTACATTTAACAATAAACACTAAATGGTATTTTACCGCTCTTTGGGGCTTGATGCAAGTGTTCCCCTATGGGACCTACGCGATAGAAAACGCTCACTTTCCTCTTCATTTTTCCCTTTATGAACCCCCTTCATTCGCACACCAATTTCTTACTTTCATCAAAATCTACCATATTTTTAAAAGCTTTGTATAAAAGCCATTTCTTTTGCCCATTATAAAAATAGGAAGTTCATAAAAAGAAAGGGAGTTGAATCTATGAAAGTAAGACAAGATGCTTGGACAGACGAGGACGATTTATTACTTGCGGAAACCGTACTACGTCATGTTCGAGAAGGAAGTACACAATTAAATGCATTTGAAGAGGTTGGCGATCAATTAAATCGTACCTCAGCTGCTTGTGGATTTCGTTGGAATGCTGTTGTGCGTTATAGCTACGAACAAGCCTTGCAGCTAGCAAAAAGACATCGGAAAGATAAAATGCGTGCCGCTAATGGCGAACAGGCAAAAAAACGTCTACTTTATACGCCACCAGCTTCAGCGGTAATTACAGCCGATGAAGAACCCGTTGTAAACACAACTGTTCATCGTTCAGAACCAGTTGTATCTAGCACTTCTATAACAATGCAAGATGTGATTTACTTTTTACAAACAGTAGGGTCTTCAAGCGTAAAAGTAACAGCGCTCGAAAACGAGAATACGAGATTGAAACAAGAAATAAAAGCACAAATACTTCATAATGAAGAATTAGAAAAGAAACTGGAAAAACTAGAGCAACAATCTAATACAGTACAAGAAGATTACGAAACGCTCATGAATATTATGAACCGCGCTCGTAAATTAGCATTAATGGATGACGAAGAGCCCGCGCAAACTTCTTTTCGTATGGATCGAAACGGTAACTTAGAAAAAATTGCAGAATAAAAGGATGCGATGAACGCATCCTTTTTATTTCACCTCAACCATATGAGCTTCTTCTATTTTAGAATCTCTCTTTATATCTGGGAAAATTTCCTTTTTCGGGTTTTCTTTAAATACTACCGATCCAATTACTTTTACTGGTTGACTCATTTTTTGATATGCTGCATCGCTTACAACTGTATACATATCTGCATATTTGCGAGCATCACCGATAATTACATTACCTTCATATTTCATTTTCTTTCCATCAATCACTACATCATTTTGCTCAGTTTTAGCAAATACAACTCCTGTATCCTCAGAAAGAGATGGAAGTACTGTAATTGGTTTTACATTTTCTCCCTCTACTTTTCTCAGTACTTTTTCTTTTACCATCTTGTCTGCTGTTGTTTTACTCATAATTAATACTTTTTGATCATTAAATGTACCAAATTTCGCTTCAAATTTATGCCCTGATTCAATTTTATCTTTATATTGATCCATTTTTTGTTGTACCACTGCATCATCACCGTACATAATTACGCCATTTGCTTGCGGAGCAATCATATCCATAATCGAACAACCACTAAATACTGCAGTTGACATGATCGCTACAAGTCCTAATTTTACTTTTTTCATTTGTATTCCTCCTAAGACTATAATTGCAGTTCCTAGTGTAACGACCAAAATGGCTTTTACCAATCTCCTTTCCTTACAGTAACATTACAATCTCGTAAGGTTCTTTTTCACAATTCTCCTCTCTTCTCTTCTCTCTTTTTTGTTATAATAAAGGTTGTCATTTTATAAATAAGGGGTTAGTTATATGAGCAATTCCCGTTCAATTTTATCTCAACCAGAGTGGCGTATTGTGGATCAGTCCAGTTTAGGTCAGACCTTCCACGCACTTCAATCATTCGCCATGGATGATACATTGTGCACAACAATCGGAAATGGTACATCTACTTCGGCAATGCGCTCTTGGGTTCATCACAATACAATTGTTCTTGGTATTCAAGATTCTCGTCTTCCTCATTTACAGGAGGGAATCTCTTTTTTAAAACAGAAGGATTTCAATGTCATTGTTCGTAATTCAGGTGGTCTTGCAGTCGTACTTGATGAAGGAGTTTTAAATGTTTCTCTTCTATTTCAAGAAACGGAAAAAGGAATTGATATCGACCTTGGATACGATACGATGTGGCATTTAATTAAAGAAATGTTAAAAGATTACGATGTTGATATCGAGGCAAAAGAAATCGTTGGCTCTTATTGTCCTGGTAGCTATGATTTAAGCATTCGTGATCAGAAATTCGCTGGTATTTCACAGCGCCGCATTCGCGGAGGGGTTGCTGTACAAATTTACTTATGTGCTACAGGTAGCGGCTCCGAACGCGCGGCACTGGTTCGTGATTTTTACAACTTAGCAATTCAAGGTGAAGAAACAAGATTTACGTATCCCGAAATCGTACCGAGTACAATGGCTTCTTTATCTGAATTACTTGGTGAAACGATGACCGTTCAAGATTTAATGATGCGTTTATTAAAAACACTGCAGCAGTTTGCGCCGCGATTAACACCATCACAATTAACGGTGGATGAAGTTCCTTTATATGAAATGAACTTGCAGCGTATTATTGACCGTAATAATAAAGCACTTAGTCTTGAGAAATAACAAAGGCCCCGCTATATAGCGAGGCCTTTCGTTTTTATAGTGCTTGAGCTGCTGTAATTAAAGCTAACTTGTACACTTCTTCTTCGTTACAACCGCGAGATAAATCGTTTACTGGCATGTTTAAACCTTGTAAGATTGGTCCCACTGCTTCGAAGTTACCTAGACGTTGTGCAATTTTGTAACCGATATTACCAGCTTCTAAGCTTGGGAATACGAATACGTTCGCATCACCTTTAATAACAGAACCTGGTGCTTTCTTCTCAGCTACAGACGGTACGAATGCAGCGTCAAATTGGAACTCACCGTCTAATGTTAATTCAGGAGCCATTTCTTTTGCAATGCGAGTTGCTTCTACAACTTTTTCTGTTTCTGGAGATTTCGCAGAACCTTTTGTAGAGAAGCTTAACATTGCAACACGTGGATCAATGCCGAATAACTCAGCAGTTTTCGCACTTTCAATACCAATTTCAGCTAAATCTTGGCTGTTTGGTGCGATATTGATTGCACAGTCAGCGAATACATACTTCTCATCTTCACGTACCATGATGAATACGCCTGAAGTTTTTGTAACGCCTGGTTTTGTTTTAATGATTTGAAGTGCTGGACGAACTGTGTCAGCTGTAGAGTGAGCTGCACCGCTTACTAAACCATGTGCTTTGCCCATGTATACAAGCATTGTACCGAAGTAGTTTTCGTCTTTTAAGATTTCACGAGCTGCTTCTTCTGTTGCTTTACCTTTACGGCGCTCAACGAAAGATGCTACCATTGCATCCATTTCTTCATATGTAGCTGGATCATAAATATCAACGCCTGCTAATGTTAAGTTCATGCTAGCAGCTTTTGTGCTAATTTCTTCTTTATTACCAACTAAAATTGGTTTTACAATCTCTTCTTTTGCTAAACGCTCTGCAGCGCCTAAAATTCTTTCATCAGTTCCCTCAGGAAGTACGATAGAAATGCCTTTTCCTTGAACTTTTTCTTTTACCGCTGTAAATAAATCGCTCACGAATAAAACCCCTCCTACAAATGTTAAAAAACTCTACCTTTAAGAATACTTCTTTTCATCTATATTTTAAACTTATAGCTCCTAAAAAATAGGTAAAATGAAAATAATTATATTTTCATAAAATTCAGCATGGTTAATCTATTATGGAAAAACCTGAAAAACCTTTCTTTTTCAGATGAAAGAGAGCGTCTGGCCATGCATAGATGCGGTCAGGGCCTTTTTCTGCCCCATGCCAAGTGAAAACAAAGGGAGGGAATAAGTGCAAGGCTCTTTTTGTTTTCATAGCCGGAATTTGTATGCGAAAATAAAAAACATGTTTGATGATGGAAGTTTGATTTTATTATGTAAGCACAATTTGAAAAAACGACACCAAACCTTTCTTTTTAGATAGGAAAGAGCATCCGACCATGCATAGAAACATCAAAACCTCTCCTTCCCCCATACCAAATGAAAACAAGAGGAAAAGTCACCTTTTGCACTTCGCAGCAGTGACTTATATGCCTGCAAATCAAAATGAATTTATACATACTCCTTTGTCTAGCATTTTTAAAATGTGACAATTTTATGCACCCGAGTTTTACATACATGAATTTAAAACTATATATGCTATAGTTAACTTATAAATATCATTAACTGAGGTGAAAGAAATGAGTGAAGCAGCAAAAACGTTAGATGGTTGGTATTGTTTACATGATTTACGTTCTATCGACTGGGCAGCATGGAAAACATTATCTAGTGACGAACGCGGACAAGCAATGTTTGAATTTTTAAACGTCATTGAGAAGTGGAATAAAGTAGCAGCTGCAAAGCAAGGTAGCCATGCAATGTATACAGTTGTTGGTCAAAAAGCTGATATTATGTTTATGATTTTACGTCCAACAATGGAAGAATTAAATGAAATCGAAACAGAATTAAATAAAACAACATTAGCTGAATATATGGTTCCTGCATACTCTTACGTATCTGTTGTTGAGCTAAGTAACTACCTTCCAGCTGAAGAAGATCCATACAAAAACCCACAAATCCTTGCACGCTTATACCCAGAATTACCAGAAGCAAAACACATTTGTTTCTATCCAATGGACAAGCGTCGTCAAGGAGATGACAACTGGTACATGCTTCCGATGGAAGAACGCAAAAAACTTATGTATAGCCACGGAAAAATCGGTCGTCAATACGCAGGTAAGGTTCGTCAAGTCATTACCGGTTCTGTTGGTTTTGATGATTACGAGTGGGGTGTAACACTATTCGCTGACGACATCCTTCAATTTAAAAAACTTGTATATGAAATGCGCTTTGATGAAGTAAGTGCTCGCTATGGTGAATTTGGTACTTTCTTCGTTGGTAACATTTTACCAAGCGAAAAAGTAGCTAAATTTTTATATGTATAAGTAAGAAAAGGAGCGAATTTCGTTCCTTTTTCTTATTCTCCTACAAATCCTTCTAAAAACCCTACATTTTCGTCAAATCCAAACAATATTAGACAAAAACTTGTCAAATTTCCTGTTAAATTATAATCTTCTTATATTCAAAATTATGCTAAAATGGTACGAGCTATATGCTAATAACGATGCGAAGGTGATAATTTATATGAGGAAAATTTTATCTATTTTATTAGCGTTTCTATTGTCATTTTATTCCTTAGGAGTAACAAACTCCCATGCAGAAGAAAAAATACACATAGAAGCTGCCGCTGCCATTCTTTTTGATGCAGATACAGGAAAAATACTACATGAGCAAAATCCAGATGAATTGCTAGCCATTGCTAGTATGTCAAAACTTATTGTTATTTACTCCGTTTTAGAAGCTATTAAAGAGGGAAAAATCACATGGGATACTAAGGTAAACATCTCTGATTATGCTTATGAAGTTTCTCGTAATAACGAATTTTCTAATGTTCCTTTCGAAAAAGGGCGACAATATACAGTTAAAGAATTATATCATTCTATTGTTATCTTCTCTGCAAACGGATCTAGCATCGCGCTGGCTGAACTTCTTGCAGGAAGTGAAAAGAACTTCTTAAATCTTGCAAATGAACATGCGAAAAAACTAGGATTAAAAAAATATAAATTTGTAAATGCTACTGGATTAAATAATGCTGATTTAAAAGGAAAACATCCTGAAGGAACTGATCCGAACGGAGAAAACTCCTTATCAGCTCGCGACATGGGTATCCTATCAAAAACAACTATTACAAAGTATCCAGAAATGCTAGAGGATACAAAACAAAGATTTAGAAACTTCCCAGATAACCATCCAAAACCAATCCGTATGGAAAACTGGAACTGGATGCTACCAGATGCCGCTTTCGCTTACGAGGGAACAGATGGTTTGAAAACGGGAAGTTCAGATACAGCTGGATATGGATTTACAATTACAGCAAAACGCGGTGATTTACGTCTTATCTCCGTTATTATTAAGACAAAATCAATGGATGAGCGCTTCACAGAATCCCGCGAATTAATTGATTACGGTTTTAATAACTTTGAAAAACAGAAATTAAAAGTAGATAAAAATAATACAATTTCTGTTGTAAAAGGAAAAGAAGATACTATAACTGTGACACCTGAAAAAGAGATAACGGTAATCACGAAAAAAGGGAACAAACCACCTTACAAAATTTCCACTGAAGCAGATAAATCAATTGCTGAAGATGGAAAATTAGTGGCACCTATAAAAAAAGATACGAAAGTTGGCTCACTCGTTTTAGAATCAACTGATCAGTACGGATTCTTAGATGGAAGTAAAAAAATGAAAGTCACTGCAAAAACAACGGAAGAAGTAGAAAAAGCAAACTGGTTCGTATTAACGATGCGATCCATTGGTGATTTCTTCTCAAATATGTGGTCAAAGGTATTTGGATAAATAGAAAGCTAGCAATTTTGCTAGCTTTTTTATTATGTCTCTCCCTCTGTATGAATCCAAATTTAAAAATCGATATAACTCCCTTCTTTTTAACAGAGAGAGCCTCCCGCCATGCATAAAAAATGTTAAAACAGGGAGAAAACAAGTGCAAATTACTCTTCCCCCTTCGTAACAGTAACCTATATGTCGAAAAATCAAAATGGATTTATATAACGCCAAAATCCCTCTTCTTAAAACTTTGTTTGGTTGTCATATCTGGCTTCTTTTTCTCATACGTATGAACTAGTAATTGTTCTACACTGTTTTTACCAACTCCTCTTTCTGTAAAAATGGTGAAAGAGAGGTGAAACAAATGGGTGTAATTTCTTATAATGAAGAACATGTAAAATTATTAGCGCGACTTATGCGAGCTGAAGCTGAAGGAGAAGGACAACAAGGCATGCTAATGGTTGGGAATGTCGGTGTAAATCGCGTTAAAGGAAATTGTTTAGACTTCAAGAAGATACGTAATCTACAACAAATGGTATTTCAAAGGCCTGGTGGTTTTGAAGCAACACAAAAAGGATACTTTTATCAGCGTGCACGCGAACAAGATATCGCCCTTGCAAGACGTGTTATTCAAGGACAACGATTTTGGCCTGCTAATTTTGCTTTATGGTTTTTCAGGCCAGAAGGTCCTTGTCCACCAACTTGGTATAATCAGCAAAATTCTGGTCGATTTAAAAAACACTGCTTTTTCCAACCATCTGCCGGAGACTGCCCAGCAGTATATTAAGGAATGAAAACGAGGAGGGATTTTTGAATGGCACAGCAACAAAACCCATTCTATGGAACTTTTTTTCAACCTTCTGGAACTCAACTACCACCAGGACAACAACAGCAACAAATGACACCTCAGCAACAACAAGCAATGCAACAACAAGCAATGCAACAACAAGCTCAAGCACAATATGCAGCCTCTCAAGGTATGCTACCACTAGAACAATCTTATATCGAAAACATCCTTCGCTTAAACAAAGGTAAACAGGCAACAGTTGTGATGACATACGAGCGCGGCAGTTCACTTGGCACACAATCCTATACCGGCATTATTGAAGCAGCTGGACGCGATCATATCGTCATCAGTGAACCACAATCCGGAAAACGTTTCTTGCTACTTATGATTTACTTAGATTATGTTGAATTCCCAGAAGAAATTACGTATTTACCTAGTCAACAAGCAACTTATGCCCCAAGATTATAAAAAAAGCTGGCAAATGCCAGCTTTTGTTTTGTCTTTATAATCCTTTTACAACTGCAGTTCCTACTAAAATCCAACCTATAATAAATGCTACTCCACCAAGTGGTGTAATTGGTCCGAAGAATTTAATGCCTGTTGTACTTAACGCATAGAGGCTTCCAGAGAACATAATAATTCCTGCTACCATAAACCAACCTGCTGTACTTAGTAAGGAAGATTGAATTTTATCCATTAATAAGGCTACAATAAATAGTCCTCCGGCATGAAACATTTGGTATGTAACACCTGTTTTCCAAACTTCTAGCATTTTTGTAGAAATTTTATTTTCTAAACCGTGTGCACCAAAAGCCCCTAATACAACTGATAACCCTGCTGCAATACAACCTAATAAGAAGAAAATTTTCATTAGAATTCCCCTTTTTATCTTTATGATAAGAAATTTTCACACATAAGCCAAATAATTTAATCTTTAAAAATCAAATAAAGAGCCCCCATTTGCATCATCTTCTTTCATATATACAGGTTCCCCTGAAGCTGGTACTACTTGTTGAGTTGCTGTCACCTGATGTGATGTTATTACTTGTGAGTGTAATTTTGGCTCTACATACGTATGAGATTCACCCTGTTCGTCTAAAAGTAAATCACATAAGGCACGGACAACTAATAAATGTTCTTTCGCCTTCTGTCCTTCACTACTTTTTGCTTTTGCAATTTCATTTGCCATTTTATTTAAAATCTTATCGCTAGATACTTGCATTCCTTTTTCACCTCATACTTTGTAGTTCTTTCTCAAATTGCCCCAGCTTCTCTACTGGGCCAAATACCATTATCATATCATGTTCTTGTAATTTTTCCTGCCCTGTTGGATTATGAATACTATTTCCATCTCGTAAAATCGCTAAAATTGTAACATCAAATTGATTTCTTACGTTGCTTTCTATTAATGTTTTTCCAATTAGAAGAGACCTTTCACCCATTTGAACTTCTTCTATTGCTACAGCGCTCTGTTCCATAGAGAACTGTAGCAATAGAATGAACCGTTAATGGATTTGCGATTCCTTTTGCAATATGAATTCCAGCCATACTAGATGGATTAATAACCTTATTCGCACCAGTACCGCGTAACTTCTCTTCCGTTTCTGGTTTTTTAGCTCTCTAGCCACAATTTTGATCGTACTATTTAGCCCTCGTGCTGTTAATGTAATAAATACATTTTCAGCATCATTCTTCAACTCTTTTCTCTACTACAATCTTTGCCAGAGGAAATAAAATACGTATATACTAGAAACGGAATCTACGAAAGAGGTCGATATGATGAAAACATTTCTTTCCGCCCTGCAATGGGCATTGTTTATTTTGGCTGGAAGCCTCATTGTACCAATTAGCGTTGCGGCCAGTTATGGGCTTGAAGGTGCTGAAGCCATTGCATTTGTACAACGAACGTTATTTGTTCTTGGTTTTGCCGGTCTTCTGCAAGCTATATTTGGTCATAGACTGCCTATCCAAGAAGGTCCTGCTGGTCTTTGGTGGGGAATTTTCTCACTATATGCAAGTTTAGGTGTAGTATTATTTGGATCTAATAATGAAACACTTCGGGTCTTGCAATACGCCTTCTTATTAAGTGGTATTATTTGTATTATTCTTAGTGTTTTTGGGCTTATCGATAAGCTTGTTCGATACTTTACACCAACAGTAATTGGAACATATTTATTTCTTCTCGTTGCCCAGCTCAGCGGTTCTTTTCTAAAAGGAATGTTCGGCCTTGATGGACAACATACTGAAGTACAAGCAAACGTATTTATTCTTTCACTTATTGTTATTTTACTATCATTTTTCATTATGAAGCTACCTATTATTGGACAATACTCTGTTCTTTTCAGCATTGTCTTTGGATGGATTTTATTTGCATGTTTCGGATTGTCCAATCCAATTACACCGGTAACAGATACTATTCGACTTCCATCCCTATTTGTCTTTGGGACACCTCGAATTGAATGGAATATGGCAATTACCGTTGTCTTTGTCACACTGTTACTTTTAACGAACATGTTAGCAAGTATTCGTGTTGTACAAAAGGTTGTTTCTAAATATGAAGAAGATGCAGTTCAAAATCGCTTTAAACACGCTGGAATTATAACGGGAATAAATCAGCTATTAGGTGGGCTTTTCTCAGCAATTGGACCAGTAGCTATTTCAGGTTCAGCTGGATTTATTGCAACAACAAATATTTATAAACGACTTCCTTTTATATTAGGGTCAAGTTTTATTATTGTTATTAGTATATTTCCAAAGATCACATCATTCTTTGCAGCTATTCCTGTCGCTGTTGGATATGCAGCCATTTATCCTGTATTTGCAAGTATGATTGGTCTTGCCTTCCGCGAATATGACACTGTAGAAAATAAAGAGCGCTTATTCCGCGTTGCTGGCCTGTCTCTCTTCACAGGAATCGGTGTTATGTTTGTCCCACCGCAGGCATTTTCGACCCTGCCACCATTTTTAGCATCATTTTTAAGTAATGGCCTTGTGCTCGGTTCCGTCATGGCTATTGTACTTGAAGTTTTATTTTCCCGTTCAAAGGAAAAACAGCCATCATAAATTGGAAAACTTCCATCTTCACATATGTTTAGAGGTGGGAGTTCTCTCGAAAGATATGATAGAATTATCATGGGCAATACGCCCATGATAATATATACTAACAATACAGTAATTCACTTCACCATATAAATCGATTTTGATTTTTCAACATAGAAATTACGGCTCGGAAATCAAAAAAAGCCCTGCTCTCATTTTCTCCTTGTGTTTTCACATGGCATGGGGGCTAAAAGGGCTCTGTCCGCTTCTATCCATGAGCGGATTCTCTCTTCCACCTAAAAAAAGTGAGTTTCTATATTTTTCAATTTGCATTTATATATCTTCAAAGAGGCTTGATGTCTTACTATTTATTCCCTATCATTTTACTAGAATGAATTTCTAGCAAAATCAACCATTACCCCAACAAAGAAAGGAACTTTCTATATGTCTTATAAAATGATTGTTTTAGATTTAGATGATACTTTATTACGCGATGACCATACAATTTCAGAGCGTACAAAACAAGCTTTAATGACAGCCCAAGAGCAAGGTGTAAAGGTTGTACTTGCTTCCGGCCGTCCGACATTTGGTATGCGCCATATTGCAAAGGAGCTTCGCTTAGAAGAATACGGCAGTTTTATCCTATCATTTAATGGTGCTAAAATTATTAACTGTAAAACAGATGAAGAACTATTCAGTAGTACACTATCTCCTGAAATCGTTCACAGCCTATATGAAATCAGTAAAAATGAAGACGTTTGGATTCATACGTATATCGGAGATGATATCGTAACAGAAGAGAATAATCCATATACAGACATCGAAGGTCAACTAACAGGCATGTCAATTATCAAAGTAGATAGCTTTACTGCTGCCGTGCAAGGGCCTGTTGTAAAAGTATTAATGAATAAAGAAGCTGAACGCCTTATTGAAGTAGAAAAGAAGCTACAAAAACAATTAGAAGGCAAACTAAGTGTTATGCGTTCTAAGCCATTTTTCTTAGAGTTCACAGAAGCTGGTGTTACAAAAGGAACAAGCTTAAACCAATTGATTCAAAGGCTTGGTATTAAGCGCGAAGAAGTTATCGCGATGGGTGATAGCTACAACGATCAAGCAATGATTGAGTTCGCTGGACTTGGCGTTGCCATGGGTAATGCTCCAGATGACATTAAAGAAATTGCAAACTATGTAACAGACACAAATATGAATGACGGCGTTGCCAAAGTTGTAGAAAAATTTGTACTGAAAACCGAAGTTCTTGTTTAATATATAAATTTTTAAACACATAAATTACTGCTATGAAAACCAAAGGTGACCTACACTCATTTTCTCCCTTTGTTTTCACTTGGCATGGGGCGAAAAAAGGCTCTGTCCGCTTCTATGCATGGGCGGATCCTCTCTCCCATCTAAAAGAAAAAGGTTTTTGTACTTATCTTAATAGATACATTCACAAAACCCATTTGAAGTCAAACACTTCAAATGGGTTTTTATTTAAATGTAACTAGCTTTGTGAAGATATTTCGAACTTTACAACATTCTCGTAGTGTAAACTTTGTTTTTGTATATAATGAAACAAAATAGACTATTTTATTTTGAATTAGAATACAAATTTACTATATACAAGCTCATATTATAAGGAGGCTGTTTCATGTTATCTACACCAATCGGAAGATTAAGAGCAATTGGATTAGTCGAAGGGATTTCCTTTCTACTATTATTATTCGTAGCAATGCCGTTAAAATACTTCGCGGGTTTTCCAACAGCCGTTAAAATTACAGGTATGGCTCACGGCGTACTATTCGTACTATTCATCTTTGCAGTAATTCAAGTAACAATTGTACATCGTAAGTCTATTTTATGGGCTCTTGGTGCATTTATTGCATCAGTTATCCCATTTGGTACGTTTGTACTAGATGCAAAATTAAAAAATGAACAATAATAAAAAAAGTAGCTAACAATTATTCTGTTAGCTACTTTTCTTTTTACAGATTTGGAATTTGCCAATCAATTTCTTTCTCATTCATGCTAGATAAGATATCATTCACTTTTGAAAATGGTTTGCTTCCAAAGAAACCACGTCTTGCTGATAATGGACTTGGATGTACAGATTCAATAATGTGATGATTTGCATTTGTAATCAGCTTTTTTTTCGCCTGTGCATGACGCCCCCACAGTATAAAAATCACTGGTTTATCTCGTTCATTTAAAAGTTCAATTACGCGATCAGTGAAATACTCCCACCCTTTTCCTTTATGAGAATTTGCTTCACCTTGTCTGACAGTTAACACCGCATTAAGTAATAACACACCTTGCTCTGCCCATTTCACTAAATAACCGTTATTCGGAATTTCACAACCAAGGTCTGCATGCAGTTCTTTGTACATATTTTGCAGTGATGGTGGTGTTTTCACACCAGGTTGTACAGAAAAACTTAGCCCATGTGCTTGGTCTGGTCCATGATATGGATCTTGTCCTAAAATGACAACCTTTGTATTCTCATAACTTGTATAATGCAATGCATTAAAAATATCATTGGCATTTGGATATACTACATGGGTACTATATTCTTCTTTTAAAAACTGCCTTAGTTTCTGATAGTATGGTTTCTCGAATTCTGGTGCAAGTAACGGCTCCCAATCATTCTTTAAAATATGTTCCATCTCTTCACTTCCTATTCATTTAATTGACCATGTCTTGCTTTGTAAAGACTACAAACGAAACGATAAGGGAAGCTACGGCCCAAACTGTTAAATTCATTAACGAAAAGCTCATCGATAGACCTTGCAATGCTGGTAACTTTCCTGACAAATAATCTGTTAGTGATAAATTCACACTAAAAATATATTTTGCCCCTTCCCAAGACGTTGCGAAGGAACTTAAGATACCACCTGCAATTAGTGCTGCCAGCATGACTCCCATACCAGCTGGTGTATTGCGAATTAACACAGAAACCATAAAGGATATAGTTCCCACAACAATTGCCACAAACCACGCCAGTCCATAAGCCATTAAAATGTATTGCCACTGCGGAATAAGGTGGACAAAATTTGTATTTAATGTTTCTTTATTAATTCCAAACCCTGTCAATACCGGTAAATTCCACCCGGCATATCCGAAAACAACACCTGATAATGCATAGGAAAAAATTCCAACCAGGAGTAATATAAGTGAGATAAATAACAACATCGTCACATATTTACTGAGAAGGATTTTCCAGCGCCGAATTGGCCGCGTTAGAAGCATTTTCATCGTTCCATCACTTCGTTCTCCCGATACAATATCAATTGCAACAATCATGACAAGGAGCGGAATAAACAACGTAATCCCCTGTTCAATGAATGCTCGTACAAATGTCGGTGCCCCCGGTGCTGTTGGATTAATATCATGATCTAAATAATATTGTTGTTGCTCTACTCGTACTTTCAGCCAATCCCGCCATTCTTCTGGCAACCTAGAGTTATTTAAACGATTTTGCGAATCAACAATTTGTTGCTGAAGTGCTACTTTCCAATCACTTGTTCCAAGGCGCTTTTGCGTTGTTTGCACTTCACGGTACTGTGCATACACAAACAAAGGAATTAAAATTGCCAATATGAGCATAACGACCAAAATACGTTTCTTTCGATAGATTTTTTCGGATTCATTTAAAACAAGATTCGCAAATTCACGCATGCTGCTCACTCCTTGTGAGTTCAATGAATAAATCTTCTAGCGTAAACACAAATTCCTTCACGCTATGTACCGCTATCTCACTTTCTACAAAACGCTTATTCCAAGTACTAATTGATGAAATGTCCATTCGGCACAGTAAACGCTCATTGTCTACACTAATTTCTCTTACTTCTTCTGCCGCTTCTAACATATCCTTCGCCTTTGCAATCGGTGTAACAATCCATTCAACACGATCGCTCGCAGTTTTAATTAACTCTTCAATAGGCGCAACTGTAATCATTTTTCCTTTATGAATAATAGCAACGCGGTCACATATCATTTGCACTTCACTTAGTAAATGACTCGAAATAAAGACACTCATATTTTCTTCTTTCACAAGCGTATGTATAAACTTCCTCATCTCTCTTATACCAGCTGGATCTAGGCCATTTGTCGGTTCATCTAATATAAGGAGCTTTGGGTTTCCAAGAAGGGCCTGTGCGATTCCAAGGCGTTGCTTCATACCAAGAGAATACGTTTTCACTTTATCGTGAATACGTTCGTCTAAATGAACCATTTTCGCAATTTCTAAAATACGTTCATCTGATATACCACCTAGCATACGTGCAAATTGCTTTAAATTTTCCCATCCTGTTAAATATGTATAGAGCTCTGGATTTTCAACGATACTACCAATTTGCCGCATCGCTTCTCGAAAGTTCTCTTTAATATTATACCCACCAATAGTAATCTCGCCTTCAGTTGCTTTAATAAGTCCTACTAGCATCCGAATTGTCGTCGTTTTCCCAGCTCCATTTGGACCTAAAAATCCAAACACTTCTCCTTGTTTCACATCAAATGAAATGTTTTCTACAAGCGTCTTTTTCCCAATTATCTTTTTCACATTTCGTACTGAAAGTATCGTCGTCATTTCGCCTCTCCTCCATCTAGCTTTAGCTTACTTACAACGTTTCGTAATAAGCGATCCGCCATATATGAGTAGCCTGTTTCATTGGGGTGAAAATGATCGGAGTATAACAATTCTTTCCCGCGATTTTGAAACAGATCGAACGTTGGCGTGATGTATACATTTTTATTATCTATTGCTAATTTCTCTAAAGATGCGTTCCAATCTACAACAATCGATGAAGAACCTTTTAAATCTTCTACGTCCTCAAATGGATTATACAAACCGAGCCAAAAAATCGGACTATCTGGGTTTAACTTTCGAATTTCCGCTAAAATTTGCTTCGCCTGATTTTGAAATGTTTCTACATCAGGACGGTATGCTTCTAAATCTATCTTTTCAAGTGATTCCCAGCCCGGAAATAAGTCGTTTCCTCCAATTGTTAAAACAATGAGCTCTGCTTGCTTAATTGAATACTGAGCACCACTGCTCTCTATTTGATTCAACAAATCCGGCATCTTCGCGCCACTAACAGCTAAATTCGTTAACGCAACCTTTTGTTTATAATCCTTTTGTAAACCGTCCTTCACTCTTCCCACATAGCCAATTCCTTCTTTATCGCCAACTCCGCGTGTTAAAGAATCACCTAAGCTGACAACTTGTAATGTTCCCGGGTTTTGTTTCCCATGTACTTGTTTTTGTTCTGTTTTCGTAGTTAACTTTGAAGCCTTCGGATTTAATACATCATTAATACCCGAAATAAAGCCATATGCAAATAAACAAAAAGATGCAATTGTAATGAGTAAAATTCCTTTTACTAATTTTGATCTCATATCAAAACCCCTTTTAGCCTGGTAGATTGCCCATATTATACCAAACGCTCTTTTGAAAAGCGATTTTCACACCTTCTCTATTATGTCGTTTCCCTCTCAATTAATTGTGGCACTAACTCCACATGTTTCACACCTATCTTTGTATCATGAATTTTTTCATATAATAAATCAAACGCCTTTACACCAACATTTTTACTAGAATGTGAAATCGTTGTAATCCCTAATATATCCGCTACTTCTTGATCATCACACCCAATAATTGTGAGCTCTTCTGGAATACGTACTCCATGTTTTTTCCCCTCCGTTACCATACCTGCTGCAATATGGTTACAAGAAACAAGAAATGCTGTCGGCTTTACAGACATTTGTATCCATTCCCTTATTACATTACGCCCATCATCCACCTTAAAACACCCTTTAAATTTCCAGTTATCTGCAGGTATAATAGAAATATGTTGCATTGCATCCTCATACGCTTGTTTTCTTCTTTGACTATTAATGCTATTGTCTCTTCCAATACAATATCCAATACAAGTATGACCAGCATCTATCAAGCTTTTCATTCCTTGTGAAAACACTTTATAATAATCAATATGCACGCTTGAGATGAAATTCGAATCTATTTCTTCACACACCACAATTGGCCCGAATTTCGTATACTCCTCGAGCTTTTCCTTATCATTTATCCGTGAGCATATAATGACTCCATCAAGCTTTTTCATTTTTAACATCTGCAAAATTTCAAGTTCCCGTTCTTCACTATAATTTGTCTGACAAAGCATCATATGATAGTTATTCTTTGCAGTTTCTTTCGATATCCCCTCAATAATAGCGCTATAATACTGATCATTCACATGCG
This sequence comes from Paenibacillus sp. 102, assembly GCF_039549175.1. Lineage (NCBI taxonomy): Bacteria > Bacillati > Bacillota > Bacilli > Caryophanales > Paenibacillaceae > Paenibacillus > Paenibacillus sp. 102. The sequence continues at coordinate 108,251 of NZ_JBCGHT010000012.1, read as the reverse complement.
GCAATAAAACACCAATTACATTCGTTTTTCCTTTCACTAAATGAATCGCATTCACATTTTGCGTATAATTTAACTCTTCTATAATGGCTAAAATCTCTTTTCGTTTCTGTTCATTCACATACGGATGATTATTAAGTACACGTGAGACAGTTGATACAGATACTCCAGCCAATTCAGCAATCTTTCTTATATTAGTCATTTCGTTCTCCCCTTTTTACAAAATTTCTCCCTTGACCTGGTAAGCTTTCCACAATATATCCTTTCCTAGCACATACATTCAGAAAGGATTTGAAACATATGATACGTCTAAAACTAGACTATATATTTTTTATTAGCGGACTACTCATTCTATCTCTTGGAATTAACATGATGACAACTATTACTTCATTCGGTCTTAGTCCTTATGATTCATTTTTTATTGCACTATATCAAAACTTTGGAATAAGCATTGGCTTTTGGATTTTTATGATTAACTTTGTTTTTACACTTATTGTGCTATTTTTAAATAAAAAGCACATTACAATAGGAACAATTGTTACTATGGTTCTTATTTCTGTTTTTGTTGATTGGATTGGTTCTATTACTTTCATTATGGATTCAATTCGCTCTCTTCCAAAATATATAACACTTATATGTGGAAATCTATTTGTAGGCGCTGGAATTGGAATTTATGTATCGACACAGCTTTGTGCTGCACCGCAAGAAGCATTCGTCTTAACCATGGCCGAAAAGAAAAAGTGGACATTTCGCAAGACAGAAATTTCATTAGCTTTTTTATTTTTAGCGTGTAGTTTTTTATTAGACGGCCCTATTTATTTTGGTACAATTATCCTTTCATTTACAACAGGATGGATTATTCAAGCATTTATTCAGATTGGCACAAAGGTTCTTAACATAAAAAAGCCTATTGAGCATCACGCTTAATAGGCTTCATCTATTTTACTGAAAAACAGCTCCCTGAATATAATCAAAGACAGCCTTCTCATCATTTGGTAACACAACTGGCTGAATTTTCTTCGTATCAATAGCGATATTGGGATCCTTCAAACCGTTACCTGTTAATACCGCTACAATTCGGCTCCCTTTTGCAATTTCACCGCTTTGCAACTGTTTATAAACACCTGCAAGAGAAGCGCATGAAGCAGGTTCTGCAAAGATTCCTTCGTACTTGGCTAGCCATTCATATGCCTCAAGAATTTCACGATCTGTTACTTCGTCAATTTTACCTTGAGAGTGTTCTGCAGCTAGGGAGGCTTGCTTCCAACTTGCTGGATTCCCAATTCGAATCGCTGTTGCAATTGTTTCTGGCTCTTCAATCTTATGTCCACGTACAATCGCCGCGGCTCCTTCCGCTTCAAAACCGTGCATCTCTGGCAAACCCGTACCAAGCCTTTCATGATATTCTTTGAAACCTTTCCAATACGCTGTAATATTGCCCGCATTACCGACTGGAATTGCTAGAATATCCGGTGCTTTTCCAAGCGCATCACAAATCTCAAATGCAGCTGTCTTTTGCCCTTCAATACGGTATGGATTAACAGAATTCACAAGTGTAATTGGCGATGACTCGCTGAGGCTACGTACAATTTGCAAAGCGTGATCAAAATTCCCATCAATACTTATAATCTCAGCACCATACATGACAGCTTGCGCTAATTTACCATATGCAATCTTTCCATTTGGAATGATAACAATACATGACAATCCTGCCCTAGCCGCATAAGCCGCTGCAGATGCAGACGTATTACCTGTAGATGCGCAGATAATCGCTCCACTTCCTGCCTCTTTTGCTTTTGCTACCGCCATTACCATACCGCGATCTTTAAAAGATCCGCTTGGATTTGCTCCTTCTATTTTCCCGTAAATGGTTACGCCCCACCGTTTTGAAAGGTTTTCTAATAAAACAAGTGGTGTATTGCCTTCATGCAATGTTAAGGAAGGTGTCCTTTCCGTAATAGGTAAAAACTCCTTATACTCAGCAAGCAAACCTTTCCACATTACTTAGCATCTCCCTCGATTCGATAGTTTGCTTTCACACAATCTACTTCCTCGTATTCCCTAAGTGTATGTAAAATATATTCATAGTCTGCAAGTGATGCACGATGGGTTACGATAACAATCTCAGCCTTTCCTTTCTCCTGTAGCGGCATTTGGATAATCTTCTCAAAGCTAACACCACGTTCAGAGAATAAAGATGTAATTTTTGCAAACACACCAATTTCATCTTTTACATGCAAACGTAAAAACTTTTTCACAAAAATTTCTTTTGGCTCTTTTAATACTTTTTCATACTGCGGAGAGACTGCGCTATTCCCAGTTACGCCAAGGCGCACGTTTTGCATCACGGCAACTAAATCAGAAACAACCGCTGTTGCTGTTGGCAAACTTCCTGCACCAGGCCCATAAAACATCGTTTCTCCTACCGCTTCACCATATACATATACGGCGTTATATTCATTTTGAACAGCTGCAAGAGGGTGTGTATTCGGAAGTAATGTTGGCTCAACTGTTACCTCTAACTTTTCACCATCGCGCTTTGCAAGCCCAATTAATTTAATTGTGTATCCTAAGCTTTTACTATATGCAATATCTTCCTCGGTAATGGAAGTAATCCCTTTCACCTTCACATCTCCAAGCTCTACATTTGTAGAAAAACCTAGAGTAGCTAAAATCGTCATTTTTCTTGCTGCATCTAAACCTTCAACATCTGATGTTGGATCTGCTTCCGCAAATCCAAGCTGCTGCGCTTCTTTTAACACGTCGTCGTATGCTCTCCCTTCGTCAGACATTTTTGTCAGAATAAAGTTTGTTGTTCCGTTCACGATTCCCATCACTTTCGTAATCAGATCTGAAGAAAGCCCTTCTACGATGCTGCGAAGAATTGGAATCCCTCCAGCTACGCTTGCCTCGTAAAATAAATCAGCCTGATTTTCTTTTGCCACCGTCAAAAGTTCTGCTCCGTGCAATGCCATTAAATCCTTATTAGCAGTAACAACATGTTTACCATTTTTCAAAGCTTGTAAAATATATGCTTTCGCTTCCTCTATGCCGCCCATCACTTCAATGACAACATCAATATTAGGATTATCTATAATTTCATTGGCATTTTTCGTTAATAAGGTAGAGGGTACTTGGACCTCTCTCTCTTTTTCAATATTTTGCACTAATACTTTTGTTACTTTCACTGGGCAACCGACTTGGTGCATAAGACGATCTTGATGATCCGTAATAATACGAACCACACCGCTGCCAACTGTTCCAAGGCCTAATAAGCCCACTTGAATTTCATTCATGATACTGTCCACCCCTCTAAAGAATTGTATTTAGATGCCATTATATAAGGTAAAATTCTGAAAAACAATGTATTTTGAACATTTAGAAAAATATAAGATAATCCTTACAAAGAAAACGTTGCCACGTGTTATATAATGATCACCTTACAAAATATAAGGGGTTTCTTGATATACATAATAATTTAACCAATTTGAAAATAATAAGTTTCCATGACTCCGCCATCTTATAAGTGGTTTTTCAGCTGGATTATTATGTTTAAAATAGTTTTTGGGAACCTTAATATCTAGCCCTCTTTGTTTATCACGTTCATATTCCTCTTTTAACGTATCGCAGCTATATTCGCTATGACCAAGCACAAAAACATGCTTCCCCTCTTGCCCCATAACAAGGTGGACACCCGCTTCTTCTGATGTTGCTAGTAACGTCAGTTCTGACACCTTTTCAATGTCAGCTCTACGCACTTCTGTATGGCGAGAATGAGGTGCAAAAAAGAGTTCATCAAACCCTTGTAACAATTTCACATGCTGTTCCTGCACTTCATGTTCGAATACACCAAACATTTTTTCTTCAAGCGGGTATTTCGGAATTCCATAGTGATAATACAAACCAGCCTGTGCTCCCCAACAAATATGCAATGTAGATGTTACATTCGTTTTTGAATATTCCATTATACGCCTGAGTTCTTCCCAATAATCTACATCTTCAAAAGGAAGTGTTTCAATCGGCGCCCCTGTAATAATGAGACCATCAAATTTTTCTCCCTCAATATCACGACATGTTTTATAAAAACTTGTTAAATGGTCTTGCGCTACATTACGAGATATATGAGACTCCATATGAAGCAAATGCACATCTAATTGAAGTGGTGTATTACCGAGTAACCTGAGCAATTGCGCTTCAGTTTCTTGTTTTGTTGGCATTAAGTTCAAAATCGCAATTTTTAAAGCACGTATATCTTGCGTTTCAGCTCGCTCTTTTGTCATCACAAAAATATTCTCTTTTTGCAATACTTTACGGGCTGGTAAATCCTTATCAACAATGATCGGCATGTGCTTTGCCTCCAACTAATGCTTCCTCTAGGTCCGCAATAATATCAGAAACATCTTCTATACCGACGGATAAGCGAATTAAATCAGATGTAACGCCTGCTAAACGCTGCTCTTCTTCATTTAACTGTCTATGCGTTGTACTAGCAGGATGAATCACACATGTTCTCGCATCTGCTACGTGTGTCACAAGAGTTGCCAGCTCCACATTTGCAATAAACTCCTTCGCAGATTCTAGCCCTCCTTTAATACCGAATGTTAAAACACCACTTGCACCTTTTGCTAAGTACTTTTGCGCTAGCGGATAATTTTCATTACTTTCTAATCCCGGATAATTCACCCATTCAACACGATCATGGTTAGCAAGCCACTTCGCAACTGCAAGAGCATTTTCACTATGACGCTCCATTCGTAAATGCAATGTTTCTAAACCGATGTTGCTAATATACGCATTGAATGGGCTCATACAGTTTCCATAGTCTCTTAATAGTTGAACACGAGCTTTCACAATATATGCTGCCTGCCCAAAGTTCTGCACATAACTTACGCCATGATAACTTGGATCTGGTTCGACAAGCTCGGGATATTTCCCATTTGTCCAATCAAAATTTCCTCCATCAATAACAATACCGCCTAATGAACTTGCATGGCCATCAATGTATTTTGTTGTGGAATGAACAATGATATTTGCTCCGTGTTCAAACGCTTGGCATAAATATGGTGTCGCTAACGTGTTATCAACAACAAAAGGTACTTCTAACTCTTTAGCAACAGCTGAAAATTCTTTGAAGTTCAAGACATTCATCGCTGGATTACCAAGTGATTCTGCATAAATCAGCTTTGTCTTGTTATTTGCAAGTGCCACAATTTCATCAGCAGATAAGTTTGGATTAAAGAATGTAACATCAATCCCTAATTTACGTAGACTCATCCCAAATAAGTTAAATGTCCCCCCATAAACGGTTGAAGAACAAAGCAAATGATCACCACTACTACAAATATTTAAAACAGCAAGCATAATAGCCGCTTGACCAGAGGCTGTTGCAACAGCTCCAACTCCGCCTTCTAGATCGGATAACTTTTGTTCAAATGCTGCCAGTGTCGGATTCCCAATACGTGTATAAATATAACCTTCTGCCTCTAAATTAAAGAGCGCTGCCAAATCATCAGACGTATCGTATTTGTACGTCGTGCTTTGATAGAGTGGTAAAACACGTGGTTCACCATTCTTCGGTGTATAACCACCTTGCACACAAATCGTTCCTTTCCCCCATGATTCTCCCATTTCTTATTCTCCTTTCTTTTATAGAAAATAAAAAAACTGCTTCTTTCCCTAACAAGAAAGAAGCAGTTTGAAAACACGCTCTAAAGTCTCTTTCTTATCTCTCAGGGTTTATTACCTGCAGGATTTGGCACAATTCCGCTATACGGCTGTTGCCAAGGTTTCATAGGGCCTGTCCCTCCACCTTTTCTTGATAAGACTATGCAATTACCGTTGATTTTATAGCAATAATTTCCTAATGTCAATTATTTTTCTGAATGTTTATAAAAGATTTTATTAAATGTTTAATTATTTATTCCGAAAATTAAAATTATATTAAAATATTATTATAATTAACCTTTACCCCTAAAATATTCTACACGTTTACTTACACGTTTTTTCTTTTCATACTCTATCGTCATGAGTAAAGCGGCTATTATAAGCAAGCTATTACTAACAATCATCAAAGGAATAGATAAGTATATCATTGCATATAAACTTGGAAAAATCGCAGCGCACATGAAAAAAATTCGATGAAGAAACACTGCAATACAAACAAATAGTATAGATACCATAACCATAATAAAAATAGAAAACTGGTCTACATGAAAGAAAGTCCACTGATATTCTCGATAAAAATAGGTTATGACTTGTATGGCACATGCTAAAAAGCCTATCATGTGACCAACAACATGGAATTTATACCTATCTTTTTTCCTTCCAATTTTTATAGCTAAATTTATAAAGGTACCCATTACAATCCCGATTACTGTGAACACCCCTATATACCATAAATTTTTACCAATCGAAATCTTAACGCCATAAGCAGCATAAAGCATAAGGACCATACCCGTTCCAATCATTATAGTAGACAAAACAACATCATATTTTTTATAAGGAAATTGCCTTTGCAAAATTAACGAACTAATTAATATACAGGTACATGCTGCTAAAGCAGTATAAATAAAAACACCCAAACCTCTCCCTCCATTATGGTAAATTTCACCATAAAATCACAATAAGTCCTATATTCATTCATATGAAAAAAAACTCACGTACATAACGCGAGTTTTCACTATTTTACAATAACATCTATACCTTAACCAATTCATTTTCCCTCTATTTCTTTGGCTTGTTGCACAAGGTGCTCTCCCAATATCCTTAGAATCTTTAAAGGGATAACGTCATGTTTTAATCTAAGAAGATAGTAATTATCGTAAAACTTGATACAGCTCATTAAGACTTTGTATTTCATAAGTCGGAACAATTCCAGTAGGATTCGGCTTCTTTGCAGGATTAAACCAACATGTGTCTAATCCTGCTAGTTGCCCACCTTTAATATCTGCACTTAATGAATCACCGATAATTAATCCTTTCTCCACAGAAAAATTAGAAATTCGTGCAAAAACATAATCGAAGTATTCCTTCATTGGCTTTTGATGACCAGTGTCTTCTGAAACAAAAATATCCTTAAAGAATGAATGTAATCCCGAATTACGCAGACGTTTATCTTGCGTTTTGGAAACACCGTTTGTAACAATATATAAATCATATTCATTTTGGAAATCTTGTATTAGTTCAAAGGCTCCTTGAATAAGCTGATCCCCTTCTTCTAAATACCTTCGATAATTTTGTTCAAACAAAGGTCCATCAACTTCCTGACCGTACTTCTTAAATAAAATTGAAAACCGAGTATTTACTACCCCATCTCGGTCTATTTTTCCTTCCTCAAAGGATTTCCACAGACCTTGGTTTATTTTTTTATAATGTGCTGTAATTTCATCAGTTAAAGGGATTTTTTGTTCCTCAAAAAGTAAATGTAACGCTGTTCTCTCAGCCGCTTTAAAATCTAGTAATGTATCGTCTACATCAAATAGTAATGTTTGATATTTCCTCATGTTGCTTCTCTTCCTTTCCCCTATAAAAATACACTTTTGCTTTTGTTCTCAAATAAATCGTATCACTTCCACTTGTAAAAAGAATAGGAGATATCTCATACTAAATAAGAGGTGAAAAAATGAAAATCGAAAAAAAACGAGATGAGATTTACAACTATGTACAGCACTTCAACTTTCAAACGTTCTTTTCATTTGATATTTTTCCATATATAGAAGTTCATTCTTTTCAAAAGAAAGAAATGATTTGCAACGAAGGAGAAGAACTTCCCTATCTTTATTACTTAATTTCCGGAAAAGCAAAAATATATATGAGTCATCAAAATGGAAAAACTTCCTTAATTAACTTTGTAAAATCCCCATCGCTTATTGGAGAATTAGGATTAATTGGAGTCGAGTCTGTAACAAAAGGGATTGAAGCTATAGAACCATGTATCTGTTTAGCTCTTCCCTTGAAAGATTGTCGTCATCTCTTGTTGCAGGACGCACACTTCTTACAACAGCTATGCAAATTTATTGGAGAAAAAACAATCTCTCGGACTGAACAATATGCGAAAAGCTATAACTATCCTTTAGAAAATCGCTTAGCAGCTTTTATTCTGTTAACTGAGCAAAACAATTGTTATCTCGAAAAGCATACAGAGGCTTCTGAATACTTAAACGTTAGTTATCGTCATCTCTTATATGTATTAAAGCAGTTTTGTCAGCAAAATTGGTTAAAAAAAGACGGAAGAATATACCTAATACAGGACAAAAAGCAATTACAAAAGTTAGCTGATGAGCTCGAGCGGCAATAAAATAACGAAATCCCGCAAGCTCGTCTGCTAGGCTACTTCTTTATTCACAAACAACAAAAAAGCAGCACCAACACCATAAAGACGTTGATACTGCATATTGAGTGACGATTATTTTGTTAATTAGAATGCGCTTGCTACTTTAGCAGCTTTTTCAAGGCCTTCTGCAATAATTGCTTCTGCTTTATCTGGGAATTGATTATGGCCTTCAATGATCACTTGTTCCATATTTGTTGCACCGAAGAAGCCCATCATGCTTGCTACATATTTAACAGCCATTTCTACGCCAGCTGCTGGTCCTTCAGAATATACACCACCGCGTGCATTTAATAGTGCAATTTTCTTATCACCGATAAGACCTACTGGACCTTCTGGTGTATATTTGAATGTTTTTCCAGCACGGTTTAAGTAATCGATATATGTGTGCAGTACAGCTGGAATTGTTAAGTTCCATAACGGGAAACCAAATACCACTTTATCAGCAGCAAGGAATTGATCTAAATATTTATCCGCAACAGCTACTGCTTTTGCTTCTTCTGCTGTTAAATCAAACCCTTTACCAGCTTTAAATGTACCATTAATCATATCTACGCCTACATATGGCAACTCTTCATTATATAAATCAAGTTCTACCACTGTATCATTGGGATGTGATTCTTTGTAGCTTGCTAAAAATGTTTCATATAATTTCACGCTAACTGCTTGGTCCGCTGGGCGGTTGTTAGCCTTTACGAATAAAACTGTTGTCATGTTTTATTTTCCTCCTAATACTCACTCTTACGTTGTTTATTATTTACTCGCTAAAAAGGGACAATCCCTTGTAATTGTTGTTGCTTACAAATACCATTTTATCCTCTCTCTCCTTTCATTTCTTCCTCACATGGACGTATCTTTTCAAAAAAAAAGTCCGCCTCCTAAAGGCGAACTAGGTCTTACGACTTTTGTCTTATACGATTCCATTTTTCACTGCATATAAAGCTGCTTGTGTACGATCCGATAGATTTAATTTACTTAAAATACTACTTACATGAGCTTTTACTGTTTTTTCGGTAATAACTAAAACAGATGCAATTTCCTTATTACTCATCCCTTTTGCCAAGAGTTGCAATACTTCATTCTCCCTTGCCGTTAGTACATCTACATGAATATTTGATAACTCCTGTTTCTCTTCTTGCGGCAACGTTTGAGAAAGAAGGCTACTGGCTATATCAGGATGAAGCTGAATATTTCCTTTGTATGCACTACGGATGGCTTCCACCAGTTGATCCGGCTCGACATCCTTTAAAATGTATCCACTTGCTCCAGCCTTTAAAGCTGGTAACACGTGTGCTTGATCCGAAAAACTAGTTAATACGAGCACTTTTACATTGGGATACTCTTTTTTTATACACGCGGTTGCTTCGATCCCATCCATCTCTGGCATATATAAATCCATTAGTACAACATCTGGCTGCAACTCTTCTACTTTCATTAACGCTTCTTTTCCGTTATTAGCCTCTCCAACTAGCTCCAAATCTGCTTGCGTGCTTAAGAAGAATGCTAACCCTTTTAAAACAACTGTATGATCATCAACTAATAATACTTTTATCTTCACAAATTTCCCTCATTTTCACATGGCATTATAACGGTACAATAACTTTTATACTCGTTCGTTTTTTCTCACTTACAATCGTAATACATCCGCCAATTAACTCTGCGCGTTCACGCATTGTTGTCATACCAAGCGACTTTTTCTCTTTTATGTCTTTTTCTATAAAACCAAACCCGTAATCAACTACCTCTAAAGACACTTCTTTCTCCGTTACTTTCAAATAAATTGTCGCCTCTGTTACTCCCGCATGTTTACTCACATTATTTAACGCCTCTTGCCCAATTCGCCATAGCGTTTCTTCCACTACACGTGGTAAATCACGCACACCTGTAACCTGTTCACGTATTTTCAAACCTAAATTTTCACCATATTGCTTTAAGGCTGGCAGTAATCCTTTTTCTAGCCCCGCTGGACGAAGCTGCCAAATAAGTGTCCGCATTTCTTTTAAGGCACCTTTCGCTAACTCTCTCATCTCATGAAGAGATTGATCTACCCTTTCATTTTGTCCCTTCAAAACTGCTTCCGCTCCCTTTGTCATGAAGGTTAATGAAAATAATTTTTGTGAAACTGAATCGTGCAGATCCCTTGCCAAGCGGTTTCGTTCTTCCATTCTGACAAGCTCACGACGCTGCTGGTTTAATCGTAAATTTTCAATCATTAACGAAATATGATTCGTTAGCGCTTGAAGAACGTCTACGGCATTTGTATCAAACTCACCCTTGTTTGAATTCACACATAAAACACCAAACACATGATTTCGAATATGGATTGGAGCTGCAATAATAGAACCATTAGGATGAACACCATTTCCAACTTGTCTTTTCATTAAAATAGGCCGGTTCTTTTCTATCGCTTCCTTTGCCGCTCTCTCTAAACCAAAATCCTCTTGTACTGTATGCTTCTTATAGAAAGCTCGCATAGAGAGCTGTTCTTCTTGTATAAAAAATGCGACTTGCTCCCATAGAAATACATCTCCCACTTGTTTTACAATTTCTTCTGGCAATGTACTTAATTTATGAATCTTTCTTAGTTCCTGAATAAAACGCTCTAGTTTCACATAATAATGAGCACGTTTCTTTTCATTTTCATATAGCTTCGTTCGTTTTAAAGCTGTTCCAATTTGCAGAGCAACCGATTGTAATAGCATCAGTTCTTCTTCAGAAAAATGTATTTTCCCTGGGCCCGCTACATTTAGTACACCAAATTCTTCCCCACCAGCTTTTAATGGAACAGTCGCATGATGAAGAATCCCTTCTGTGTCACCCCAATTATTTTCAATCGCGTTGTTAATTCGTTTACATTCAATAATATTAACCGCTCGTTCTAATTTCCCTTCTACAAAACGGCGTAAACACCAGCATTCTCCTTCGCACATCGGCTTTTTATTTTGAAAGGAAAGCGCTGCTGGTAGCTGATAATCAATTAATTTTGTATACCTACCATTTTCATCAGCAAGAAAGATCCATCCGGTTGTTAATCCCGTTACATGCAACAATTTTTCTAATACTGCTTGTAACACATGATACGTATCATTAGATGTATTTAATGTTTCTGCAATCTCTTTTAATATGGCTAATTCACTTATACGGTTTTCTTGAAACATACATTGTCTCCTACATACAATATTTTCTTTTCTCATTGTACCAAATTCAATGTATTCTCAAACATACAAGTAACTTTTTCGCTTTGTACTTATCCATAACATTGATATAATGGATGAAAATGTAGTTTTCATTATATCACCTGAGGGGGCTTTCACAATGACATTAAACAAAGCACTTACAATCGCTGGCTCTGACACAAGCGGCGGCGCTGGTATACAAGCAGATTTAAAAACGTTCCAAGAACTTGGTGTGTACGGAATGACATCTCTTACAACAATCGTAACGATGGATCCACATAACGGCTGGGCACATAACGTATTCCCTATTCCTGCTTCTACACTCAAACCACAATTAGAAACAACAATTGAAGGTGTTGGTGTTGATGCTTTAAAAACAGGTATGCTTGGATCTGTTGAAATCATTGAAATGGTTGCTGAAACAATTGAAAAGCATAACCTACAAAATGTAGTAGTAGACCCCGTTATGGTTTGTAAAGGGGCAGATGAAGCATTGCATCCTGAAACAAATGACTGCTTACGCGATGTACTTGTTCCAAAAGCATTAGTTGTAACACCAAACTTATTTGAAGCATACCAATTAAGCGGTGTGAAAATTAATTCCCTTGAAGACATGAAAGAAGCTGCTAAAAAAATCCATGCTTTAGGTGCAAAATATGTACTCATTAAAGGCGGTAGCAAACTAGGTACAGAAACAGCAATTGATGTATTGTACGATGGAGAAACATTCGATTTTCTAGAATCAGAGAAAATTGATACAACAAATACACACGGCGCAGGTTGTACATACTCTGCAGCAATTACAGCAGAACTTGCAAAAGGTAAATCTGTAAAAGAAGCTGTAGCAATCGCAAAAGAATTCATTACAGCTGCGATTCGTCACTCTTTCAAATTAAACGAATACATCGGACCAACACATCACGGTGCATATCGTAAATTTACTGCTGGCAAAGAACTTGTATAAGAAATAAAAAACAAGCTATCTCTGGATAGCTTGTTTTTTATTTCTCTAAACTGAACTTGTCCCTTAATCTCAAAACTGTTTACTTTTTGCTGTTCCACGTGAAACAACAAAAATGTAAAAAAAGAGCGACGAATCGCTCTTTCTCTTCAACAACACCTCGATATCTTTCCACCTTTCGCATTGAATCTAGCTTCCTGTGCCTCTGCAAAAAACTGTTTTCGGCATAGAACCGCTTCTTCTGGATGGTGCTGTTTCATATGAGTAACATACGTTTCATAACTTGGTACTCCAACAAGCAAACTAATAAATTGCTTTCTTGTTCTCCACACCTTCCCCAGTTTTTTAAGCATAATTTCTCGACTCACTTTCATCTCTTGAAATATATGGCGCTTCTTTTAATGGTGTTGCCTTATTTTGCAATACTTTAATCCATATACGAATAGCAGAAATAAGAACTGCGATAACAACTACCATGAAAACGCCACAAAGTGCTGCATCGATATAATCATTGAAAATAATTTGTTTCATCTGCACCACATTTTTCGCCGGCGCTAGTATTTTCCCGTCATCTAAAGCATTTTGAAATACTTTTGCATGCGATAAAAATCCAATTTTCGGGTTCTCATGGAATAATTTTTGATAGCCAGCTGTCATCGTTACAATGAGCAATCCCACTGTTGGAATAAGCGTCACCCAAACGTATGCCTTTTTCCCCATTTTGAACAATATCGTTGTTCCAAGTAATAAAGCGATTCCAGCTAACATTTGGTTAGCAATTCCAAAGAGCGGCCATAATGTATTAATTCCACCGAGCGGATCAACTACACCTTGATATAAGAAATATCCCCAACCTAACACGCATAATGTTGTTGCAATAATATTAGCCAGCGTAGAATCTGTTTTCGCAAATGGTTTATATACGTGTCCTAAAATATCTTGAATCATAAATCGTCCTACACGTGTACCAGCATCAATTGTAGTTAAAATAAATAATGCTTCAAATAAAATAGCAAAGTGATACCAGAACGCCATCATCGCAGTGCCACCAATTACTTGTGAAAAGATATACGCCATCCCAATTGCTAATGTTGGTGCACCACCTGTACGAGATAAAATTGTTTGTTCACCGACATTTACAGCAAGGTCCCTTAATTCATTTGGTGTAATTGCAAATCCCCAAGAAGAAATAACTTGAGCTGCTTGCGAGACATCGGTCCCGATAAGAGCCGCTGGACTGTTAATTGCAAAGTACGTTCCTGGTGTTAATACACAAGCCGCAATCATTGCCATCGCTGCAACGAACGATTCCATTAGCATTGCCCCGTAACCAATTGGCTGGGCATGTCCTTCTCTTTCGATCATCTTCGGCGTCGTACCAGAAGAAACTAAAGCATGGAACCCTGATACAGCCCCGCATGCAATTGTAATAAATAAAAACGGAAATAGATTTCCAGAAAACACTGGTCCTGTTCCGTCAATAAACTTGGACACAGCTGGCATTTGTAGGTCTGGCGCTACAATGAGGATCCCGATTGCTAGCCCAACAATCGTACCCACTTTTAAAAAGGTACTTAAATAATCACGTGGAGCTAAGAGCATCCACACCGGTAACGCAGACGCAATGAAACCGTATACAATAAGCATAATTGCAATTGTTTCACCACTAAAAGTAAACATACTTGCAAGTGTAGGATTCTCAGCTACATACTGTCCTCCCACAAGAGATAAAAGAAGTAAAATAATACCGATAACGGATCCTTCCCCAACTCGTCCAGGACGAATGTAACGCATATAAACACCCATTAAAATAGCGATTGGAATTGTCGCTGCGATTGTAAACATTCCCCAAGGGCTACCAACAAGCGCTTTCACAACTACTAAAGCTAATACCGCTAATAAAATAATCATAATACCTAAAATACCAATCATCGCAATTAATCCTGTTACAGGACCAATCTCATCTTTAATCATTTCACCTAATGATTTTCCATTACGTCTCATTGAAGCAAATAAAATAACAAAATCTTGTACTGCTCCAGCAATTACAACTCCAACAATAATCCAAATTGTTCCTGGTAAATATCCCATCTGCGCTGCTAAAATTGGACCTACTAGTGGGCCTGCTCCAGCAATTGCTGCAAAGTGATGTCCAAATAATACCCATTTATTTGTTGGAACATAATCCTTCCCATCATTTAGCGTCTCAGCAGGTGTTTGTCGATTATTATCTAGTTCAAATACTTTTCGTGCGATAAATCTACTATAGAAACGATACGCAACCGCATATACAGAAACTGCTGCGACTAATAACCATACAGCATTAATCGTTTCGCCTTGTGATAAAGCAATTACACCAAATCCAGCTGCTCCTATTGCTGCGATTACACCCCAAAGTAAAATTGACTTAAATGCCTTCACATACAATTCCCCCTATACTACTTCTTAGTGGAGATTGTACTAAATTTTCTGAATATTTAATTTAAATCCTCCTTATCATGAAGGATTCTTATGTTAACATGTTGAAATTCACTCACAACTTGTCATAGTTCAATTTTATTTCGAAGTCGTTTTACATAATTCCGACTAACAGGAATCGACTGCTCATCATACCTTTCTAAATAAAGATTATAGGTTCCGTTATAATAAGGCTTTAGTTCCTGAACATACTTAACATTTATTAAATAACTTTTATGAACGCGTAAAAAATCATATGCTGTTAATTTATTTTCTAATTCTTGAAGTGTGTATGTTGAAATATACTGATTATCTGTTGTATATATCGAAACGGTTTTATTCTCCTTATTCTTGCTTACATATATAATATTATCTGGAAAAACATATGTAATTCCTTCATGACTTTCAATTGGAAGTTTGCGCAAATGATTTTTTATATTCTTTCCTTTTTCCTGCTCTATTCTATGCAACAGAAATTGTAAGTCTTCCTCACGAAAGGGCTGTAATAAATAATAAAATGCTTGGAAGCGAAAGGCTGTTATTGCCTCCTCTATATTCTTACCTATAAAAATAAACTTTGCACTACAACTTAATTGTTGTAATAAACTAGAGAATTCAAAACCTGTTCCATCCTTTAATTTTGTATCTAAAAAAACAAAGTCAGGAATATGCTTTTTGGCTACTTGTAAAGACTCCATTCCTGTTCTTGCTTCAAAGCACTCTATATTTCGCATACTTTCTGTAAATGTCTCAATTAATCGATTTCTATTTTCTGTCTCTTCCATGATAAGTAAAATTTTCATCTGCCCAACCACCTAATTGTTTTGTCCATATGTCTTGTTGTATACATTCGCTTTAGTACAAAACAATCCCTTTTTCTATGCATATTTTCTATTTAATATGCTACTCTTTTTCTGAATAATAACAAAGGAAGGAAGTCTTTTGGACTTCCTTCCTTTGTTATACCAATTCTTGTTGCTTCGTTTCCTGTCCAAGTACAACCACTGCAAGCACTCCTATTAAAATGGAACTGCAAAAGATTGTAAAGATTAAAGAAAGAGAAGCTTGGGAAGCAACAAGGTAACCTACTAACAACGGACCAAGAATACCGCCAATACGGCCAAATGCTGCAGCCATACCTGCCCCAGTACCGCGAATTACTGTCGGATACTGCTCAGGTGTATATGCATATAACGCACCCCATGCCCCTAGATTAAAGAAGGACAATAGCATTCCTGCTACCAATAATGTCGTAAGCGATTCAGCTACTCCAAAGACGTAAGCACTACATGCTGTGCCAATTAAATACGTAACTAAAACAAATTTACGGCCGAGGCGTTCAATAAACCATGCGGCAGTAAAGTACCCTGGAAGCTGTGCCAATGTCATGATTAATACGTACTGGAAACTTTTTATTAAACTAAATCCTTTTAACACCATCACACTTGGTAGCCAAAGGAACATGCCATAATAAGAAAAGACAACACAGAACCATAAGATCCATAACATAATCGTTGCTTTTCGATATTCTAAAGACCACACTGCCTTTATATTTGTAATCACAGATTGTTTTTTCTCAACCTTTTCAAACCTTGGTGAATCTGGTAAATTCCATCGTAAATATAGTGCATAAAAAGCTGGAATCGCACTTAATGCCATCGCTACTTGCCAGCCATACTTTGGAATTACAAAATAAGAAATAAGAGCTGCAATTAACCAACCACCAGCCCAAAAGCTTTCTAGTAATACAACAATTTTCCCACGCTCATGCGCCTCAACGCTTTCAGATACAAGTGTCGAAGCGACCGGTAATTCTCCGCCAAGTCCCATACCAATTAAAAAGCGTAATATAATGAATACTGTTAATGTCGTTGATAAAGCTGTTAAACCACTACCGATAGAAAATAATAATAACGTTATAATAAAAACAGATTTCCGGCCCATTTTATCTGCTAATATGCCAAATAAAAGTGCCCCAACCGCCATACCGATCGAATTTACACTTCCAATCCATCCCATCTCTTGGCTACTTAGTCCCCATTCTTTTTGTAGTGCCACGATGACAAATGATAGCATCCCAACATCCATTGCATCAAATAACCAACCAAGCCCCGCTATTCCAAGAAGCTTGCGCTTTGAAATTTCTTTTATATCCCCCACTAGAAGTCCTCCTTACACAGGTGTCTTTACACATCATTTTACATGTGTGTATTGTATAAGTAAAATACTTTTATCTTGCTATTTAGGATCGGTAAGACCCTCACCTCAATATTCAGAGAGAAACACGAGAGATACAGCCCTCTATTGATGAAAGTTTCACTTTATTTCTACACTTACTTGTAAGGTTTTATTTTAAATTCCCCATAAGAAGCCTCCCTTATTAGCAAGAAATACTTCACAAATTTCCCCAAATATATAAATCCAATTTGATTTTCCAACATATAAATTGCGGCTATGGAAACCAAAAAGAGACTTCCATTCATTTTCTCCTTCTGTTTTCACATGGCATGAGGCTAAAAAAGGAACTGACCACTTCTATCCACCGGCAGATTCTCTCTACCACCTAAAAGGAATGGTTTTACGTCGGTCTTTCAATCCGTATTTATATAAAAAAAAAAGCAGCGATATTTCGCTACTTTTTCGAACGCATCACTTCTTTTAGAAATTCAGCTAATACAAGCTGACGACGCCAACGCGTCGGATTACTACATAGACGGTAAAACCATTCTAAATGAATGGCCTGAATCCATTTTGGCGCACGTTTTACTTCTCCTGCCCAAACGTCCAAACTACCCCCTACACCAACAGCTACCTTTGCTTGCAAACGATGCTTATTATTTTGAATAAAGTTTTCTTGTCTCGGGAATCCGAGTGCTACAAGTAATAGATCAGGCTTTGCTTCTTGAATACGAGAAATAATATCTTCTTCCTCTTCTTGTTTGAAGTAGCCATCTTGTGTTCCCACAATAGATACAGCTCCATATGTTTTTGTTAAATGATCAGCCGCACCTTTCACAACATGTGGTTTTGCTCCAAGTAAAAAAACAGACACAGATTTATTCTCTTTCGACAACGCTCCAAATAAATCACTCATTAAATCAAAACCTGCTACGCGCTCTTTTAATGGTGTACCTAGCATACCGCTTGCTTTTACAACACCAATACCATCTGGTGTAATTAAATCTGTTTGTAAAAGTGTTTGATGAAAACTTGGATCTTTTTTCGCACACATTACAATTTCCGGATTCGCTGTTACAACTTGAAATGTATGAGTTTGTTCTAATTCTAACTGCTTCATGATATATCGAATTGTCTCTTCCATTGTCATCGTAGAGAAAGGGACACCTAAAATATCAACTGTTTGTACTGCCATAATTATAATCCTCTCTATTTCAATAAAAGTTTTTTATATGCTTTATGAGTATCTTCATATAGATTTCGTAATGAGAAATGAGAAGAAGCATGCTCATACAAACGTTCACCCATCGATGCTAATTCACCATTCACCCACTTCCTATAGCCTTCCTCTAATGCAATTGCTAATGCATGCGCATCACCAATCGGTACAATCCATCCATATGTATGATCCACAATCAACTGTTCCATATCACCAACATTTGTTGCAATAGACGTTAAACGTTGATTTGCGGCTTCTAATAATACAAGTGGGAAGCTTTCACTATAAGAAGTTAATAAATTAATATGAGCGGATGCATATAATTCTTTTACATCCGAACGATATCCTAAAAACATCACTTTATCTTCTAAACCTTTTTGCCTTACTGTCTCTTTCAATTCTGTCTCAATTGGACCATCGCCAACTAACAATACTTTTATGTTAGGAATCGTTATTTTTTGCAAGGCATCAAATAAAATATTATGTCCTTTTACAGGATGAAGACGCGCTACTTGAATCGCTGTAAATACTTCTTCTTCTATGCCCAGTTTATCTTTCATATTATAAGGCCTTGCTGGAACATCGTCATACTCAATCCCGTTATAAACAGTACAAATTTTATCTTCTGGCACACCGAGTGCTACAGTATTTTTCTTAAAACGTTCTGTAATTGCAAAAAACAAATCAACTTTCTTATAAGACTGTAAGTTTAACTTTGTAAAAATCCACCCTTTTAAACCACGCTTCATAAAATCGAGGGTTGGATCACTATGAACCGTTGTTACCCATTTTGCACGTATCTTCCTTTTTAGAAGAGAAAGATAAAAGTTCGCGCGCGCGCCATGTGTATGTACAATATCAAAGTGTTCTTCGTTAATAAACGTACGTATTTTGGAAAGAATCGATATGTCATAACGAGATGATTGAGAAAAAACGTGCACCTTAATTCCGAGCTCTCTTGCTTCTCTAGCAATCGCACCTTCTTCAAACACAAGTAGTTCAACTTCATCTTTTGGAAATTGCGACAAAAGTGAAATAATGTGAGTTTTCCCGCCACCTTCTTCTGCTCCAGCATTCATATGCAACACTTTCATCTCTTTCTTCCTCCATCTTTATGTTCTCTTATAGTTACTATAACAAAAAATAAAAGCTAACGTGACGCTAGCTTTTATTTTTCTATCATTCAATTTCTAAATCAACGATTAAATATGCAAAAATTACAGCAAAATAAATACTTACTCCAGGCGCCGTTAATACATGTCCCGCTATAAATGCGATACCCAATGCTAAACCGAGTGCAGTTGCTAATAATCCGTATTTGACTGTAAATACATCCTTAAATCTAGTTACTAATACGAGAAGAATTTTCACACCAAAATATAAGAATGGGATTAAAAGTAGAGCAAAACCGACAATTCCAAATGTATAGAACCAATCATGGAAATCTCTTTCAATTAGTTTCGGACCCTGATCCTCTTTAAAGTTACCGGAATACCCCATTCCTAATAGTTTTTGAGATGTTGGAGCTTCTGCATAATAGTCTTTATACATTTTCTCAAATATCTCACGTCCACTGAAAATCATTGCTTGTGTTTCTTCTTTTTTCTCTATTTCTTTTTCTTTTGCGATTTCTTTTTCTTTTTCCTCTTGTGTAACAGGAGGTTTATGCTGCGTCTTTTCTTCTTTCTTTTCTGCTTTCTTTTCTTCCGCCTTTTTCACTTCTTGCTTTTGCTCAAAAATTTGGAAGTGAAGTCCTATATTTTTTAAGAATGGTGAAAATGGTGTATACGCTAATACTCCAGCAAAAACGACAGTTGCAAGGATGCCGTTCAGTAAATATGGCTTCTTCTTTCTATCTTTACGCTGCAGGAATGCTTGGACATAACACATGAAAATAGCAACAACCATCGTACCAAAAATGGCTCCAACTCCCACCTTTGTACCAACAGCAAATAATGAGAAGATAATTAAAATAGAAGGAATCCAAAAATAACTCTTCGCTATGCTTGTTGTTTTTTCAATTGAATATAGAACGACAATTGGGCATATAACTGCTAAAATGGCCCCTAGTTCATTTCCTGCATAGAACCAACCACGTGAACCAAGTTTCACCCATTCGTAGCTATTATAATCCGTTCCTGTCGCAATCGAAATAACCATGATAATATTTATAATTAACGTTGCATACACAATGTAGTTACGCATTTTGGAATACGTATTTGTTTTTTCTCTTAATGATTTAAACACAAAAATGTAACAAGTAAGCATGATTAATGGATATAACGATTTTGCTATAAATTTAACTTCTTCTCCCAACATAATAGGGCTTTTGATAAATTTATTGTTTACTAAACCTGCTGCAAAAACAATCCCGACTACTATTAAATATATGACATATTTACGATTTTCTTTTTCTCTTGCTTGAAGCAAAATATAAATTCCACCAAGAGCCATTACAAATAAACGCGTAATAACCCCAATTGTTGTATCAATTTTCAAAACCATGATGCAAAATGATGTGAGTAAGTCTAAAACTGGCTGTAACATAATGAAAATCAATAAAAAATTTCCAAATTTATTACCTAAATTATTATTTTCTAACATCTCGAACCCCCATAACTATCATAACCTTATCTCACTTTATACAATTTACAATAAATCCTTAACTCGTCTCAAATATTTATTATAACATAATTTTTCAGTTAACTACTTGATATTTTCACTTACTATATATATAGATATAGGATAATATTCTTCCTCCTTATATGTTACACATTTCGTATTTTCAAACGCTTTCTTTCCTCATTTTTTCTTTTTTTCTACATGTAACGAAAAGTAATTGTTATTTCTAAAACTTTAGTGTATATTTTGCTCTGGAACATCTTTAAGAGGAAGGAATTAGAGCCATGTTATTAATCGAAATATTTACGTTTCTCGGCATTATCGCCGCTGCCATTTCTGGTACATTAGTTGGTTTAAAGAAAGATCTAGATTTATTTGGTGTCCTTTGTTTAGCTGTAGCTACTGCACTCGGTGGCGGAATTATTCGTGATATTATGATTGGTAACCTACCTCCCGTTGCATTTGTACAACCGATTTACTTTTTTGTCAGTGTATTAGCCGCTCTTTTTACTTGTATGTTTTTTGAACGCATTAATAAACTTCAAGTTGTCATTATGCTTTCAGATGCTGTCGGTTTAGGCGTTTTCACTGCTATTGGCGCAAATGCTGCCATGTCACATCATGTTGATGCTTCCTTCTTAGTTGTTTCGATGGGTGTTATTACAGGTATTGGTGGAGGGATTATGCGTGATATTTGCGCTCAAGATATTCCCTACGTATTCCGCAAAGAGATTTATGCAATTGCTTCTATTTTAGGTGCGATTAGTTTCCTAATTACGTATGAAATGGGTGCACACGTATTAGCCTTTTATATTTGTTTACTAGTAACGTTCATCATACGTGTAGTCACTGTTATATATAATGTGCATTTTCCAGTCTTCTTTAAGACACATGCAAAGGCTAATGCTAATAAAAGTCATTAAGAGAATTCAAGGTGAATTCTCTTTATTTATGCCTAAATATAAATAAACTCACCATTTTTAAAAATGATGAGTTTTCTTTTCTCCCATACCTTAGTATTTCTCCGAAAAAAGGCTTTACTTTATTTTTTGAAAAATAGCCTTTGACAATAGAATGACAACATATAGACACCGAAGCTTTGTAAAATGAATAGACTCGGTATAGTTAAATTACTATATACAACATCCTTATTTAAAAGTTTCATGCCAATATATCCTATTATAAGTAAAAGTAACAACATATAACCCTCGCTCTTTTGCTTCTGAATAAGAAAATGTAAAAGCGCGATTGACATAAATAAAGTTACAGCTATAAAGATACGTTTTTCACCTTTTAGTAATATCCCGTTCATTCCTTCTGAAGATAACCGATCTGCACTTAGCTTAACGGCAGCTAACCGTTCTGTTTCTAACTCGCTTAAATTTTGATCCAGGCGTTCTTTCATGCTTTTTGCTTGAACTGTTTCTTGTTTATTACGCTGCTCCCCAATTAAAACCGATTGCACATACGTATCATTAGAAATGGCATACTGCTTTATTCCCATTGCTTGAATCCCATAATTCATGCCGAAATGAGTCGCATAAAATACAGCCAAAACTCCTATCAATTTTAACAATACATTTTGTTTATCTGCACTCTGGAATACTTCCACTAACAGAACATACACAATTACTAAAATAAGTATAAATGCGCCTACTGGATACATCATATTACTAAGGGCAAATAGTATTGCAGCACACGCCCATATGTAAGAATGACTCAATCCTTTATGTATTAATATGTAACTTGCAAAGTAAAATAGAAATATAGAGAATAATTCTCCTGTTAATAATGAACAGGAAAGAATATTTGGCAAATATAGTGAGTAAAACACCGCCGCAATTCGACCGCATTCTTCTTGAAATAAAATTGCAGCGATTCGATAAATGAAAAATGCTGTTCCTGCGCAATATAAAACATTGCATAATTGCAAAACAAATGTTGCATCGCCAAATACACGAATTAATACTGACTCATATATAATGAAAGGAACTTGACTAACAAGAGCTATATTACTACTGCTCCCTAGCGCAACTTGTTTTGCAGTCTCATACATAGCTCTCATATCTCCTATAACTGGAGCATCAAAAAAGAGAATCGCTACAAATCTAACAAGCACCGTTATACTCATTAGAAAAATGAGAAACTGTTTATCCGTAAATCGATATTGCAAAATAGAAGAGAGAAGTAACAGTAATATAACGAAAATTGATAGCACAATCGTTAAACTTGTAGCGCTTCCTCCAAAAAATTGCTTACTTCCCTCGAAGGCGTTCCAACAAGAATAAACAAAAAAAGCAAGCATAGTTCCAATAATCATTTTACTAAAAAAAGATGAAAACCCTGTTTGTATATGATTCATATGTATATTGCACCTCTATTCCATTCATAACACAACGATTCTATCACGAATGGACTCATGACAGTTAGAAAATTTATATGACAAAAATATAGCAATCACTTTTTCACTTGCAATGTAAGCGAAACCTCTTTTACACTACAATCTATACAAAGTAAATTTTCTTTCAGTTACACGCATAGAAATACAATGTTATTCTATTTTAATAAAGTACAGTTGTTATCCCGCATTAACGGGGAGCCCGATTGGTGAGAGATGATACTCAGTGAAGGATGAAGAACCCCTACTGATTAAAGTTTCACTTTATCGAATCTCAATCTTCTAATTAACAAATTGCATTCGGTAAAAGACACCTATCTTTTTTATATTGTAAACAAGCATGCCACTCTGATTGAAAACATAAATAGGAGTAGATTATATGGATAAGAAATTTATGAGAGAATCGAAAGCAATTAAAACAACGCGTGTTTTCCCAAATGATTTAAACAATCATCAAACATTATTTGGCGGAAAATTGTTAGCAGAAATTGACAGTATTGCATCTATTGCAGCAGCAAGACATAGCCGGAAACATTGCGTAACAGCTTCCATTGATTCCGTTGACTTTTTAACCCCAATCCACCAAACGGATTCGGTTTGCTATGAGGCATTCGTTTGCTATACCGGTAGATCCTCTATGGAGGTATTTGTGAAAGTCGTTGCCGAAAATTTATTAGAAGGGGAACGCCGCATTGCTGCAACCTGCTTCATTACATTCGTAGCAATAAAAGATGGGAAGCCGTCTTCTGTACCGCAGGTGATACCAGAAACAGAAGAGGAACATTGGTTATATAAAACGGGGAAAGAGCGTGCACAAAGTAGAAAAGATAGCCGTTCAAAAAGTAAAGAAATGGCTGATGTATTAACCTTGAATAAACCTTGGAGTTTATAAACGAAATATCCATCAGTGGAAGAATCACTGCCTCAAAGTAGCTGGAACCTTACTTTGGGGCAGCTTCTTTGTTTACATAAAAATAATCTTCCTTTTCTAACATAATTAATACTGAATTCTGTCCAATTCCGGCCTTGTTTCGCTATAATTTTTAAAGTGAATATAACCACATCCGCTTATATCACCTCAATCTTCCTTTTTATGAATCATTACGTATAGGTGATAACACCAATTATACGTTCATTTACCATCACTCCATTCCGCTTATTAAGCTAATATATAAATGGAACAAAACCTCATATTTCATCTAAAGGTTTTATTCTCTCTGATCTATCAACCAATAGTTGCTTTACAAAGTTTATGTGCGGTAAACTTATACCCGTAGTTATTAACTACGGGTAGTAATTGATTCATTAAGGAATCTATTCCACTAACTAATATGATTCACATGAAAGGTGCTGTATTTGACTTTCATTTGTATGGAAAGGTGAAATTATGCAAAAGTCACTTGTATCAAATATTTTCTATAAAATATTGCTCAATACCTTTAATATCATTCTCCCAATTTTAGTAGGCCCTTACGCCTATCGAACACTCGGGGCAACTTCAATAGGGACAGTTAGCTCCGCTGAAACCATTTTTAATTATTTTTTCATTTTTGCTGTATTTGGTGTATATCAATATGGATTACGTGAAATTAGCTTAGTGAAAAATGATAAGAAAAAAGTTTCGCAATTGTTCACAAGTCTATATGTGATTAACTGTACAACAAGCATCCTGGCTCTAGGGGCATTCGTACTCTTTAGTTACCTTGGATACGGTGACCAAAATTTATTTCCTGTACTACTCATCTTTGGATTTAATTTTATTTCAAATTTGTTTTATGTAGAATGGTTTAACGAGGCCCATGAAAATTATGATTTCATTACGAAAAAAACTGTTATCGTTCGACTTACTTATGTAGTACTTCTTTTCGCTTTAATTCATGGGGTGGACGACTATAAAAAATTCGCTGCTTTATTAGCCTTATCAACATTTTTAAACCATATCATTAGCTTTATATATGTGAAGCGTCGAGTTAAATTTGATTTTTCTAATTTAACAATTGTTCCACATTTAAAGCCTTTATTGTTAGTTGTTATATTTTCAAACGCTAATATGCTATATACACAATTAGATCGCTTCTTTTTATTAGAGAATAACGGAGAAGCTACAGTCGCTTTCTATGTAATGGCTTTTCAAATTATGACCATTATTAACACACTTATGTTAAGTGTTGTACAAGTTACGATTCCAAGGCTTTCTTATTTATCAGGCAACGCAACTGAAGAAGAATACGAATCATTACTAAACAAAATTTCAAAAGTATATTTCATTACGTTGTTCCCAGCTGCTATTGGTTTAATGCTTATCGCTCACGGAGCCGTTATTATTTACGGCGGAAAAGAGTATGCTGCTGCTGGTGACACATTAATGGTTTTTGCATTTTATATGATTTCAGTAGGAATTGAATCTATTTTATCCAACCAAATTATTTACGTGAAAAAGAAAGAAAGTATTTTAGTGCGCTTTTTATTCATCTGCGGTTTTATCAACCTTGTATTAAATTTCGCACTGGTATTCTTCCGCGTACTTACACCAACAACAGCAATTATTACAACAACGATAGCTAACTGTACATTGATTGTATTGGAATATATTTATATAAAAAAGAAATTGAAAGTAAATTACACATTATTCGATATGGAAAAGCTAAAATACTTGTTTTATTCACTAACGTTTTTACCAATAGCATTCTTAGTGAATACGGTAATTTCAGGACAAATTCTACAAGTTATTGTCACAATGTTAGCATGCGGATTAGCTTATGCACTTATCCTATTCATAGCAAAAGATGAGATTCTCTTTATGCTGTTAGACAAAATAAAAGCAAGATTCAAACGAGCTTAATGCAATATAACACAAACGTACAAACTCTTTTCTAAATATAAACAAATGAACCCTCTTTAAGGAGCTGTTATAATTGAAATTCTCTTTAATCATGGCCACTTGCGGCAGACGTGATGATATTATTGATCTACTAAAGTCGTTAGAAAAACAAACATATAAAAATTTCGAACTCATTGTAGTTGACCAAAATGATACACCTATTTCTGATCTCTTTGAAGACTACAAAGAGAAATTCGCTATTAATTATATTTATACGCCTATTAAAGGATTATCCCGTGCCCGTAATGCAGGATTAAAAGTAGCTGATGGCGATATTATTGCTTTTCCAGATGATGACTGTATTTATGAAACCAACGTGCTAGAAAGCATTCTAGAAACATTTAATACCGATAAAGATATTCAGTTTATATCAACGAATACTACAAATGTTGAAGGAACAGGATCATTGATACTTGCACCCGAAACAAATATTATTTTAAATGACAAATATGGCTTCATGGGACCATCTTTTGCACTATTCTTTACGAAACAATTTGTACAAGATGTTGGTACATTCAATGAAGACTTAGGTGTTGGATCAGGAACAATTTACGGGGCCGGTGAAGAAACTGACTTCGTACTGCGCGGTATGAAAAATGGATATACAGGACTATTTAGAAAAGACCTATTCGTATACCATCCAGTAAAAGAAGAAGTAATTAATGAGCAATCATTAAAAAGAGCTCTTTCCTATGCCGGTGGCTTCGGAAAAGTGATTCGTTTACATTATGGCTTCCCTTACTTTTTACGTGCAGTTGCGGCTGCTACATTCCGCATGACGCAAAACGTTTCAAACGATAAACGTAGGTTCCATGCAAATCGCTTAAAAGGAATCGTTCGAGGATATTTTAAATAGAAGAAAAAGAAGAGCAACCGTTCAATATTAGAACAATTTGCTCTTCTTTTTTTTATCTAGTTTTCCTCTCCAAAAACAAAATAGTCTCCTTTAGTCCCTCACGATAAGATGTCTTTGGTACTTTACCAACATAACGCTCATACTTTTCTCCACTCAATACAACCGGTTCTTCTGTTAAATACAACATTTCTACAAACTCTTTCATTTGTTTATCAAGTAGGCCAATCATTCCAATCATACGTTTTTTTACAGTCATTATAGGTTTTGTATAGCCGGTTAATTCTCTTATATGCCCAATCATCTCTTCCCCTGTAATCACACCATAGCCTGGTATATTCCAGCTTTGTCCGTATGCATCATCTCGTAATGCTAGTTCAACAATAGCTTTAGCTCCATCCGGCGTAAAAATATATTCCCTAGCAAGTTTCTTATCCCCGACAAAGCTAGATATTTTATTTGCAAGAACACCTTGCAGTGTATGATGAACAAGCGTACTTTCTGCATTCGGTCCATAAAAATCTGGAAAATGAGCAGTAAGTACCGGCACGCCAGCCTGTTTCGCCATCAATTCAAGCTGCAAACGAATTTTCCCCTTCTTTGTGTGTGGATTCTTTACAGCCTCTTCCGTTACCTTCTCTCTTCCTTGTCTTCCATACGCATAAATATTATCTACCATCGCTAATTTAGCACCATGATGTTTCGTCGTTTCTAATATATTTTTTAGTAACTCTGGCTGCTTTATCTCCCAATCTGTATACGGAATATTTATAGCATGAAATATAACATCTACACCTTTAGCAGCTTCCATTATATTTGCTTGCTTAAATACATCTCCTTCCACTATTTGTATTTTCTCTTCATTGTAAAACAGTTTTTCTAATTTCTCCTTATTTCTAGCAAACGCAATTGTATCAATCCCTCTCCCACACAACTCCTTTGTAATTGCATACCCCATTGATCCAGATGCTCCCAACACTAACGCTTTTTTCATCATCATATCCCCCTTTTAATTAACCACTGTTCAATTAATGTTAAAAAGAAAATCACTTACATCAGAAGCGATTTTGCAATAAAATTCACATGTGCTTTAGCTAAATCTTGTACATCTTCAAACGTTTGAACGTTTCTACAATAATGCGATACAAACCCATGTAATGATAAAAAAACAGACCATATAGTCATTATACTTACCTTTCCATTACATAAGGAAGATATAACATTAGCGAACTTATCGTAACTAGCATTTGGTTCATCTGCTAGACATTCTTTTAATTCTTCATCTTTAATCAAAAACATAATTTCATAATGACTTTGATTTCGTAGACCAAATTCAATAAAACCTAATAACACTGCTTTTAATTGTTCTTCTCGCTGTAAATTTTGAGCAATCGTTTCATCTAGCTTTTGGTCCAATAATTGGAAATCTCGTTCAACCATCGCATAAAAAAGCTCTGCTTTATTTTTAAAATGATAATAGATTGATCCATGACTATATCCGAGTTCCGCTGCGATTTTACGCATTGAAGTATGCTGATACCCTTGTTTTATAAATAAATCCCTTGCTACATTCATAATCATTTCTCTCGTTAATTCTTGTTTAACTGCTCTTCTTGGCGACATTTCTCATACCTCACAATTTAATTAACCACCGTTCAATTATATTATATTATTCTTCCCCAAAAAAGCAATCCTATTTTTGAAAAAATATACATTTTGAAAGGATAGCATTATATCCGAGAATTTAGTATCATGATTCAAGGTACTACTTTGAAATGGACGGAGGACATTATGAGCTTATTAACAGTTGAAAATTTAGGTCATACATTTGGTGATCGTACACTATTTAAAGACGTATCAATGCGTTTATTAGCAGGAGAACATGTTGGTTTAGTTGGTGCAAACGGCGTTGGTAAATCAACATTTATGAATATTATTACTGGACAACTTATCCATGATGAAGGACGCGTAGAATGGACACCCGGTACACATTACGGATATTTAGACCAACATACAATCTTAACACCGGGCAGAACGATTCGTGACGTATTAACAGATGCGTTCTTGCCTTTATTTGAGAAAGAAAAAGAACTCAATATCATTACTGAGAAAATGGGAACAGCTACGCCGGAAGAATTAGAAGAACTTCTTGATCAAATGGCAGAGATTCAAGACGCGCTTGAAGCAGGTGGTTTCTATTTATTAGATATTAAAATCGAAGAAGCTGCACGTGGTCTTGGAATTGATGCAATTGGATTAGACCGTGATGTTTCTGCATTAAGCGGGGGGCAGCGTACAAAAGTATTACTTGCAAAGCTATTACTTGAACAACCAGAAGTACTATTACTTGATGAGCCGACCAACTATTTAGATGTTGAACATATTCAATGGTTAACAAATTACCTAAAAGAATATCCACATGCATTCCTTCTAATTTCCCATGATACGGAATTTATGAACAAATGTGTTGATGTTATTTTCCATCTAGAATTCTCAAAAATGACGCGTTACACAGCGACATATGAAAAGTTCCTAGAGCTAGCTGAAATCAATAAAAATCAACATTTAAACGCTTATCAAAAGCAGCAAGAATTCATTAAAAAACAAGAAGATTTCATCGCAAAAAACAAAGCTCGTTATTCTACAACAGGTCGTGCAAAGAGTCGTCAAAAACAACTTGACCGCATGGAGCGTATTGATCGCCCAGAAACAGCAATTAAACCAGAATTCTCTTTCAAAGAATGTCGCGCAAGCAGTCGCTTTGTCTTTGAAGGTGAAGATGTAGAAATTGGATACACACATGCATTATTACCAAAACTAACGATGACTATTGAGCGTGGAGAAAAAATCGCGATTGTTGGATGTAATGGCGTTGGTAAATCAACATTATTAAAAACAATCCTAGGTAAAATTAAACCATTAAGCGGGAAAACAAGCCTTGGTGACTTCTTAGAACCTGCATACTTCGAACAAGAGGTAAAAGCTGAGAATGTAACGCCAATCGATGATGTATGGAACACATTCCCAAGTCTAGATCAGCACCAAGTTCGTGCAATGTTAGCACGATGTGGTTTGAAAAACGAGCATATTTCTCGTCCATTAAGCCAATTAAGCGGTGGAGAGCAAGCGAAAGTCCGTCTATGTAAATTAATGGGTGAAGAAAGCAACTGGATTCTGTTTGATGAGCCAACAAATCATCTTGATGTTACAGCTAAAGAAGAATTAAAAAAAGCTTTAAAAGCATATAAAGGAACAATCCTTCTTGTATGTCACGAGCCAGACTTTTATGAAGATTGGATAACAAAAGTTTGGAATGTAGAAGAATGGGCTGGGCAAAACAATTAACCATATTTGTATGGTATACTATTTTCCATGTGGCAGTTTAGAACATCTGTACTGCCACATATTGTTTATCAATAAGACCTTATCAATGTTGGAGGCTATAGTATGCTTTTTAATTCCTATGAATTTATGTTCTTGTTCTTACCTATAGCAGTTATTGGATACTTCTTATTACAAAAAGTAAATCGAAACCTTGCAAAACTTTTCTTAGTAGGTATGTCTCTCTACTTTTATGCATATTTCGAAACAAAGTATCTACTGCTAATAGGCGTTTCATTATTTACCAATGCCATTATAGGTAACCAAATTATACATAAAACAAATGAAAAAACTAGAAAGATATTATTGATAGTCGGCTTACTTTTTAACATCTCGTTGCTAGGATATTTTAAATATGCAGATTTCTTTCTAGATAATGTGAATCTTTTATTTGGAACTGATTTTCCCTTACTAAAATTATTACTACCTTTGGGGATTAGCTTTATCACTTTCCAAAAAATAGGTTTCTTAGTCGATTGTTATAAAAAAGAATTAACAAAGTTTAATTTTATTGATTTTTGTTTATTCGTAACATTTTTCCCGCAACTTATCGCGGGGCCAATTGTCCACCATAGTAAAGTTCTACCTCAATTCCAAGATGAATCTAAAAGGAAATTAAATATAGAAAATATAACAAAAGGACTCTATATCTTTGGAATTGGTCTTACTAAAAAAGTCGTAATTGCTGATTCATTAGCACAATGGGCTGATTTCGGATTCAGTAACGTTAACCAACTATCTACAACCGACGCTTGGATTTCCTCACTCGCATACACATTACAACTCTATTTTGACTTTAGTGGATATTGTGATATGGCAATAGGTGCAGCGTTATTATTCAATATTACATTACCCGTTAACTTCTTCTCTCCTTATAAATCATTAAATATTCAAGAGTTTTGGAGACGTTGGCATATGACATTAGGACGATTTTTCACTCAATATGTTTATATTCCACTAGGCGGTAGTCGCAATGGAAAAGTTCGAACTTATATTAATTTATTTTTAATTTTCCTTATTAGCGGAATTTGGCATGGAGCTGGATGGACATTTGTTATTTGGGGTATTTTACATGGTCTAGCTATTGTGTTACATCGTATATTTACAGACTTGGGATGGAAGATGCCTAAAGTTTTTGCGTGGATTTTAACAATGGGGTTTGTGCATGTTGCATGGGTATTTTTCAGAGCCACTTCAGTAACAGATGCTTTGACAATGTTAAATCGTATGTTCAATATAAAATATCTAGATGTTTCAACAGCACTTATTCAATTCCGCCCCGAAACATTAGCAGGCGTTTCTAAATTAGATAATTTAATATACACAATTACTAATCTTTTCCCTTTCCAAGTAACAGGTAATCAGTTCAATTTCCAAACCATCCTGTATTTATTAATAGGGATAGCTATTGTATCACTTACAAAAAATTCTATAGAAAAGTTAGAATCTTTCCGTCCAAAACCGATTTATGCTTTCGCATTGGCAAGTATGTTCATACTTTCGTTAATGTACTTAACTCGTGTAAGCTCGTTCTTGTATTTTAATTTCTAATAAACGTAGGTGAAAAGTATGTATAAACGTTTTATAGGCTGGTTTATTATATTTCTATTCGTTTTAGGCGGAATAGTCTGTTCTATTGTTTATAAACTAGATCCATTATATATGTATAAATTTAAAAAAGATAACTATTTTTATGCGACTGAACGCTATCAAATGCCTGGACTCATTAAAAATATGGAATATGAAACTTTGTTCGTAGGTACTTCCATGGGGAGAAACTTTCTTGAACCTACGGCTGATCAATCGCTTCAGACCAAGAGTTTTAATGCTTCTCTTCCTGCCTCAACAGCAAGAGAACAAAAGATGGCAGCTCAGTTAGCTATTAATTCAAAAGCTGTTAAAAATGTCATTTGGGAACTTAATTTATATTCTTTTTCTGGGAAACCCGATTGGGTATTAGAGGGTAATTCACCCTTTCCTACATATATGTACGATACAAACAAAATAAATAATATAAAATATTTCCTTAGTCCATACTCTCGAAAAATGGCCTTACAGAACTTTAAGTTACAATTAGATCCAACAAAACTCACACAGGATCCTTATTGGCTTTATAAATTTGGAGATAAGGAAACTAATTTCACTGTAGAAAATGCTAAAAAAACTATCGATGCGACGCCTCTTCAGCCAATAACTGAAGGTTGGTATCATAAACCAATGCTCGAATCATTCGATGATAATATTGTTTCATTTGTAAAACAGCATCCAGATGTACAGTTTACATTCTTTT
The DNA here is from genome assembly GCF_039549175.1 of Paenibacillus sp. 102. Taxonomy (NCBI): domain Bacteria; kingdom Bacillati; phylum Bacillota; class Bacilli; order Caryophanales; family Paenibacillaceae; genus Paenibacillus; species Paenibacillus sp. 102. Next base: position 75,509 of record NZ_JBCGHT010000012.1, on the reverse strand, counting down.
ATGCACCATATCCAATTACATATCATGTAGTTTCAAATAAAAATGATCCACAGTATACAAAAGAAAATATACTATTTAAAAAAGAAGTATTTAATAAACTCAAAAAGCTTCCTAACGTTAAGCTCTATGATTTCCAAGATCAAAAAAATATTACATATAATCTTTCTAATTATATGTGGGATCAAACACACTACTATAGATATATAAACGATTGGATTATAAAAGAACTATCAGTAAAAGAACCAATTACTAATGAAAAGGATTATGAACAAAGATTATCAAATTTCGCAAATGAAGTAATGCATTTTGATGCTTCTAAATTAACAAATACAGATGTAAAACCTAACTAAAAAAGGGGCTCCTCCATAAATTGGTTTCACCGACTTATGGAGGAGCCCTTTTTTTGTATATAAAAAATTATCTCGTCCTGTATAGCTGTAAGTAACTACAGTACATTCTTCAACTTCTAACTATGATTTGTGTCTTTACTAATTTTATTAATTCATGCCATCAACAGGATTTTTCTTATTATAAATATGGTTAATACCAAAAGCGGCTAGAATAACCAGAGGCAGTGTAACTGAATAATGATATCTTGATGCTACTTCTACCAATAGTTGCGCTAGTGTTAACCCTATAGCATAAAGACAAATAATGAAAACTGCAGATTTATTTCTATTTTTAAATGCTGTCACTATACCTAAAAGCGAAGTTGCAATTAAGAAATAATAAAAAACATTAGAGATTACGGTGTACCTTACCGTATGATCCAAAACTGATTGTGCATATGTGACAGCCTGGCTATCATCCTCTAAAAAAATGAAGAACTTATCAAAAAATAACTGTGGAAAATCTATATTACCACTTTGTATTCTCTGCTTCGCCTCTTCTAACATTTGTTTTTGAGCATCATTTGCACTCCATCCCGGTTTATCACTGTAATGGATAAGTAATTCAGAATCTGCTGCATTCCATGTTCCTGAACTTTCTGTATTAAACCCTACATGAATATTGTACCCAGGTGTTGAGGCTATCTCTTCCCCTAAACGCGCTGTTATATAATGATTTGCTGCTGAAGAAAAAATAAAGTATCCCAATAAAATAACACCTAAGTATATTGCCTTACTTACAAATAGTTTTTTATTTCTCAAATGCCTTGTATCTATTATGAAAAGCCATATAGCTAAAGCTATAATCGGTACCGCTGCAATTGGACGTACCATGTTCATTAACGCAAGTAATAAAGCTAATAACACGGAATAAAAGAGCAATTTTTTAATACTCATACTTGGAAGCTTCTCATAAACAATAATCATAATTACCCAAATTAATAACAGTATTGTGCAATACAGCGGTTCGGAAATTACAAACATATTATAGATAGTTTGTGAAGGCAAAATAATCCATAATACACTTGCAGTTATTGCCGTTCTCACACCACCAATTCTTCTACATATAAAATATATTAATCCCATTGATATTGTTGATAAGACCACATTAACAATAGGTGGAATCATATAGCTTACCCCAAATATTTTAAAGATAATACTTAAGAACGATGCATATCCAAAAATGTGAGGAAAGAGCGCTACATATCTGCTACTAATAACAAAATTTTTACTGAGAGATTCTGCAGTATAATAAAAAGTTGCATAATCTACGAGTGGTTCAATTTTATATAAGAAAACCCAAGTTAATTTAACGGCCAAACAAATAATTAATAATGCCAAAAAACATTTTGTTTCGCTTAATTTTTCAAGATACAATGAACCTTTTCTAAGTATAAAAGTCCCAATCAAGCACAAGAATAAAAAACTAACTAATAGTAATACATAATTGTATTTTTGAGTATCAGAGAAATAGTTAATAATTAATACTGAAGCAAAAAACCCGTAAATCATATATACGGTTCTTGCCGAAAAAGTCGATAACCCTTTAAAAAATGTGTTCAACAATTACACTCCTTTAACCTAAATTTATACTCCACTGCTACAATAGCATCTTTATATTGTTCAAAAAAACAATCCCGAAAACTGGCCTTCGTTACTTAATTAAATAGAAAAAACCTAAAAAACCCCGAATAATATTATTCTTCTTAAGATCTCCTTATATATCCCAGTCGTTGAATTCCACTACAAATTACTATACATGAATCACCCTGGGATTTCCATATTCGATTTGGCACCGACAATTATAAGTTATATACGAATTAAAGTTATAGAAAAAACTTTTTAGCTTCCTATATTCAAACGATTCATTCTTATAAGGATTAGAAATACAATAGAATTTTAATCAATGGTTTCCCATCTTCCCCCTAACTTCTTTGCTTTCAACAAATTTCGCAGCTCCAATAATTTAATTACTAGTCAAAGCGAAAAATTAATCTACCCAAAATATGTAACATGTTACTAGCAACTATGATATAATTATTAGTTGTTATGTATGAATAACATTTCAGTACTACCTATTTTATTTATATATTTTATAAAGATGAGGATACTATTATGGAGAAATTCTTAAAGTTTGGTTTAGTAGGAATCTTTAATACACTTATTACAATTATCAGCTATATAATCTTAGTTAAATTCGGGATGAATTACCTGATTGCAAATATAATTTCCTATTTAATTGGCGTTGCAAATAGCTATTATTGGAATAAAAATTGGGTGTTTCAATCTAACAATAAAAATTTATCAGTGTTTTTCAAATTTCTGACTGTAAATCTAATCGTATTAGCTTTTAATACATTTAGCTTGTTTATATTGGTAGACAAACTTTTATATAATGAATTTATTGCACAAATTTTCGCGATTGGCATTGGTATGATGATAAACTTTTTCCTTAATAAAATTTGGACGTTTAATCAAAGCGAAAACTCCTACTAATTACAACCCATTAAAACTTATTGAAACTATGGAGGAGAAAAATATGGACAAACTCATTTCAATTGTAGTTCCTATGTATTTCGAAGAAGAAGTAGCACAGGAATGCTATAATCGTTTAAAATCTGTCATGATTCAAAATAATATAAATTATGAATTTGTATTTGTAAATGATGGAAGTACAGATCGAACAATGGAAATCTTAAAAGAAATTGCTGCAAACGATTATCGTGCTAAAGTTGTTAATTTCGCACGTAACTTTGGTCATCAAACGGCTGTAACTGCAGGTATTGATTGCGCAGACGGGGATGCTATCGTAATTATAGATGCAGACTTACAAGATCCGCCAGAAGTTATTCCTGAACTTATAGCAAAGTGGGAAGAAGGCTATGAAGTTGTTTATGCTAAGAGAAAACAACGTAAAGGTGAAACTTGGTTTAAACTTTTAACAGCTAAATATTTTTATCGCTTCTTAAACTATATGTCTGACATCAATATTCCAAAAGACACAGGTGATTTTCGAATTATCGATCGTAAAGTAGCAAATGTTTTCAAACAAATGACAGAACGAAATCGTTTCATTCGCGGGATGATGTCTTGGATTGGATTTAGCCAAACATATGTTGAATATGAAAGAGATGAGCGTTTTGCTGGTGAAACAAAGTATCCACTAAAGAAAATGATTAAATTCGCATCAGATGGTATTATCGCATTCTCTACGAAACCATTAAGAATCGTCATGACATTAGGCCTAATGTCTGTTTTCATCTCTATTGCTGTTTTACTATACACTGTTATCATAAAGATAATTGGACAAGATATTCAAACAGGCTGGGCATCTATTATGGTTGCCATTACATTCTTCAGTGGAATTCAATTACTTGGCCTTGGGATCGTTGGGCAATATATCGCTCGGATTTATGATGAAAGTAAAAACCGTCCAATTTATATTGTGAAAGAAACAATAAATGTCGATCAGAAAGATACTTCTGATTCTAAAAGAGAAAAGGTAAATTCATTATAAATAGAAACAAAAAGGTATCGTTATAAAATATAACGATACCTTTTTGTTTAGAAAACTCGTTTTCCACCATATTTTATTCTGATCAAAAGTTTAAAACTCTTTTATATTATAATACCCTTTAAGTCGTAAGTTAAAATCATTCAAATTAGGATATGCATTTAAATTTGATAACATTCCTTGAATAACTGGAACTCTCGGATTTAGCAATCTCATTTCTGCTTCAAGAACATCTAACGTAACTAGCAACTCATCATTTTCTAATTGATCTGCTAATGTACGTTTGAATGTAACAATCTCCTGTAAAAAATGCTCTTTCGCTTGCTCTTTAATAAGCTCTGAACTACAAAAGAATTGTCCCAGCTTTTCTTCATGCAAAACCGGTATATCCTTAGATTGTACAATGCCCTCTACAAGGTCATCCATTCTCTTTAAAATAAATGATGAAACATGGAATAAATCTATTTCAGCTGCATTTAAAATAATTAGCTCTAAATAACCTCTACATATCCCTTCTACCATAATAACCAGATCTAAAAGATATGGAGTAACCTGTTCGCCATAAATTGATAATAAACTATTTCGATAAAATGCATGTGACTCTAGTTTCATTCTCGTCATAAACGCTTCTACTTCTTTATTAAAAGGAATTGCGCTTTCCCTTGCATGCATAATAATAAATTCCTTATGCTGTTGTACATCACTAAACTGACAATATAATTGTTTTTCAAATTTTTCACGTGGTAATAACGAATCATTGTCAAGATCCATCATCTTCTTATGGATTTTGTCATAATAATACTTGAGTGTCGCTAAAAGCAACTCATCCTTTGATTTAAAATATAAATAAAAAGCTCCCTTCGATATCCCGCACGCCGTTACAATCTCTTGCACCGACGTTGCGTTCACACCTTTAGTTGCAAATAACTTCATTGCCATTTCTATAATTAAACGTTCTTTTTCTTTCATAGTTTCTCTCCTAATTTAATCTCGCATCTTAAAATTTTTAACTTACTTTTATTATACCATCCCTTTTCATTGACGACTGACCACTCAGTCAGTTATATTATGTATTAGACTGACCAGTTGGTCAATATACGTTAAAAAGGGAGCGCAAACATGAACAAAATCATTAACTTTTCGTTAAAAAATAAGTTCGCAGTTTGGCTATTAACCATTCTCGTTACCGTGGCAGGAATTTATTCTGGGCTTAATATGAAACTAGAAACGATCCCTGATATTACAACACCTGTTGTAACAGTAACAACGGTTTATCCTGGTGCGACACCAGCTGAAGTAGCCGATAAGGTATCGAAACCAATGGAACAGCAACTGCAGAATTTAAGCGGAGTCAATGTTGTCAGTTCTTCCTCTTATCAAAATGCCTCTTCTATTCAAGTAGAATATAACTTTGATAAGAATATGGAGAAAGCTGAAACTGAAATTAAAGAAGCGCTTGCGAATGTAAAATTACCAGAGGGTGTGAAAGACCCTAAAGTTTCTCGAGTAAACTTTAATGCCTTCCCTGTTATTTCATTAAGCATAGCAAGTAAAGATGAATCTTTAGCTTCCTTAACTGAAAAGGTTGAAAAAAATGTTGTTCCAGGACTAAAAGGGCTCGATGGCGTTGCATCTGTTCAAATTTCTGGACAACAAGTAAATGAGGTACAACTTGTCTTTAAAAAGGATAAGATGAAAGAATTAGGTTTAAGTGAAGATACTGTTAAAAATATGATTAAAGGTTCTGATGTATCTTTACCACTCGGACTCTATACTTTTAAAGATACGGAGAAATCAGTTGTTGTAGATGGTAATATCACAACAATCAAAGCTTTAAAAGAAATGCAGATTCCTGCTGTTCCTTCAGCAGCAAGTGGTCAAGGTAACCCAGGAGCAGGAGCTCAAACACCTCAGATGAATCCAGCTGCAGCTAATGGGATTCCTACTGTTACATTAGAAGAAATTGCTGATATTAAAGAAGTAGGAAAAGCCGAATCTATTTCGCGTACAAATGGAAAAGAAGCAATCGGTATCCAAATCGTCAAAGCTGCTGATGCAAATACAGTTGATGTCGTAAATGCGGTCAAAGACAAAGTGAAGGACTTTGAGAAGAAATATAAAGACTTAGAAATCGTCTCAACATTTGACCAAGGTGCACCGATTGAGAAATCAGTTGATACTATGCTTAGCAAAGCAATGTTTGGTGCTATCTTTGCTATTGTGATTATTATGTTGTTCTTACGAAATATCCGAACAACATTGATTTCTGTTGTCTCTATACCACTTTCTTTATTAATTGCTGTTTTAGTACTAAAACAGATGGATATTACACTTAATATGATGACGCTTGGAGCGATGACCGTTGCCATTGGGCGCGTTGTCGATGATTCAATCGTTGTTATTGAAAATATTTACCGACGCATGTCCTTATCAGACGAAAAATTAAAAGGTAGAGACTTAATTCGCGAAGCGACAAAAGAGATGTTTGTTCCGATTATGTCTTCAACAATTGTAACAATTGCAGTCTTTTTACCTCTTGGACTTGTAAAAGGTATGATTGGTGAAATGTTCTTACCGTTTGCTTTAACAATTGTCTTTGCCTTGCTAGCTTCTTTACTTGTAGCAGTTACAATTGTACCGATGTTAGCACACTCTTTATTTAAAAAGGAAAGTACAAGAGAAAAACAAGTACATCATGAAGAAAGACCAAGTAAATTAGCAAATGGCTATAAACGTGTACTTGGTTGGGCATTAAACCATAAAATCATTACATCTAGCCTTGCTGTCCTTCTATTAGTAGGTAGCCTTGCACTTGTACCAATTATCGGTGTAAGTTTCTTACCATCTGAAGAAGAGAAAATGATTATTGCAACGTATAACCCTGAACCAGGTCAAACATTAGAAGACGTTGAAAAAATCACAACAAAAGCTGAAAAACACTTACAAGATAAAAAGGATGTAAAAACAATTCAGTTCTCATTAGGCGGAGAGAACCCAATGAGTCCAGGTAAAACAAATCAAGCTATGTTCTTCGTTCAGTATGATAATGATACGAAAAACTTTGAAAAAGAAAAAGAACAAGTTATTAAAGACTTACAAAAGATGACAGGAAAAGGCGAGTGGAAAAACCAGGACTTCGGAGCAAGTGGCGGTAGCAACGAAATTAAGCTATACGTATACGGAGATAGCTCAGAAGATATCAAACCTGTCGTTAAAGATATTCAAAATATAATGAAAAAGAATAAAGACTTAAAAGATATCGACTCCAGTATTGCAAAAACATATGCAGAATACACCTTAGTTGCCGATCAAGAAAAACTAAGTAAAATGGGTCTAACTGCTGCCCAAATTGGAATGGGACTTTCTAATCAACATGATCGCCCTGTTCTTACAACGATTAAAAAAGACGGTAAAGATATTAACGTCTTTGTAGAGGCAGAAAAACATGATTATGAAACAATTGATGATTTAACAAATCGTAAAATCACAACACCACTTGGTAACGAAATTACGATTAAAGATGTTATGACTGTTAAAGAAGGAGAAACTTCCAATACAGTCACACATCGTGATGGCCGTGTTTATGCAGAAGTAAGTGCAAAATTAACAACTGATGATGTTTCTAAAGCATCTGCTGCTGTTCAGAAAGAAGTAGATAAAATGGACCTTCCTTCTGGTGTAGATGTTTCCATGGGCGGTGTTACAAAGGACATCCAAGAATCATTCCAACAACTTGGTTTAGCGATGCTAGCTGCAATTGCCATTGTATACTTCGTTCTTGTCGTTACATTTGGCGGTGCCCTTGCACCATTCGCAATTTTATTCTCGCTACCATTTACAATCATTGGTGCTCTTGTTGCCCTATTAATCTCTGGTGAGACATTAAGCGTATCAGCGATGATTGGTGCCCTTATGTTAATCGGTATCGTTGTAACGAATGCGATTGTTCTTATCGACCGTGTTATTCATAAAGAGCGCGAAGGTCTGTCAACGCGCGAAGCGCTATTAGAAGCTGGCGCAACACGCTTACGCCCAATTCTGATGACTGCAATTGCAACAATTGGTGCTCTTATTCCACTTGCACTAGGGTTTGAAGGCAGTGGATTAATTTCTAAAGGCCTTGGGGTAACAGTAATTGGTGGATTAACAAGTTCAACATTATTAACACTTCTTATCGTTCCAATTGTATATGAGGTACTCAGCAAGTTTAAAAAGAAAAAGAAAATAGCAGAATAAAGAAATAACCTCGCATATTGCGAGGTTATTTTTTACTTCCAAATAGGATAAGAAAATCTCCATAGCCTTCTTTCTCTAATTCCTCTTTCGGAATAAAGCGAAGTGCCGCTGAATTAATACAATAACGGAGACCATTTGGCCCTGGTCCATCGGGGAATACGTGACCAAGATGAGAATCTCCTTCCTTACTTCTTACTTCCGTACGCGTCATATTGTGACTAACATCCATTTTCTCTTTTACACTAGCTGACATAACAGGTTTTGTAAAACTCGGCCAACCACATCCACTATCAAATTTATCTAAAGAAGTAAATAGTGGTTCACCAGAAACAATATCTACATAAATACCTTCCTCTTTATGATTCCAATATTCATTTTGAAAAGGCGGTTCTGTACCATTCTCTTGTGTTACATAAAATTGCATATCTGTTAATCGTTCTTTTAAGTATACATTATCTTTTGGCCAATGTTGTTTAATAAAGGCATCTCGCCCTGACCCTTTTCGATATAGTTCATAGCGAAAAGCATTTTTCTTATGATATCCTTGATGATATTCTTCAGCTGGATAAAATGTAGCTGAAGGGAGAATTTTTGTAGCAATTGGCTTCAAGAAACGGCCACTATTAGCGAGTTCCAACTTTGATGCCTCAGCTTGCTGACGTTGTTCTTCATTGTGATAAAAGATGACTGTTTCATAAGACTGTCCACGATCATGGAATTGACCGCCGACATCTGTCGGATCAATTTGTCTCCAATACATGTCCAATAACTTTTCATACGGCATTTGATTTGCATCAAATGTAATTTGTACTGCTTCATAATGTCCTGTCGTTTCTGAGCATACCTCTTTATATGTTGGATTCTCTTTATGCCCACCCGTATAACCTGAAACAACCTTAATGATGCCCTCCATTTCTTCAAATGGTGAAACCATACACCAGAAACATCCTCCAGCAAACGTAGCAAGCTCTACTTTTTCATTCATAGCCAATTTGCATCACCTCACTATTTATTCTTCCTACAGTATGGCATATAAACATAGACAATATGAAAGAAAAAGCATCGGCGTCCGATGCTTTTTCTTTCCTTTATTTTTCAGCAAAATCTTTTTCGTCACTCGTCACATCTAACACATCTAAAAGGAACATAAAGACTGGAATACCGATAATCAACCCCCACACACCTAAAAAGTGTTCTGAGAAAATTAATACCATAAATGTATAAAAAATCGGTAAATTTGTTTTTTGTGACATGAATTTTGGATTTAAGACATAGCTTTCAAGTGCATGAATAACAGCAACAATTATTAAAATATAAACTACATACGTAATGCTACCAATATTATAAGCAATCATACAAAGCGGAACGAGCGAAATGATTACACCAGCTACTGGAATTAAACCGAGTAAGAAAATCATTAACGCTAAACCGAGTAACTGTGGAAACCCTAAAATCCATAGCGCGATTACTGATAGGATACAATTAACAATTGCAATTAGAAACTGCGCTTCAATTACCTTTCCAAACGAACGAGCAAATTTCTTCCCAAAATATTCAATTTCATTATAAAAAATAGCAAGTCTACTCTCTTTAAATTTTGCAGTAAAAGCCACAATACGAGCTTTCTCCAATAAGAAGAACAAACTTAAAATGAGGGAAAGTAAAAATTGCAAACCAAACTTTCCGACATTGGCAATAGATTTATAAAGAATATCTACACCTTGCCCAACATATTTAGAAAGTTCCATATGGTTAATTGCGTTAATTGAAGCCTTTATAATATCATTATCTGGCGGATTTTTAAGAAACACATTGAACTGGTAAATCAATTGTGAGATTTGCACCGTCAATACTGGTAGATATTTGAATAATGTAATGGAAATTCCACCAACTAACATTACATATAAGAATGCTATAATAATTTTCCGATTAATCGGCATAAAATGATTAAATTTTCGAGAAATAAATTTTTGGAATCGATCCATTAAATAAGTAAGAATAAACGTAATTAAAATTAAATTGAACATGCTTTTTAGCCCATATAACATAAGAGCCAGCAAGAGTAATACAAGTAACCTCTGAAATCCTTTGCTTTGAAACAGGTTTTTCATTTGCATAATTGACGAGTGATCTCTCCTGTCCTATAAATCATGTTACTTTCTATTTTACAATACAATGGTCCTTTTCAGAACGCATTATGCAAAGTATTAATGAAGATTTAAGGAAAATCTTATTTTCTTTCATATAAAATAGGTCTTACGACTACTGTAACACAAAAAGCAAGCTATCAGTAGAAATCTGTTCTACGCATAGCTTGCTTTTGTATTTTTCACCAAACATATTCTGCTAACCGATAAATGGCATAAACATCGGAATAACAACTACTGTTACAACCCCAACGACCGTTACAGCAATACTTGCCATCGCTGCTTCTACTTCGCCCATTTCAATCCCAACCGCAACGCCAAGTGCATGTCCTGCTGTTCCTAGCGCTAAGCCTTTTGCAATTGGATTTTTCACTCTAAATGTTTTTAAGAATAAAGCGCCAAGTGCATATACAATAACTGCATTAAAGATAACTGCAAAAGATGTAATGGCTGGAATACCACCGATGCTTTCAGATATTGGTAGTGCAATTGCCGTTGTTGCTGCTTGCGGTAACATAGAGTTCATTACAGATGTATCTAAGCCAATTGCTTTAGCGACAATGAACACAACAATCACTGAACAAACAGATCCAACAACGATAGCGGATAAAATTTGCCACCAATATTTTTTCAACTTATCAACTTGTTTATATAATGGAATTGCAAAGGCAATTGTTGCTGGCTCTAAGAAGAAACTGATCATTTTACCGCCAGTATTATATTCTTCAAATGTAAAGTTACCAACCTTTAAAAAGACAATTCCAAGTACCATTGCTACAAACAGTGGTGTGAATAAGAAGAATCCTTTTGAATGTTTGAATAAGAATGTTCCGATCCCGTATGCGATTAATGAAACGACGATTCCGAAATATGGAGTCATTGTGCTTGCCATGTTCATTACCTCCTAACCATTTATGGTCTAATAGTTACGCAACCTTTCCGTGTTTGCGTCCTTTGTTTACAACATCTAATTGTTTTGTATCTTTTGTTTCTTTTTCATCTTTACCTAGAATAAATTGTGCAAATAAACCAGTTACTGCTAGTAAAATAATTGTTGCAACAACTATTACAGTTATGATTTGTACAAAGTATTGTCCCATTACCCCAAGGGAATTAATAACGGAAATACCAGATGGTACGAAAAGAAATCCAATAATACCTGTTAACGCTGTGCCAAGTGATTCAACCTGCTCCAATTTAATGACCTTTAAGCATAATAGACTAAACAAAATCACTAATCCGATTACTGATGAAGGCATTGGAATTGGTAAGTGCGTTGCAATAATATGAGAAACAAACATAATAGCTGAAAAAACAAATGCTTGTGATAAGAAACTGTATACTTTTTTTGTACTCATTTTGGCCACCTCTTTCGATTTGGTACCTTTATTGTATATGATGTAAACGCTTAAGTAAGCGTTTACATTACGGAATGTCAAATATACGGAATCAGTTACAAAAATGGCAGGACGAAATGCAAAAGCTGCTTCTTAAATACGAAGCAGCTTTTTGAGTTCCTTTGCATATGTACGACTTACTGGTACTTTCGAATCATCTTTCATAATTAAATTATATGTGGAGTTAAACCACGGCTGTACTTCTGAAATATGATTGATATTCGCAATAAAACTACGATGAACACGCATAAAACTTGTTTGCGGTAATTTCTTTTCTAAAATAACAAGTGTATCATGGGTTACGTATGTTTCCTTCATCGTCTTTACAGTTACTTTCCCGTCCACAAGTCCTACATAAACAATATCTTCAATATTTACAAGTACAATAGATTCTTCTATTGGCAGTGCGAGCTTATGCATCTCTGCCGTAACATCTGGAACTTTCATATCTTGTTTTTTCTCTGTTTCACTTTGCTTACGCTTCTTATATTTTTTCAATGTCTGCAAAATACGCTCTTCATCAAATGGCTTTAAAATATAATCTAATGCATCCACTTCAAATGCTTGCAGCGCATATTGATCGTACGCCGTTGCAAAAACAATAGCCGGTGGGTTCTTCATTTTCTTTAATATATTTGCAATCTCAAATCCATTATCATCTGAAAGCTGAATATCTAAAAAGACAAGATCCGGCTTATTCTCCATTAATTTTTCTAATGCATCTTCCACGCAATCAGCTTCATCAATTACGTCAATTTCTTTTGTACGCTGTAATAAATATTTCAATTCATCTCGTGCTAACATTTCATCGTCAACCACTAATACCTTTAACACTGCCTTTTTCCTCCCCTATGTTTTGAATCGGTATTGCAAACGAAATCTCTGTTCCTGTTTCTACTTCACTCTTAATATGAAGGATTGTTTCTTTCCCAAACAGTCCCATTAACCGTTGATTAATATTATATAAAGCTGTGCCAGTCCCTTTTTTTGATGGCACAACCGCTTTTCCTAGTTGTTCTAGACGCTCCTCTTCAATTCCCTGGCCATTATCCTTCACTTTAAAGCGAATCATATCTCCTTTAGTGTGTGCATGAACTTCTACATGACAAATCGGTTGTTTCTTTGGAAAAGCATGGCGTAGTGCATTTTCCACTAATAATTGCAGTACAAATGGTGGAAGTAAAATTGTCTGTAATCCTTCCCAAATATATGTTTTTACCTCATATTTATTTGGAAATCTGGCTTGCTCTAATGATAAATATGCATGTACATGATTCAATTCTTGTTCTAATGGAATAAGCAACTGGCGTGCCCCCTGTAAATTACAACGAAAATAAACGCTAAGTTGTAATAAGAGCTTTCTTGCTTTTTCTACATCTGTACGGCATAAAGCTGATACTGTATTAATTGCATTAAATAGAAAATGCGGATTAATTTGTGCTTGTAATGCCTTTATTTCTGCGTCTTGAAGCAGTTTACTTTGCAGTTCTGCTTCCCCTAATTCAAGCTGTGTCGAAAAAATTTTCGCTAACCCTTCTGCTAATTCTTCTTCTACACGACTTAATCGATTTGGATTTTTAAAATAAAGCTTTAATGTCCCAATTGTATTCCCATGTGATGTTAGCGGGATTACTACTGCAGCTTGCAATGGACACCCTTCATGTTGGCAATTAATAACCTCTCGTGATTTCGCTTTCATTATTTCCCCTGTTTTTAATACTTCTTTTGATAACCCTGTAATTAAACTATGAGAAGGGATATGGTGATCTGATGCTAATCCAACATGCGCTAATATTTTTTCTGTATCCGTTAAAGATACCGCATCTGTCCCTGTAAAACGGTGGATTATTTGTGCTACATGCTTACAAGATTCCTCCGTTAACCCTTGGCGAAAGTAAGGTAGTGTCTTATCAGCAATTCGAAGTACTTTATGGGTTTGTAAAGCCTTTGCATTTTCTTCTTGGCGCAAAATAGCTTGCACCATAGAAAGTAAAATAAAACTACCAAAACTATTCACGAGAATCATCGGGATTGCGATCGTTTTCACAACGTTAACCCCATCTTCTACAATAAACAGAATCATCACCATTTCTAAAGATACAATAAAAACACTTAAAATAGCAGAAAACTTTGGTGTAATGGTGCGATTATGCTTTTGAAAAATACGGCCAATATAACCAGTAATAATCCCTGCTAAAATAGACGAAATCGCACAGCTAAGTGCTGTCGTCCCCCCAAGCATATAACGGTGAATACCAGCAATAAATCCAACGCCAATCCCGACAATTGGTCCACCTAATAAACCACTAATTCCAACTCCCATAATACGCGTATTGGCAATCGTACTCGATGAAGAGACACCTTGCAGCCAATTTTCATTCATAATTGTATTACCTGCAATTTCAATCCCTGTGTAATTGCTTACAATTGTAAATGATGAAAAAATACAAATAAGCATGAGCTTGTCTTTATACCCATCTTGTTTATGAAGGAGTCGCCGAAATGTTTTAATATGCGAAAGTAAAAAACCTAATATAACAATTAATCCAACGCGTTCGATCATCATAAGCACTAAATCTAGCATCTGTGATTCATCCTTTATTTTTTAGTTAGTTTTATTATCGGAAAATAATAGAGTAAGAGTCAAGGATGAATAAATCAACGAAAATACAATTATATAAAAATAGGATGTTTTCTTTATTATGAAAGCATCCCTTCATCAATCCTCAGGCTCTATCGTTTCTCCAATTGCTCCGATTACCGCTCCCGTTGCCTGTACCCAGCTCCCGATTAGCCCCATTAATTGTTCATCCACTTTGTTCTCTTTCTTTTCTTCTTCATTTTCCTCTTCATTCTCCTGATTATTACTACCTTTCTTATCATTTTCGTTCTTTTTTTCCATCTCTTCTTCTTTCAATACATTGTATAAAGCTTGAAATGCTTGTAATCCCGCTCCTACTGTTTGTAATGAGTTACCGATAACCCCTAACCATTGAATATTCTGAGTATCCCTAAGTTCATCGACAACTGCTAAGAAAGCACCTAAAGACTGCAAACTATTCCCAGCTATAATTAAATAATCATTTTCCTTCTCCTCATTCTCTATATTAAGGGCCGTTCCAATTACATCGGAAGTATTCCCCAACGCTTGTACGAAAGCACTTGTTCTCCCCAATGAACAACCTGATTTCTCACTCTGCCGCATTTCACTCCCTATTTGCTCCATGAAATCGTTAGATTGTTCGATAACTTCATCTTCATTTTCCGTTTTCTTTAATGAGCCATTTGGTTGCTTAGCATCTTCTTTATTCTCATTTTCCTCTCCTGCATCTTCTGTTTGTCCAAGCCCTTGCAAGATACCTCCAATGGCTTGCACCGATTCCCCAACAATAGTTAATGTATCCTCTACGTTTTCCTCACCAATAAATGCTCTTGTACCTCCAATGGCTGATATAATATTTCCACCAGCTTGAAACCACGCTCCCGTAACTGCTAAACTTTTTGAATTCATAATTGTTCATCCACCCTAAAAAAATCACCTTATTATTTATTTATGATATTCGAGGTCCTTGCCCATTGTTTATATACAAGTAAAAATGACAACTATCGGGCTGATTACAATGTTAGTATGTGTACCCGAAACAAAAGGAAACATATTAGAGTATGTTTTAAAATAAGAAGCTCCTTCTTTTCACTGCAACAAAAAACCCCTTGTACAATAAAACATACAAGGGGTTCGTTCATCATTTATCCCGCCTTAACGAGCAGTAATACTCCTACCTCAAAGTTCGGTGAAAGCAAAGAAGTTAGGTGGGAAATAAACTGCCCATAAAGGCCCGATTGATTGAACTAATAATCAGTGGGGGATGAAGGAACCCCCCACTGATTAAAGTTTCACTTTATTTTGTTCGACTAGCTTTCTGAAATAAGAAAGCTGTTTTATCCTTTTCTTTGACAATACCTTGTTCGAAAGCTAATTCTCCTGCAACCTTAGGCGCTAACCAAAGCATTGGTAACAACAGAATAGATACAGGGACAGCTGTCACAACGATGAAGGACTGTAAAGCATTAATACTCCCCTCACCCATATATAACAAAATTGCTGCAACTGCGCCCATAATAAGTGACCAAAATACTCGTAAGCTAATTCTAGGGTCTCCATTCCCTGTCACTGCCATTGAAATCGAATAAGCCATAGAATCTCCTGTCGTCACTACAAATAATATCGTTAACAATAAAAATGCCGGTCCAATAATATTTGCAAGCGGCAATTGCTGCGTAATTGCAATCATAGCTGCCGGCATACCAGATTCACTTAATGCAATTGATACAGAACCAGGATTCATTAACTCATAAAACACACCTGATCCTCCCAATATAGTAAACCACAATGTTGTAATAACAGGTGCGATAATTCCAATTGCAACAATAATTTCTCGAATCGTGCGCCCTCTTGAGATTCGGCTAACTAAAATCGCCATCATTGGACCATATCCAATAAACCATCCCCAGAAGAAGATTGTCCAAGATCCTAACCATCCTTTATCGCCTCGGTACGTACTTATTGGTATAAATTTATTTACATAGAAACCAAATGAGGAAACAAATGAATCTATAATAAATCCACCAGGTCCAAACAATAATACAAATGACATTAGAAGAATCGCTAATCGCACATTTAAATTACTAATAATTTGAATCCCTTTATCAATCCCTGTAACGGCAGATATCGTAGACACCGCTACTACACAAACTATAATTGCTAACTGTGTCGTAAATACATCAGGAATTCCAAACAATGCTTGTAAACCATAGCTTGCTTGCAAGCCTAGAAAACCAATTGGACCAATTGTCCCCGCTGCTACCGCAATAATTGCAAAAGCATCTATCACGGTTCCTAATACACTCTTTCGTAACTTTTCTCCAAAAATAGGATACAACAGTGTTCGAGGTTTTAACGGCATCCCCTTATGATAGTGACCATACATCATAACTACTGCACTAATTGTTCCTAAGATCGTCCATGCTAAAAAACCCCAGTGCATATAACTTTGCGCTAACGCAGGCATTACTGCTTCTTTCGTTCCAGCAGAAATCCCTTCATGTATTGGTGGGACTGTCATAAAGTGATACATCGGCTCTGCTGCTGCCCAGAAAACACCACCACCAGCAAGTAACGTTGCCATAATAATGGACAGCCATTTCGCTGTACTAATTTCAGGCTTATCTAAATTTCCAAGCTTAATCTTCCCATATTTTGAAAAAGCCATTCCCATTGCAACAATAAATGTACCTACTAATAAAACTTGCCAAAAAGCACCAAAAAATTTAATTGAAAAGGCAAAACTATTATTAATTAAGCCCTCTACATAACTTTTATTTAAGAAAACAGCTATTACAAATAATAAAAGCGAACCACCACTAATAAGAAATACAGGCCAATCCGTTTTTTGATTCTTCATTCTCATCCATCTTCCTCCTTCCTCAGCAATCTAAAAAAACAACCCTATTATGTTTTATTGCTTACATTCCCAAAACAATAACTATATACGTATAATGATTTTCCAATCTTTACACATTTATGTTGTCCCTAAAAATATGCTAAATACCATTAATCCTAATGGAAAATCTCTAGTTCTTACACACAAATCCAAAACAAAAGACCTTATATTTCTATAAGGTCTTCGAAACAGAAATTTGATTATAACACAAGGATCTTATCGTTTCAAAAAGACCCTTGGTAAAATATATCAAAGTAAAGGCTTCCAATTGCTATTTAACAGGGATTAAAAAATATCATTTATGAAAGAAATTTGGAGTAAGAATATCATTTGGATAAGGTTTATGATAGATATGAGTTGTAGCTGGTGATAACGGTGGAATAAGCCATACCCAGTTTCCTGTCACGACTCGGCCACAAGCTGTTTCTTGCTTTTCAAATTGCTGGAATTGTTGTGCGGCTGTATGATGATCCACAATGCTTACCCCTTGCTTTTTGAAAGAATGCAAAACAGCTATATTTAATTCAACTAATGCCCTATCTTTCCATAATGTACTGTTTCTTGAAGTATCCAAGTTCATGATTTCCGCAACAGCCGGCAATAAATTATAACGATCATGATCTGCTAAATTGCGAGCTCCAATTTCTGTTCCCATATACCAACCGTTGAACGGAGCAGCTGTATAAGAGATCCCTCCAATTTCTAAACGCATATCTGAAATCATTGGTACTCCATACCATTTTGCCCCTAAGGATGCAAATGGATATTCTGGATGTTCAAGCTCAATCTCCTTTACCTCTTCTTTAGGAATTTCCCTATATACAGGTTTTTGTCCATCAACAGCAAATACAAGCGGCAATACGTCAAAATTCGTACCTTCTCCATTCCAACCGAGTTGCTGACAAAACCCCGTAAATGAAACTGAATGAGAATCACCAATCACTCCGACTTCTGTTTCATATCCCGCATAACGAATCAACTGATGATTATAAATTCGAATGTTGTTTTTTTCACCGTTATACTGCTTAAAAATTGTAATTGTCGGTTTAATTTTCCCGTTATTCGTCGCATATCGAATATGATGAATAAGTGCGTTATATACACCTTCCTCATCATTCACTTCACGAGCATCTAATATATGCATTTTATTCCAAAACAATCTTCCAATACATCGATTACTATTTCTCCAGGCCATCCGTGCACCATGAACAAGCTCATCAAAAGTGTGTTCATACGTTCCTGTCATTTCTATTTCCGATACAATTTGAGTGAGACGTTCTTCTATTTGCTGCTCTCTACCAAGCTCTTGATAGCAAGTTGTAATAAACTTCCTTGCCTCATCTATTAATTCTTTCATTTTATTCATAAACAAGCTCCTTCTATTTCAACAAAACACTACTACTTTACAGTATAAGCAAAAAGGAGTGTAGTAACAAACCTTTAGAAGATGGCCTATATAAATCCAAATTTAAAGGCCAACACAAACCCCTTTCTCTTTAGATAGGAGAGAGTATCCGCCCATGCATAGTAACGGTCAGATCCTCTTCTTCCCCCATGCCGAGTTAAAACAAAGAGAAAACGAGTGTAAGTCACCTTTTCCCTTCGTAACAGCAACTTATATGTTGAAAAATCAAAGTGAATTTATATAGTTCCTTCATTACAATTTATCTTTCTAGGGAATTAACAGAATTATATATTTTATTGTTGACTTATGGAAAAAATAGGTGTAATTTTGAGTTAGGTAAATTCTTTTTACCTAGGGCAAATTTTCAAAAAAAGGAGGAACCATATTTCATTTTATTTGTTCGAGCTTTCATATGACTATGATGAACTAGAGCCATACATTGATAGTACTACTTTGGCTCTTCATCACGGAAAACATCACGCGACATATGTAAAGAATTTAAATCACAAAAACATTAGTTATGCGTATAAGGTAGATTTGGTAATGTAAAAGCAGTATCGTCGAAATCCTCCAACCCCCCCCCGGATTGCCACCGGGGGGGGTTATGAATAACCATTACATTACTTTGATATAATTTTTCAATATATTATGTATATCTACCTTTAACTCTCTAAACTGAAACCCTAGCTCTTTCGCTCTCGTATTATTTATCGTACAATTTGTCATTCCATTATACGGAGCCCTGTTCTCTACTTTTGCTTCAATACAAGCTTTCATCCCTGTATTCCCTTCTACAAAACGAATAACTTCTCTCATGGAAATAACACCATTACTACATGCATTAATTGGACCACTTACATCTATCGTACTAAGCCAAGCTAGAAACTCTCCTGCCTCTTTTTCATGAATAAAAGACATTTCTCCTTCTATATCCTCTACTACAAAAGGCTTTTCCTTTACGATATTTTCAACATAAAATTGCAGTCTCTTTGTATAATCATTTTCACCAATGACAACCGGGAAACGTACTGCAATTACAGGAAATGTTGCATGTTTAAATAAAACGGCCTCTGCTAATCTTTTTCCTTCACTATAAGAAAAATCTTTCCTGTCTCCATAAACAATTGGATACTGATACGGATTGAAATCCTCTTCTTTTAAAGATAATGCTGGCTCATATACAGCCATTGAAGATATAACGATATATTTCTTTACTTTATTATGGAGTACATTGCCTATAACCTTCGCTGCATTAGGGCTATAACATAGGTTATCATATACAACTTCATAACTTTCCCCTACTAACGCTTTCTGAAGTGCCTCTTCATCTTCTCGATCCACAAGAATCCTTTTAACAGCACTGCCAAACGAATCTTTCGTAATTCCCCTTGTTGCAATTGTCACATCATTTCCGGCTTCCAAAAGGCTTTCAACTAATCGTTTTCCAAAAAATCTAGTTCCGCCTAGTACTAATACTTTTTTCATATTCACCATTCCCTAATTATTTTAATTTCTTATGATGACTGAATTACTAAGTGTTGCCCTTATTATACTTGTTAACATATATAAAAAGCAGAGAATCCCCATACAGATTCTCTGCTTCTTCAACTACAGCAATTATCATACTCGATATTTAAAAATACAGTAGCAAAAATATAAAATGGAAAGCACTGAGACATATGTCCATACCTCATATACCACCGGTGTTCCCCATACCCCCATGAAATAAAGAAGAGAAGGAAGCGTAAGCGTTACCCATGATTGTACAAATGCTATTCTGCCAAGGTATTGGTTTATATTCTTTTTCTGTACATTTAATACAAAGAATAAATACCAAAGGAGTGCCCACATAAACCAAGTCAGTGCGTTAACGATGTCTTGAAATTGGATAAATGATACAATCATATAAAATAATGCAACAATGGCTACCCATAGACAAAACCATCCTAATCCATCACTACTCATTCCTGTAATAAAGGTGACACCTACATATAAATATGTCAAACCAAATAAGAAAGTCGCTGCATATGAATACACAGTCCAATTGCTTTGGTCAGAAATCATAATAAGATAAAACGGAATTACAATTTGTAGCACCCCTACAAATAAATTAAAAACACCTGCACTTTTCATTTCTGCCTTTCCTAATATAACAAGACTATTTAAAAATAGTGCTGCACCTGAAAGTAATAATCCAACATAACCCATATATTTTGATGTGAAAAGTCCTTCCTTTTCACAAACTATCCTCCTCATATCATAAAATTATATTAGTAGTATTCTTCTTCTTATTTAGAACGGAATACATAAAATCAAAGTAATATATCAATAACTTGTGCCTCTATATTTCTCGAAAAATAAGTCAGACTTCCTACCTCTAAAGTTGAAATAACACAAAATATAAATACAATCCAGCAATATTTAAAACGTTTTCAATAAAATGTATCTCTTTCAATGAAACACATAGATTCTCCTACTATAACATTTTCCTTGAAAACGATAACATCATCATAACAGTATTACTTCAAAAAATAAATGAGGAAAATTCTAGAAGCAAATTCAAAACCTATTTCTATTAAAAAGACCACATACCTCACGATATGTAGCCCTTATATAGATAGAATATATTCATTTTTTTCTTAAATTACATAACAATATACACATACAAAGTGAGCAAGACTTCCTAATAAGACAAAAATATGAAAAATTTCATGATGCCCCATGTATTTAAATTCTAGCCACTTTGGTTTTGCTCCGTAAATAAATCCACCAATCGTATAAAAAACCCCACCAAGCACTAAAAATAAAATACCCGCTATACTTAGATTTTCTGATAGCGATGGGAAGAATAAAACAATTAACCATCCCATCATAAGATAAATTGCTGTTGATAACCACCTTGGACAGTTGAACCAAAACATTTTAAAAACAATACCACACAAAGCCGTTGCATACACTAGCCCAAATAATAGTAAACCATTTGCATATTCTAATGTAATTAAACAAAAAGGTGCATATGTGCCTGCAATTAAGATGAAAATCATCGAATGATCCAGTTTTCTAAAGAAATAAATAACACGTTCACTTGCTACAACACTGTGATATACGGCCGAAGCTGCATAAAGTATCATCATCCCTACTCCAAATAGAATAACTGCTGAAATTGTAGAAACAGATGGCATTTTTACAGAAACTTTCACAAGCATAGCTAGCAAAGCAATAAATGATAAAATAGCGCCTCCTAGATGGGTAAACGCATTAACCGGTTCTCTCACATAAGCATTCACATTAACAACCCCTTATATAATTACATGTAGTTTTTATAACTACATGTAATTATATACACACTTTAACTAAAGGTCAACATTTACAATTGAATTGTTTCGTAATACTATATTTAGAGATAAAGTATACATCATTCCTACAAAAGTGAGGGTTTATATGGAGAACATAAAGAACTTACTCGAAACATTACATTTAGAAAAAAACATTACACTTGAAGATATCCCTAATGTGGATTTATATGTAGATCAAGTCGTTCAACTATTTGAAAATAACTACGGTGATACAACAAGAACAGAAGATGAAAAAGTGCTTACAAAAACGATGATTAATAACTACGCAAAAGGAAAATTATTCATCCCTATAAAAAATAAGAAATACTCAAAAGAACACATGATTTTAATTAGTTTAATTTATCAATTAAAAGGAGCTCTCTCAATTAATGATATTAAAAGTTCCTTGGCGAATCTCAATGAGAAACTAATAAACGAGAATACTTTTGAGCTAGATACCCTCTATAAAGATTATCTTGAACTTACAGAAATAAATGTGGAGAACTTTAAAAAGGACGTAGATAACCGATTAGCTGAGGTAAAAGCTGCTGCTTCGTTTGAAGATAAAGAGTTAGAAAAATTTTTATTACTAACTTCATTTGTAACAATGAGCAATATGTATAGACGTTTGGCAGAGAAATTAGTTGATGATTTAAAAGAATCTTAACCGCAAAAAACTCCCCACCTGTT
Organism: Paenibacillus sp. 102; assembly: GCF_039549175.1. Classification (NCBI taxonomy): domain Bacteria; kingdom Bacillati; phylum Bacillota; class Bacilli; order Caryophanales; family Paenibacillaceae; genus Paenibacillus; species Paenibacillus sp. 102. The sequence goes on along the minus strand of NZ_JBCGHT010000012.1, from coordinate 52,895 downwards.
AAAGTGGGGAGTTTTTTACTTAATCGCCTCATGAACTTTTAACTGTTTACCTTTAATTGTCGTATTCTTCATTACCTTTAAAACAAGTGGACCTTTACCATTTAATATATCAACATAAGAAACGTTATCTTGTATCGTAATAATTCCTATATCATCCGCTGTAACACCTGGGATTTTGGCAATTGTACCAACGAAATCTACTGCTCGAATCTTCTTTTTCTTTCCGCCGTTAAAGTACAGCTTCATAATATCTTTATTTAATCCTGCACTTTTCTCTTTCTTCATAATTGGTTTAGTGTTTATTTTCTCTTCAAAGGTTGCCTTTTTCTTTGCAACACTCTCTTTTGACGGAGCTTCTATTTTTTGAATTTCAAAACCAATATATTCTTCAATTTCTGCCAAGAATCTCTCTTCATATGGCGTTATAAATGTAATTGCTTTCCCACTATTACCAGCACGCCCCGTTCTTCCTGTCCGGTGTACATAACTTTCTTTTTCTAATGGAATATCATAGTTAATGACATGGGTAATATTTTCAATATCAATTCCTCGCGCCGCTACATCTGTCGCGACTAAATAACGGAATTTCCCTCTTTTGAAGTCATTCATTACTGCAAAGCGGTCTTCTTGTACCATACCGCCATGAAGTTCATCACAAGGATAGCCCGAACGATTTAACTGTCTAAACACACGATCTACATTTTCTTGTGTACGACAAAAAATAATACAACTATCTGGGTTTTCAACAATTGTTATATCTTTTAAAAGTGAAAATTTCTCTTCTTCCCTCACTTCTAAAAGAGAATGTTCAATTTTATCTGTTGTAATGCCCGTCGCCTTAATCTCAATGTTCACTGGTGATTTCATATACATACGAGATAACTTTTCAACATCTTCTGGTAATGTCGCAGAAAATAGCATTGTCATCCGATTTGTAGGTAATTCATCAATAATTGCCTCTACTTGATCGATAAAACCCATATTTAACATTTCATCTGCTTCATCAATCACTAAATACTTCAATTGTTCTAAGAATAGAGTACCTTTTTCAATATGATCTAATACACGCCCAGGTGTTCCGACAACAATATGAGTTTTTTGCTTTAGCTCTAATTTTTGTCGTGCAAACGGTGATTTTCCGTAAACAGCTGTTGCCTTAATCCGTTTGAATCTTCCTATATTCGTGATGTCCTCTTTGACTTGTGCAGCAAGTTCCCTCGTTGGTGTAAGAATCAATGCTTGCGGCTTATTTTCTTCCCACTCAACCATTTCACAAAGCGGGATACCAAAAGAAGCTGTCTTCCCGCTTCCCGTTTGTGATTTCACGACAAGATCTTTTTTTTCTAACGCAACTGGAATTACTTTCCCTTGCACTTCTGTTGGTTGCTCATATTTTAAACCAGTAAGTGCTCTTATAATTTCCTTACTCAATGCATACTCTTTAAAACTTTTCTCGTTCATATACTAACCTCATTTTGTTGTGTATTTTAATTTATTATTTAACCATAATCTAAATATTATATTTGTTATTGCCTACCCTTCATTATACTGAAATTATTTCCCTAATCCGAATCTATGTTCATCATTAAATAAGAAATCGAGTAGAAGGGGATCATCAACCTCCGCCCAATAAAACAAAGAAGCCACGGAAACATAAGTGTTACTCACGAATGTACAGATGCTATTCTTCCAAGATATTAGTTTATAACCTTTTCCTGTACATTCAATACAAAAAATAAATACCAAAGAAGTGCCCACATAAATCAAAACAGTCTATTAACGATGACGTTAAAATGCTATGAGAGAAATTTGTCACCATATGCAATTCAGGAAGTAACTCTAATATCCCACAAACAACTTATTGGACTCATTAACGCTACTATAACGAAATGAGAGGCCATTCAAAACATAACAATTTTGAATGGCCTCTCCTCTGATAAACTACATAAATATGAAATTTATGAAATACCTACAGTGATTTTCTCTTCAGAAAGGTTATCTCTTTTTTCATGAGACACCTTTATATCTTCTTCCTCAATATTCACTGTTTCTTTCACTACATAAATTGGACGATTTTTACTCTCATCATAAATACGTGCAATATATTGTCCAACAATACCGAGCCCTAATAATTGGATACCACTGAAGAATGTAATAGCCACCATAATAGATGCCCAACCTGTTTGGATATCTTTCCCAATAACCTTAATTACAAATGAATATAACAATACTGCTATGGAAATAAAAACCGATAATAAACCTATTGTCATTACAATTCTTAATGGTTTCGTAGAGAAAGCAATAATCCCATCTGATGCAAATTTAATCATTTTCTTTAATGGATATTTTGTTTCGCCTGCAAAACGCTCATCGCGTTCATACTCTACATATGTTTGACGGAACCCAATCCAAGACATCATGCCTCGTACAAATCGATTTCGTTCTGTCATTTTCTTAAACACATCTGCTACCTTACGATCAATGATTCGGAAATCACCTGTATCTTTTGGAATATCAATATCAGACATATAGTTTAAGAAACGATAGAAATATTTTGCTGTTAAGAGTTTAAACCATGTCTCACCCTTACGTTGTTTTCTTTTTGCATAAACAACTTCATAGCCTTCTTGCCATTTTGCAATTAACTCAGGAATTACCTCTGGTGGGTCTTGTAAATCTGCATCGATAATGACAATTGCATCTCCACTTGCACAGTCAATACCTGCTGTTACAGCGGTTTGATGGCCAAAGTTGCGTGCGAAGTTCACGACCTTTGCACGATCATCCCCGGCGGCAATTTCTTTTAAAATATCCATTGTACGGTCTGTACTACCATCATTTACAAAAATGAATTCATAGTTAATATTGTTTTGAACCATAACAGATTTCAATCGATTATAACACTCTTGCGCAACTTCTTCTTCAAAATACATAGGAACTACAATTGAAATTAGCTCTTTCATTCTTTACATCCACCTATTTCCACATCATAAAATAACCTCTATATTTATGACATACGAATTCATTGTAATATATAACTCTTATAAAATTACCCTTTGTTATATTTGATCACTAAGGATTTTATGTCATCACTATAGTCCTTTAATAATGCTTTACCCATATAATAAAATACAAAACAGTTTAATGTTGCTATGAACATTGCCATATTATTCTCACGTGAATAAAGAACAAATATTAAATTTAAAGAGATTGCAAAGGTTAATCCAAGGGTTATGCCTGTCCATTTTATATCATATAATAATACAAATATCACAAAAATTAGCGTTGGGAAACTATATCTCTCATGCATTTGAGTAGGTAACATATAAAATGCAAAACATATAAATGTTGAAGCTTTCAATAACACCACTGTACTGCTTTTACGGTTAAAGAAAACATACAGCCATGCTAAAAATACTGCTACAGCTAGAATCAATAATCCAACCCTCTTTAAACTAAAATGTGGCAAGATAATAATTGAGTCACTTACATCAGGTGTAGTTCCAATTATATAATACCAAATATTCATTGCATTTAAAGTTACGGTTGGAAAAGTTCCTACTGCACTTAAATATCCTTGCTGTAGCATAGCATAAAATGTACCATGAACTGCAAAATAGACCCCAAATATTAATAGTGGTATACAAAATCCAAGTATATACTTAAACAGTTGTTTAAACTCTCTTTTTTCCCACATTACCTTTAGGAAATAAATAGCAAAAACAGGAGCAATTACAATAGATTGAAATTTTGCTAGTAATGCTATAGCAAAAATAACACCAGATAATAGCGGATTAGAAACAAGTAATAATATTGAGCAGACCATTAGTATAGCATGTAACATGTCTATTTGACCCCAAATAGGTCCATCTAGTAATACTGCAGGATTTAATGCCAAAAATGTTACCAATATCGCTCTTATAAAAGGGTTTGCTATTTTTTTAGAAGCTATAGCTAAGATAATTATAGCCACTATATCAAATAAAATAGGTGGCAAACGAACTAAAACATCCCCAGCTACTGCTTGTAAATTAAAAGCAGCTAGTATTTTTCCGTATATACCCAAAATTGCTAAAAAGAATGGTGGATAATTTACACCATAGCCGTGTGCATAAACATCGGCTAACCCGTATTTCCTAACAGTTTCCATCCAGTTAACAAAAAAGTCTTGATCCCCAAGAAACCCTGGTAAGTTTGAAGCTAAATATATACGTATTAAAAACGAAAATACAATTAATATAAGGAAATAGAAATGAATCCAACTTAAATTTTTTAAGCGAAATCCTCTTTTTCTACCGCTTAATCCATCCATATTTTTCCTCCTTGGTTTTTTTATATTTAATCTCAATATTATTAATTAAAATAACAATATAAAATGATATCATATGATTCAAATACCGTCTATTTTTTTCCAATCAAAAGAAAAAATGGTATCATATAAATATTTAAAATTAATAATATTATAATAATTAAATGCAAATCGGTAAGGTGGACCTCATTTACCTTTAATTATTAGTTGAACCAATCAAAATTTTATGGATATTCCTTCTTCATAGCCTACTAGTTGTTGATTAAATCCGTTTAGTCTACTATCCGTTAATATAAAATAAATAAAAAAGGGGCTTTCTTCCCTCTAGAGTAGATAGACCCTTTTTATTTATAGATTCATATCCCTTTAAATTCCCATACATTATATCTACATAAGAAACTTTATCTTGCATTAGGATAATTCCGATATTTATACAGCTTCCCTTGTCTCTTTTAGCATTTTCATATTAGAAACAGCTTCTTCATGCTTCATTTCATCAAATTCATTTTCACTCTTTGCAACAACGATTGTAGCAATTCCATTTCCAATTAAGTTCACAATGGCTCTTCCCTCACTCATAAAACGATCGACACCGAGAAGCAATGCTAATCCTTCTAAAGGGATAACTTTTAGTGCCGCTAACGTAGATGCTAACACAATAAATCCGCTTCCTGTTACACCGGCAGCGCCTTTAGACGTTAACATAAGTACTAAAATAATCGTAATTTGCTGTCCGATAGTTAAATCAACACCAAATACTTGCGCTAAAAAGACAACTGCCATGGATAAATAAATAGATGTACCGTCCAGATTAAAAGAATAACCAGTAGGAATAACGAGACCAACAACAGATTTTGAACAGCCATATCGCTCCATTTTATTCATCATTCTCGGAAGTACAGATTCCGAAGAACTTGTTCCTAATACGATTAATATTTCATCTCGAATAAACTTCAAGTAATTCCATAAGCTAAATCCATATATCTTACAAATAATATTTAAGACAACAAATACAAATAGGAACATCGTTATATATACTGACATCATCAATTTTCCAAGTGGTACAAGTGAAGCAAGACCAAAATGACCGATTGTATATGCCATAGCGCCAAATGCCCCAAGCGGCGCTGCTTTCATTACATAACCAATAATTTTAAAGAATACGTGTGAAAGTTTGTCTAAGAAATCAATCACCGAGTTTCCTTTTTCCCCAAGAGCAGCTAGCCCAACACCGAATAAAATAGAAAAGAATAATACTTGTAAAATATCCCCCTTAGCAAACGCATCAACCATATTAGAAGGAACGATGTGAGTAACAAAATCAATCCAATTGATTCCCTGTCCTCCGCCCTGTGTATATTTAGATACGTCTCCTTTTGCGAGTTCATTAAAGTTAAGTCCGGAACCCGGTTTCATAACATTTACAACGATTAATCCAACAATAAGTGCAAATGTTGTCACAACCTCAAAATAAATAAAAGCTTTTCCGCCAACCTTACCAACCTTCTTCATATCCCCCATTTTCGCAATACCAAGTACAATTGTTAAGAAAATAATTGGCGCAATTACCATTTTTACAGCATTAATAAACGTATCGCCTATTGGCTTCATTTCCTTCCCAACACTTGGCCACATAAGTCCAACTAATACACCGAGTGCAATAGCTGTTAATACTTGAAAGGTTAAATTTTTAAATAGTCGTTTCACCTTCATTTCTCCTCCTCTTTTTCGAAACTTTTCCACCCTTATGTTTTACATAATGATAGCGTTTTCAATAAAGGGTGAGAAGTTTATGGTCATAACGAATATTTTGGTCATTTTGGTCTCACTTTTTCATTTCATGGTACACATAACGGTTGATCGGTCTACCGATGCCGCCATATTGTACTGCCAAATGAATCAAACCCTTTTTCTCTAAATAATCTAAGTAACGCCGAGCTGTAACTCTGGCTATCCCAATTGCACTCGCTACCTCTTCTGCAGAACGAGGTTCATCCTGTTTTTTTACATAAGCCTCAATTTCATTCAATGTAAATTCATTTAATCCTTTTGGTAAATTGCTTGCTGTTTTCTTAGAACGCCCAGAATATAATAATAAATCAAGCTGTTCCTGTGAAATCGCCCCAGATTCCTTCAGACTCACTCTATATTGCCGATATTTTTCTAAAGCTTGCTGAATTCGATATAACTTAAAAGGCTTAATAATATAATCCATCGCCCCATTTTGAAGCATCAGTTTAATCGTTTCCCTATCTTTTGCAGCAGAAACAACGATTACATCAGTTTCTAACTCTTGTTTTCTAAATTCCTGTAATACTTTTATGCCATCCTTTTTCGGCATAAAAATATCTAAAATAACGAGATCTGGATTCATTTTTTGGACGAGGTTAATCCCCTCCTCACCATTATTAGCGACAGCAACTACTTGAAATCCCTTTACACTTCTAATAAATTCTTTATTTACTTCTTGAACCATTGGATCGTCTTCCACCAATAGTACTTTGATTGCCTCTTTATAGTTCATACAATTCCGCCCCCATCTCCATTGGAAAAGTAATGATAAAAGAAGTTCCTTCACCTTGAAAAGATGAAACGTTAATTTCTCCTCTTCCCTTTTCAACAATTTGCTTTACGAGAAACAGTCCATAACCTGTCCCACTCATTTTATTCGCAGTAAATCCTTTCTCATACACCTTTGGTAAATGCTCCTCTTTTATGCCGCATCCATTATCCTCAATCAATATCGCACATATACCTTCTGACTGTTCAATACTAATATCAATTCTTTTATTCTCTACATCAGCTTTCTCAAATGAACCAAATGCATTTTCAATTAAGTTACCTAATAATACAACAAAATCATGTTGATCTAGTTGATAAGGAAATGCTTCTAAATAACTATTTTGATCAATTACAACTTGTATACCTAATTCCTTTCCCCGGCTTACTTTGCTCAAGAGAAGACCGGCGATCGCATCATTTTTAATCGTTTCGTTTAAAAAATTTGTTACACTTCCTTGCTCTTCTGAGGTGTGAAAAGCAAGTTGCAATGCCTTATCCGCTTTACCAAGTTGAATTAAACCTGCTATTGTATGAAGTTTATTCATATGCTCATGGCTTTGTACACGCAGTGCTTCTACAAAGGTTTTCACTCCCGTTAATTCCTCTGCAAGTTTTGTAACTTCCGTACGATCTTGAAAGATTGCCACAGCTCCAATTAATTCATTATCCTTCTTAATCGGTATGCGATTACTTAAAATTACCTTTCCACTTACTTTTATCTCTTCATTGTATACTGCCCGATTCCTCTCCACGATTTCTGGAAGTCTCGTATCCTTTAAAACTGCACGAATGGGCTTCCCTACAACATTTCCATCTACATGAAAAACCTGCTTTGCCTTTTTATTAAAAATGGTAATAATCTCTTGATTATCAATTGCAATCACACCCTCGTTAATCGAATGAAAGGTTGCTGTTCGTTCTTCTAACATTCGTTTAATTTCATAAGGTTCTAACTGAAACATCTGTTTCTTAATATGATTGGCGAGCATCAATGAACCAATTAAACCAAATATTAAAGTTAATATGACAATAAAAATAATCTCTTCTGCTAATCCAAATATAATTTCTCGAAAATTCGGTATTTTATTCCCTACAACAACAACACCAATTTGATTTAAATTTTGATCCTTAATAGGCATAAAAGCACGAATTACAGTACCTATCTCTCCTTTTGCTTTTGAAAAATAAATATGCTCTGCAAATGCTGGTTCTTCATCCGTCCCTTTTGATGGCCTCCCAATCATTTCTTTCACAGGATGAGAATATCGAACTCTCTCCATGTTCATTACTACAATATAATCTGTTTCATTAATCACTCGAATATTTTCAATAGCCGGATTCAGCGTAAACCAACCTGTTGTTTCCTGTAGTGATTTCTTGACATCTGACAGCTCTGCTACCGTCCGCGCCGTATTCATAGATCTAATTCTTAATTCTTTTTCTTCTTTTTGTTGAATATTTGCAATGATAACAATTCCACCTATAAATAACGAAAAAATAACTACTGCATAGGATAAAATCGTAATTTTCCAGCGGATAGGCAATTGTTTCACTGTGTGTTCCCCTTTCCCCTAAAAGCATCTTTACGAATAAAAATCTTCTCGGTATGCTTACAATAATGACCTACGAGGAGGTTTAAGATGAAAAAAATTGCTATTTTTATACTCCTTTTTATTGTTTTAATTACCAGCGCCTTATTTATAAGGTTTCACAGTCTCTTTTCCCAAGGTAAACTTGCTTATGACGATGACCAAGAAGGGCTAAACAAACAAATTGTTTTCAAATTTAGTCATGTTGTAGCAGAAAATACACCTAAAGGACTTGCGGCTAGTAAATTTGCTGAGCTTGTGAACGAGAAATCAAACGGAAATATAAAAATAGAAATTTTCCCAAACGGGAGCCTCTATTCTGATATAGAAGAAATCCGTGCTTTAAAGGCTGGACAAGTTCATTTTATTGCCCCTTCTACCTCAAAACTTGGAATGCTGTCTCACGAATGGGGCGTGCTAGATCTGCCATTTGCATTTCCAAGTTATGAAGCCATTCAAGAAGGCTTAAACGGAAAAATTGGAGAACAATTACTTCAATCCTTACAGAAAGATAAAATTAAAGGTCTTGCCCATTGGTCAAATGGCTTTAAGCAAATCACTTCAAATAAGGGGCCTATTCATACACCTAAAGATATACAGGGACAATCCTTTCGCATTATGCAAAGTGATGTAATCCAATCTCAATTTGACTTATTAAAAGTTGATGCACATCAAGATTCATTTAATTCTACATATAAATTAATTGAAACCGGCAAAGTTGATGGTGAAGAAAATACAATATCAAATATCTACTCTAAAAAATTTTATAACGTTCAAAACTATTTGACAATTAGTAATCATGGGTATTTAGGCTATGTTGTCATGATGGATCAAAAAACATGGAATCAACAAACAGAAAAAACGAAGCAAATATTACTTGAAGCAATGAAAGAAACAACCGAATGGAATAACCATCAATCCATCCGAATGAATGAAAAACAACTTGAACTTATTAAACAAAATTCATCCATCCAAATTCATCAACTAACTGACATGGAAAGAAAAGAGTGGGAAAAGGTACTATCCCCTACATATGAAGACCTTGCTCCTACAATTGGAGAGCAATTGATAAATGATTTAAAAGAGTTGAGAAAGAAATATCAATTTCTTGAAGATAATAAATAACAAAAAAGAAGGGTATTTTTCATACCTTTCTTTTTTGTTATTCCGCTATTATATTTTGAAATATTTTTCCGATATTACCAATTGTTTTTTATAATATAGCTTCCAAAAAACGAACAATATAAAAACAATATAGCGATTTAATTCGTCATTATTTGCGATACTTTTAAATTTTACCCCTATATTTGATAAATAAACTTTAAAACCTTTGACTTAATGAAAAAAATGATGTACATTATCTTTTGGGCGAACATTTTCTTAACTAAAGAATAAAATATTCGTATTTAGGGGTGTAATTCGTGGAAAAAGTATTCGACTATGAAGATATTCAATTAATTCCTGCAAAATGTATAGTAAACAGCCGTTCTGAGTGTGATACAAGTGTCACTTTAGGAAAACATACATTTAAATTACCTGTCGTACCTGCAAATATGCAAACAATTATAGATGAAAAGGTCGCTGTATATTTAGCTGAAAATAAATATTTCTATATCATGCATCGTTTTGAGCCAGAAAAACGTATCTCTTTCATTAGAGATATGCACTCACGTGGATTAATCGCATCCATTAGTGTTGGCGTTAAAGAAGAAGAGTATGAATTTGTACAACAATTAGCTGCTGAGCAGCTTTGTCCTGAATATATTACGATAGATATCGCACATGGTCATTCTAATGCGGTAATAAAAATGATTCAACATATTAAACAACATTTACCTGAAAGCTTTGTTATTGCAGGAAATGTTGGAACTCCAGAAGCAGTAAGAGAATTAGAAAATGCTGGTGCTGATGCAACAAAAGTAGGAATCGGACCTGGTAAAGTATGTATCACAAAAATTAAAACAGGCTTTGGAACTGGTGGCTGGCAATTAGCTGCGCTTCGCTGGTGTGCAAAGGCTGCAAGCAAGCCAATTATTGCTGACGGTGGTATTCGTACTCATGGTGATGTAGCAAAATCAATTAAATTTGGTGCAACTATGGTTATGATCGGTTCGTTATTTGCTGGGCATGAAGAATCCCCAGGGGAAACAATTGAAAAAGATGGAAAGCTCTATAAAGAGTACTTTGGTTCAGCTTCAGAATTTCAAAAAGGCGAAAAGAAAAACGTAGAAGGCAAAAAAATATTTGTCGAGCATAAAGGATCTCTAGAAGATACATTGATCGAAATGGAACAAGATCTTCAGTCCTCTATTTCTTATGCTGGTGGAACGAAATTAGAAGCAATTCGTACCGTAGATTATGTTGTCGTGAAAAACTCAATCTTTAATGGTGATAAAGTATATTAAGCTTTATTTATCTTTTACATGTAATGAATATTGATTCGTATATAAAAAATGAGCAAAGTACTTTATTTCGTACTTGCTCATTTTTTATTCTCTATTTTCCAAACCTCTTACGATACCCGCATTTTCTACATAGTTCCTCTACTGCTACTCTACGTGAAAATCCATCTACAAGATTTTTTGCTCTATCCCTTTCGATAATCTCAGAAAATGAAGCATCATTAATATTTCCAAGGTTAATGATTCCCTCACCATCTAAACAACAAGGAATAACAGTTCCATTTGCTAAAATACCTGCTTGATTTCGAAGCCCATGACAGAAGCCCTTTCCATCGTCTTCCTCTTCATGCAAGGCCGGCCACTGAAATTCGTAATCTTGGTTAATGAAAATGCGATCCGCAATCTTCACACCACTCCCTGGTGTAATTCTTTCTTCAATTTTGTATGACAGATCAAATTCTTTCTCAATCATTTCTAATAACTTTCTATTGCGCTGTATTTCAAGATTCGTCTTATTGTCTTGTGTCAGATTCCATAATCTCAGCGAAACAATTAATTCCGATTGGCTCGTTGCTTCCCTAATAAAGGAAAGTATACTTCTTACATAGCCTTCTTTATCTTCAGATCCTGGATGACCATCAAAACTATGAAGTGAAAAATTCATCTGTCTTAGTGCAGGTTTATTTAATAATTTATGCCTCTTTTTATTAATTAACGTTCCATTCGTTGTAATATTAACTTTAAATCCTTTTTCATGGCTTAAATCTAATAATTGATCTATTTTAGGATGAAGCAGCGGCTCACCTTTTACATGTAAATAAATGTAGTCTGTATGAGGTTTAATTTGGTCTAATCTCTTAGAAAATTCCTCCACAGAAAGAAATTGCTTCTGTCGTTCCGTTGGCGGACAAAAGCTACATGCAAGATTACATACACTCGTAATCTCTAAATAAAATTTCTTAAACTTTTTCAACCTCAATTCCCCACTTCTTTACCTACTTAGAACAAAATGAAAAATTGTTCTATCAATATTACAGCACAATTTTTTATAAATAGAAACAAACTTATACAAGGAAACTAATTTTACCATTTTCTCTGTTTAGAAGAACATAATTACATTGTACTTATCTCACTGGAACCTAAAAGATAATTCATTCAATTTATCCCGCATTAATGGGCAGTAAGACTCCCACCTCAAGATCCAGAGAGAAACGAGGAAGATAGGCAAGGGATTAACTGCTCATAAAAGCCGGATTGGTGAAGGCTAATAATCAGTGGGGGATGAAGAAAACCTACTAATTACAGGTTCACTTTATAGCGAAGCATTAAAAAGACCATCAGGGGGTTTTCTCCAATGGCCTACATAATAGTCACGATCTAATAGATAACTACAATATTATAAAGTGAAAATTTCATACAGCTTATTCTTCTACATATCGAATTACCTTAATCGTTGTACCACATCTAACAGGTAGTTCCTCTTATTTATGATATGGTTCACCGTAACTAATCTAAATGAGGTTATTGTTCATTATTTTCATAATTAAATTTAACAAAAAAGGTAGTTCCTTCCGATCCTGTTTGAATTTCTATTTTTGCATTATGACGGGCAGCAATGGCATAACATACGCCTAACCCCAATCCAGTTCCATTATCTTTGGTCGTGTAAAATGGAGTACCCAGTTTCTCTAATACTTCAGGCCTGATACCTTTTCCTTGATCCCGCACTGCAAGCACCACACAATTTTGACCTTCCTTATAGGTGCTAATGGTTAGAACTTTCCTTGTGCTCATCGCCTCTAAGCCATTACGGTATAGATTTATTAATAATTGCCGTATCTCATTACGATTTAAAAGTAATTCTGGAATGTCATTTGTATCGACTTGAATATATTTATTTTGATTATACGTATCAATCTTTATTAAAGGAATAATATCGTGGATAATTGAATTTAAATCTAACATCTGCAAATCCGATTTCCTTGTATTACCCATTGAGAGAAATTCCGTAATAATAGAATTGGCACGGTCAAGTTCTTCAATCATTAAATTAAAGTACTTATTATGTTTCTCATAGGTGTTCTCTTCTTTTAATAACTGCAAAAATCCTCGTACTGTTGTCATTGGATTTCTAATCTCATGGCTGATACCTGCTGCCATTTGCCCTATTAAATCTATGTTGGATAACCTTTTCAATTCCTGCTCATATTGCTTTTTTTCCGTTATGTTTTTAAAAATACAACAAATACCATCATCATACGGGTATGCAATAACTTCATGCCAATATTCATCAGAGGTAGAAAGAAATTCGAAATGAACTGTAGTTCGCTCTGACATTGCACGATGAAATTCCTTATACATAACTGTGTCGACGTTACTCGGGAAAACCTCCCATATATTCTTACCTAATACATCTTTTGCTGTTTTTCTTTGTGGGAAATATTGATGCTTATTTACGTACGTAAATTCCCATTTATTATTCAAAGTAAAGAATCCATCCGTAATACTTTCAATCACACTTGTAACTTTCTCATTAGCAGCAGCTAGTTCTCTTGTTCGCTCCTCCACCATGCTTTCAAGTTGATCCATATATAACAAGTTTGAAAACGTAGGAGCTGTGGCATCAACGATAGATTTTGCCAGTTGAATTTGGGAATTATCGTAATTGTGGGCTTTTTCCTCTTTGCCAACGACGATTACCCCTAATACTTCTCCCATTGAAACCAATGGAATCATCAGTAGACCCTTACTATCTATATTTTTTGTTTGAATAACCTCTTGGATCTTGGCTTCATAGCTTTTCTCCATCCAATCCGCTTCTGTCCAATCACAGTCCTTGCTTAACTTCGTTATTTTAATCGTTGTTTTGTCTAGCGGGTCTAAAAGGTGAGCAGCCATGTTTTTACTCTCTAAAATCTGTCCTAAGTAAAAAAAACATTTATCAAAACTCTCCTGTATCGAGGAACACATTGATAAATCACGAGTAACATTTAGTAACAGCTGCTTCTCGGCAATAAGGTTTTCCTTTTGTGTTAAATTATTTGCGTTTTGAATTGCGACCGCAGCCATATTTACATAAGCTTCAACACTTTGAATTTCTGAATCTGTTAAGTTCATTGGCGTTCCATAATCAAATAAAAAAACCAGACCAAATAACTCTTGCCCAAATGAGATAGGCAGAGCTAATAAGGACTTAATTTTGAACGCATCAACTGGTCTCGGATCCGGCCGATGATCCTTTGAGGTATCAGAGATATAGATGGTTTTTTTGGTTTCAATAACTTCTTTTGCCAGTAAGTCTATTTCAGGATCAATTACCTGAGTATCGAGCGTTACGCTATTTATGGTCTCTGGTTTTCCTGCAAACCCTCTAAATGTTCCATCTTCCTGGGGTAAATAAATTCCAACAGCGTTGCATTGAACAATCTCCTCTGATATCGCCATTGTTACACGCTGCAATACTTCACGTAGTTCTAATTTTGTATTTATTATTTTTGTTATATTCGCGAGCCTAGAATATCTCGTCTGATCACTTAACATTCACATAGCCTCCAAATTATAGGCATAATAAAATAAACATGATAATATTAGTGAAAATCAAGACCAACCTGCCATTTTCGATTTTCCCCTGTATTCTTTTCTTACCCTTGTTTTACATAGAATACCTCACTTACTTATGATACGGTTCACCACGATTAATCCGAAATGCACGATACACTTGCTCTAAAAGAACCAATCTCATCAACTGATGCGGCAGTGTCATTTTCGAGAATGAAAGTGATTCATTAGAGCGCTTCATCACTTCCGAGCTAAGTCCTAATGATCCCCCAATAACAAATGCTACTTTGCTTTTTCCATATGTAGCAAGGCGATCAAGATTCGCTGCAAATTCTTCTGATGACTTTTGTTTTCCTTCAATTGCTAATGCAATAACATGCGTATCATCTGAAATTTTATCCAGTATACGTATACCTTCTTTTTCTTTTACAATTAACATTTCTGCTTCACTTAAATTTTCTGGTGCCTTTTCATCCGGCAATTCAATCACTTCTACTTTTGCGTACGCAGAAAGTCGTTTTAAGTATTCTGCAATACCTTGTTTCAAATATTTTTCTTTTAATTTCCCAATTGAAATAATCGAGATATTCACATGTATTCCCCACCTTACAAACACGTTATCCACAAAACTTATCCACATATCCACAAGTATTACCCACATATTGTGTGAGAATCTGTGTTCGATACAACATATGTCGCCTTGTTTTGACAAAATTCACATGTTTTTTGTTCTTTTTCTGAGTTATCCACACTGTTGATAACCGGTGCAACTTCGCACTCATCCACAATGATATCTAACGCTAATTCTACATGCTCTAAACAACAAGGTAACTTCATATTTTTCACCTCACTATTCCACAATAGAAAACAGGAGGATTGTCCTCCTGTTTTCTTAATGGTTTTGACGGCCTAATTTCACTGTTGTTGTTGCCCGTTTTGTACCACGATAAAACGTCAGAGTCATTTTATCGTCAATCTTTTTATTATATAATACCGTTCGGAATCCGATAATATCATGTACTGTCTTACCGTCAATGGCCACAATTACATCATGTTCCCGAAGTCCCGCATCTGCACCTGGTGATGGGCTTTTCACATCTAAAATGCAAACGCCACTCGTTACACTACTTGGTAAATGCAACGTTTCAGACCAGTAATAATTCGGAATTTCATTTAAAGATCTAAGTTCAACCCCAACATAAGGTCGTCTTACTTTTCCATGCTTTTCAAGCTCATTCATAACAGGAACTGCTCTTGTAACTGGGATAGCAAGTCCAATACCCTCTACTTCCTTTGCTGCAATTTTCATCGAGTTAATTCCAATTAATTGTCCTGCTGCATTTACAAGTGCACCGCCACTATTGCCTGGGTTAATAGCTGCGTCTGTTTGCAATACTTCTACTTGCCAGTCATAATGCCCATCCTGATCTAAGTCTACAGGAACAATTCTCTCATTTGCAGAAATAATCCCTTGCGTAACGGTTCCTGAGAATTGTAATCCTAGTGGGTTTCCAATTGCAATTACCGCTTCCCCACGGCGAACCGTATTTGAATCCCCTATCTCGATAACTTTCTTTACGGGTTTCGAATCTATTTCTAAAACTGCTAAATCTGTAACTACATCACTACCTAATACTTTACCAGGTACTTTTTTACCATCGCTTAAGCTCACCTCAATGCGATTTGCTCCTGCGATAACATGATGATTTGTTACGATATAAGCATGGCCATTTGTTTTCTTATAAATGACGCCTGATCCTGTCCCAGATTCTGAGTCTGCTTCTGAAAAGTTATCACGTTGGATGTTTATTACACCAACAACCGCTTCTGATGCACGATCAACAGCATCGACAAAACCAGAATGGTTCGCTGTTTGTGATTGCTTTACTGTCATATTCTCTTCACTTGCCTCAGCTTGCTGCAAGGGGCCAGTTTCAGATTCAGAAAATAAAGGGGCTCCAAATGCAAATAATGAAGCCCCAACAATCGTTCCTACTATACTAGAAATAACAATACCTTTATGCTTCTTTTTACCTGTTCGTTTCATACGAAATTCTTCTTCATCAATAAAGGACATACTTGTTCACCAATCCTTCCGAAAACAACTATATTCACCTTTATTGTTTACTAAAATGAAGAATTATACGTATTGAATTTTTGTTGGGGCCTTTGGATCCGTATCATGTATCTCAAAAGCGTCTCCAACTGCAAAACCTTTCTCTTCTAGCACCTGTGCAACTGACATACGTGCTAGTTCTTTCATATTATTATCTAAACTCAAATGCGCTAAATAAATATGTTTCGTCTCATCTGTGATAACATCAGTCATTGCAAGTGCTGCATCTTCATTAGAAACGTGACCCACATCGCTTAAAATGCGTCGTTTTATACTCCATGGATAGCGTCCCATACGAAGCATTTCAACATCATGATTACTTTCAAACACAAAGGCATTTGCTCCTTTAATGATACCTTTCATACGATCGCTTACATAACCCGTATCTGTAATAAGAGCCAATTTCCTACCATTATGATGAAATGCATAAAACATCGGCTCTGCCGCATCATGTGAAACACCAAATGATTCCACTTCAATATCTCCAAATGTTTTCACATCACCAATTGAGAAAATGCACTTTTGGTCAATTGGAATGTTTCCAATTAAATGTTCCATAGCATTCCACGTTTTTTCATTTGCATACACAGGTAACTGATATTTACGTGCTAAAACGCCGAGACCTTTAATATGATCACTATGCTCATGTGTTACAAGGATACCTGATATGTCTTGAATATCTAGTTCAGCTTGCCTAAATAAAGCCTCTGTCGCTTTTCCACTCAAGCCTGCATCAATGAGCAATTTTTGTTTCTCAGTCCCTACATATAGCGCATTTCCTGTACTGCCGCTTGCAAGTACACTAAAATGCAAACTCATTTCTGCTCACTCCATTATTTTTTCTTTTTCATTTTCCTTTTCTTTCTCTAACTTCATAACCTGTCCCTCAATAGCATTTACAAAATAATCTACTTTTCGATCTGTTTTTAAATTCCATGTCGGAGCAAGAACTTGTATATTAGAAGCTGCAGATGTGACAAGAGTCGCATATCCAATCTGCGCTTCTTTAAAATGCGTATTTTGTTTTAGTTTTATTTCATTCTTAAAGTATAAATTTTCTACAGCAGTTTGAGCTGTAATAATCTCTTGCTCTTTTGCTTTTTCATTGTCACCCATCTCTTTTAAATCGGTTAACATTGTTTGTGTATACGAAACAAATTCACCTTTCTCATTTACATCGACAACAATCATCCCATGATCATTATAAAAGATAGGTTTGTCTTTATATTTTTGAAAGAAATAGATTTTCGTCGCTTCTGCTTTACCAAACTCATATTTCTGACCATCTAGCACATAATTTTTCAAAAAATCACTATAGTTATCTTTAGACAGTGTTTTCGCAATTAATAATGGTTCTTTTAATTTACTTATGATTGTGTTTCCATCTTGTAAAGTTACTGTTTGGTTTTTTAAGGAATGGATGTCCTCTTCTTTAAATTCCTTATTTTTTGCTGTAATAAAGGAACCTTTCTTTGGTTCTTTCGGTAAATCACCAATAGTAATTTTGTCATCCTTCAATTGCTGATCAACTTTTGTTTCTGCCATTAACTCTAATTGGTTACTATCCTGCTTTTGAATGAATTGAAACACGAGGAAGAGGTCTAAAATAAAAAAGGTAACAATAAATATTGTCTTAATCCGATTCCAGTCCAATTAGCTCTCCCTCCTTCTCTTCACTCCACTCAAATACTTGATGATCTTCACCATAAATCACATACCAAATCGGCTTTAAGCTTACAGTTGCATGCCCATTTGGTCCATTTGGTCCATTTTCTGGTACTAATTTATAACCAATTCCTATATCTTGAATTAACTTTTTATCTAGAGTCGATTTTTTTTGTAACGATTCTATAACGGTCCATCCAGATGGAAGTACGGTCTTTTTATCCTCACTTTTATCAATTAACAAATTAAATATAAATAATGGGCGCTTATAGCTAATTAATTCTTCCGCTCCCCATACTTGTGTTAATTCAGTCATGCCTTCGCTATTAAATACTGGTAAATCTTCTTCATATAAACGGAACTTTGTTTTTCCTTTGGAATTTAGATAATCAAATCTATATGCATCTGTTAAGCCGCTATGACTATTAACAAATTCGAAACTTCTTTGCATAAGGATGTTTCCATCCATAGGTGCACCGCTAACCACGGATGAATTTGTATACTTTAACATTCGGTTCTGCTTATTGATTTGCATAAGACGAATACCATCCGTATAAGTTTCTTCTAATTCATTAGAAATAGGAGTCACATAACGTGGGTCACTAAACAGTGCATTTTTAAATGATTCTACAGGCAAATCCTGTGTAAAATATAAAAGATCCTGCATTTCTGTTGAACCATCCGGTAAAAATATTCTTTTTGTATCATTTATATCATACGGAAAATAAGGTCTTGCTAAAGCTAAAAATTGATTTTGTGTATTTACAATGTCACTTAGATTCACACCTGTTAATGTCATTCTATACACTTTACGATGGTTATAAGAAACGAAATTTACATCAATATTTTGATCACGACTTTTAGAAGGATCGACAACAATACGATCAAAATTATACATATCTAATTTCTTATCTTTAATTGTTAATACGCCCCTAATCGCATCAAACGGAACCTCGGTCGGAAAGACAATTTCAATCTTCCCTTCTCCATGCACATAAGAGAGGAAATCACTTTTAGAGATAGAGTTCGTGATATCCTTAAAATCATGTAATTCACCTTTCTCAATAACTCCATATAACAAGTTAATATTCTCTCTCTTTTCACTTGCAAAATGCTTCTTATCCTTATGAACAATCATAGAGGATGGGACGATTACATTTGAAACATCTTTTTTTATTGCATCTGCATTTCCTTGGACAAATTTTGTGCTTTGCATCGAATTAGAGTCTGGTACATACGTCCATAAATTAAAAGTAAGAAACAGACTAATGACAACTAGGTTAATAAGAACGATGGTTTTAAAGTTTTCCATATTCATTCCCAATCGTCCTCTTCTTCCTTCGCCATTGGAAGAGTGAAATAAATGGTTGTCCCTTTTCCTTCTTCACTTTTTGCCCAAATAGATCCACCATGCGCCACAATCATTTCCTTAGCAATAGCTAAACCTAGGCCTGTTCCGCCCATCTGTCTTGAACGCGCCTTATCTACACGATAAAAACGTTCGAAAATCTTCTCTACATTTTCTTTTGGAATCCCCATCCCTTGGTCACTCACACTAATTTCTAACATATCCTCTCGATCACGCAGGCGATATGTTACTGTTCCACCTTCAGGAGAGTATTTTAAAGCATTCGAAATAATGTTATATAAAACTTGTGTAATTTTATCGGCATCCATATCAATGAATCGAGATCTTTTAGAGAATGAACGTTTAAAGATTACATTTTGTTCTTTCGACATTTCAAAACGATCGATAACATTATTAAAGAAATCTGTAAAGTCTACCCATTCTTTCATTAAACGATGTTCTGTACTATCTAATTTAGATAATTGTAATAATGCATTCACAAGACGAATCATTCTTTCTGTTTCTTCTTGTGTAACTGCTAAAAATTGCGGTGCAATATTCGGATCTTGCCACGCACCATCACTAAGTGCCTCTAAATAGCTACGCATCGTTGTTAACGGTGTCCGTAGTTCATGTGATACATTCGCCACAAACTCCCGGCGCTCACGGTCGATGCGCTCTTGTTCTGTCACATCATATAATACAGCGATTAAACCATTTGCTTTACCTGTTTCCTTTTGAATAACGGAAAAACTAGCTCGCAGAATATACGGTTCATTTCGCGTACTGAAATCTAATAAAACAGAATCTGGTTCTTCATATAGATGATCGAGTGTAAATTCCTCTTGAATACCTAATACTTCTAAAACAGACTGATCTAATGCCGTTTCACGTGAAACGTTTAACATCTTTTCAGCAGGATCATTTAATAAAATAATATCTCCTTTTCGATCAGTAGCAATTACTCCATCTGTCATATGAGATAAAACAGACGAAAGCTTACGTCTCTCACTTTCAGTCGAAGAACGTGCTTGTTGTAATTTTTTTGATAAATTATTAAACGCTAGTGCTAATTGACCAATTTCATCATGACTATGGACTTTTACTTTACGAGAGTAATTTCCCTTTGCCATTTCAATTGCTTGTCTTCGCATATCTGAAATTGGTCTTGTAATTGTTTGAGCTAATAAAATTCCTAAAACTGCTGTTACTAATAAAGCAATCACTGTTCCGGTTGCAAAAATTTGATTGATATCCTTCATCTGCTTATAAACATCTTCCATAGAAGCAACGATATGAATAACACCAATTATTTTCCCCTTATCGCCTTCAATCGGGGTTGCCATAACTTGAACGCGATGACCAGTACTTCCATCCTTCTCAATCTTTCCTTCAGCCTTTTTTTGCACAAGGGCCCTTTGCACTGATATGTCTGTTATTGTTTTCCCTACCATCCCTTGTTTAGATGGAGATGGATTAGATATTGCTAGCAGGCGCCTGTTCGGGTCAATAACACGTACTTCTTGAATATCCTTTTTCCGGTCTAAAGCAAAATCAGTAATTGATGTTTGAAGCGCCTTTTCTAAAGGTGTATCTGTTTTTCCACGCTCTTTTGTAAACTCCTGCTTCAAATTATAGGACAGTAGATTCGTTTGCTGCGTTAACGAATCTTTAAAGCTTTGTACGAGACTTTTCTCAAGTTCCCGAACAAAATATACACCAATAACCTGCATTGCTATCAAAATTAATAGCATATATATGAGCACAAATTTTAAATGAATCGACTGAAAAAAACCAACTTTCTTCATATACTATTCCTGCTCTGGATCACGCAAGTAATACCCTACTCCACGTCTTGTTACAATTAAAGTTGGGTGACTTGGATTATCTTCAATTTTTTCACGCAAACGACGCACTGTTACATCTACTGTGCGTACATCCCCAAAGTAATCGTAACCCCAAACTGTTTGCAATAAATGTTCACGTGTCATAACTTGTCCTAAATGCTTCGCCAAATAATGAAGCAATTCAAATTCTCGATGTGTAAGTTCAATGCTTTCTTCTCTCTTCGTTACACTATAAGCGTTTGGATTAATAACAATCGGTCCAATAACCATTTCTGTGTTTTCTTCTTTTTCAGCTGAACCACCTTGTTGATGACGACGCAAGTTGGCTTTTACACGAGCCAATAATTCACGCGTACTAAATGGTTTTGTTACATAATCATCTGCACCAAGCTCAAGCCCTAACACTTTATCGATTTCAGAGTCTTTTGCAGTTAGCATAATGATTGGCATTTCAGAGCTTTTTCGTATTTCACGACAAACCTCTAATCCGTCTTTCCCTGGTAACATAATATCCAATAAAACCATATCTGGTTGTTCCTCATTTGCCTTTTCAATAGCTTCGTCACCGTCATGTGCCATCACAATTTCAAAGCCTTCTTTTTCTAAGTTGAATTTCAAAATATCTGCAATCGGTTTCTCATCATCAACGACTAATATTTTCTTTCCCATCATCGTGTATTTCCTCCTAATAAAAATATGGTCAATCATTCTCAAACACGCACAGCTATCTGTAGGCATATAACCAAACAATCGCATCCTTTGTTTGAGTATTTTCTCCTCTATTCTCATAGAATCACGTATGAGCCACATATACGTGGCTCACTATACGATCTACAGAAAAACCTCTAGCTTCAACTGCTAGAGGCTCCTCATTCTATTGTAAAATAACTACTCTCATTTGTAAAATTGAACAATATAAAAAGGATATTAAGTGGGCCCACTTAATATCCTGAGAGTGGCTCGGGACGGAATCGAACCGCCGACACGAGGATTTTCAGTCCTCTGCTCTACCGACTGAGCTACCGAGCCAAAACATATATATAAAACCACTAATGGTGGTATAAACAAAAGTGGCGGTCCCGACCGGGGTCGAACCGGCGATCTCCTGCGTGACAGGCAGGCATGTTAACCACTACACCACGGGACCACAAACATATATAAAAGATATGACCCGTACGGGATTCGAACCCGTGTTACCGCCGTGAAAGGGCGGTGTCTTAACCACTTGACCAACGGGCCACGAAAAACAAAATGGTGAGCCATGAAGGATTCGAACCTTCGACCCTCTGATTAAAAGT
This sequence comes from Paenibacillus sp. 102, assembly GCF_039549175.1. Lineage (NCBI taxonomy): Bacteria > Bacillati > Bacillota > Bacilli > Caryophanales > Paenibacillaceae > Paenibacillus > Paenibacillus sp. 102. The sequence continues at coordinate 30,201 of NZ_JBCGHT010000012.1, read as the reverse complement.
CAGATGCTCTACCAACTGAGCTAATGGCTCATACTCACCAACGTCATATTTTCGTGACGACAAGAGTTATCATACCATAATAACTTTTATTTTTGCAATACTTTTTTTTATTTTTTTATAAAAGATAAGAAAAACTCATGTTCACATGAGTTTTTCTTAAATAAACCAATTCTATATCAATTAACCGCCGTATACGTTACGAACGATGTTTGTTTGATTACGATCCGGACCAACAGAGAACATAGATAATGGGATACCTGTTAATTGAGACACACGCTCTACGTAATGTCTTGCATTTTCAGGAAGTTCAGCTAATGTTTTTACACCAGTGATATCTTCAGTCCAACCTGGAAGTTCTTCATATACAGGCTCACATTTCGCTAAAATGTTTAAGTTTGCTGGAACTTCATCCAGAACTTCTCCATTATATTTATATGCAATACAGATTTTCACGGTTGGAATACCTGTTAATACATCAATAGAGTTTAAAGATAGATCTGTTAAACCACTAACTCGGCGTGCATGTCTTACAACAACGCTGTCAAACCAACCTACGCGGCGTGGACGACCTGTAGTTGTACCATATTCACGGCCAACTTCGCGAATTTGATGACCAATTTCATCATTAAGTTCAGTAGGGAATGGACCGTCACCAACACGGCTTGTATATGCTTTACATACACCTACTACACGATTGATTTTAGAAGGACCAACTCCAGAACCGATTGTTACACCACCAGCAACTGGGTTAGAAGATGTAACGAATGGGTACGTACCTTGGTCGATATCAAGCATTACGCCTTGTGCACCTTCAAATAATACACGGCGCCCTTCATCTAATGCATCATTTAATACAACAGATGTATCGCATACGTATTGTGCGATTTTTTGACCATGCTCAAAGTACTCTTCAAAGATTTCATCTGCATTAAAGCCTTCTGCATCGTACATTTTTTCAAATAGACGATTTTTTTCTGCTAAATTGCGTTCAAGCTTTTCTTTAAATGCTTCACGATCTAAAAGATCAGCCATACGAATACCAACGCGAGCAGCTTTATCCATGTATGCTGGACCAATACCTTTTTTCGTTGTACCGATTTTGTTATCACCTTTACGCTCTTCTTCTAATTCATCTTGTTTTAAGTGATAAGGTAAAATAACGTGCGCACGATTACTAATACGAAGATTATCAGTGCTTACACCGCGATCATGTAAGTATTTTAATTCTACAAGCAATGCTTTTGGATCTACTACCATACCGTTTCCGATAACACAAATTTTTTCTTTATAGAAAATACCAGATGGAATTAAGTGTAATTTATACTTAACACCGCCGAAAACAATTGTATGTCCTGCGTTGTTTCCACCTTGATATCTTGCAACTACTTCCGCATGTTCAGAAAGGAAATCAGTAATTTTACCTTTTCCTTCATCGCCCCACTGTGTTCCTACAACTACTACTGAAGACATTATTCAAGCACCTCCGCAATTTTCAAACGAACTTTTCAAACAATATAATTGTACCAAAATGAAAAGAGAAGTCAATTTAAAAACGAACATTTTTTTATCTTTAATCTATTTCGTTCGTAAGAATTCTTTATTCACACTATGAAAGCCCTATCTTTTGTTCATAAAAAAAGAAACACATCTTATTATAAGAAATGTGTTTCTTTTTTATACTTCTACTATGCCGGTGGTGCATGTCCATCGTCAAAACGCCGCTCCAAGTTTACGAATTTGTTAAACTCCTTCACGAATGCGAGCTCTACAGAACCTACCGGACCATTACGTTGCTTTGCAATAATAATTTCAATCGTATTTTTATTTTCCGTTTCGCGATCATAGTAGTCTTCACGATACAAGAATGCTACAATATCGGCATCCTGCTCAATACTCCCTGACTCACGAATATCAGACATCATCGGACGTTTATCTTGACGAGATTCAACACCACGAGATAGCTGGGATAAGGCAATAACAGGCACTTGTAGCTCACGCGCAATTCCCTTTAATGTACGGGAAATTTCAGATACTTCCTGCTGACGGTTTTCACCAGATTTTCCACTACCTTGAATAAGCTGTAAGTAATCAATTAGAATCATGCCGAGTCCCTGCTCTTGTTTTAACCTGCGGCACTTCGCACGAATCTCACTAACACGAATTCCCGGCGTATCATCAATATATATTCCAGCATTCGAAAGGCTTCCCATTGCCATTGTCAACTTCGCCCAATCATCTGAAGTTAACGAGCCCGTACGAAGCCTTTGTGCATCAATATTTCCTTCTGCACAGAGCATACGCATAACAAGCTGATCAGCACCCATTTCTAAACTGAAAATCGCTACATTTTCATCTGTTTTAGTCGCTACATTCTGTGCGATATTCAGCGAAAAGGCCGTTTTCCCCACTGAAGGACGGGCTGCCACAATGATTAAATCGTTACGCTGAAATCCCGCTGTCATTTTATCTAATTCAGTAAATCCAGTCGGTATCCCTGTGACTTCACCTTTTTGATTATGCAAAAGTTCAATTTTATCATAAGCATCTACAAGAACATCCTTAATATTTTGGAATGCTTTTGCATTTGTTTGATGTGATACTTCTAATATTTTTTTCTCCGCTTCATTTAGCAAGCCTTCTACATCATCTTCACGTTCATAACCATCTGATACAATGTGAGTTGCTGTTCGAATCAAACGACGCAAAAGTGCTTTTTCTGCAATAATACGTGCATAATACTCTACGTTAGCTGCTGTTGGAACAGCTTCCGCTAATTCAGCTAAATAGGAAACACCACCAACTTCTTCTAGTAACCCTTGGTCAGCAAGTGCTGCTGTTACAATAACTAAATCAATTGGTTCTCCTTTATCAGATAGCTCAAGCATAACCCCAAAAATCTTTTGGTGTGCTGTCCGATAAAAAGATTCAGGTAGCAGCAGTTCTGAAGCTGAAGTTAACGCATCTTGATCGAGGAAGATCGCCCCTAGAACTGCTTGCTCGGCCTCTATATTATGCGGAGGGGTACGATCAGCAAGTACATCACTCATACGCAATCCTCCTTACCTAAATTATTTTTATTGTTCACTAACATGAATTTTTACTGTTGCTGTTACTTGTGGATGTAATTTTACAATTACGTTTGTATATCCTAATGCACGAATTGCATCATCCATTTCAAATTTGCGTTTATCAAGCTTAATATTATGTGCTTTTTGCATTGCATCTACAATTTGTTTGCTTGTAATAGAGCCGAATAAACGACCGCCTTCACCAGATTTCGCTTTTAACTCTATAGTTAATTTCTCTAAAGTTTCTTTTAATTTTTTAGCATTTTCAAGTTCAGCCGCTGCATCTTTTTCTTCTTTACGCTTTTGCGCCTCTAATGTCTTCATACTACTGTTAGTTGCCTCAGCAGCTAATCCTTGTTTTAATAAGAAGTTATTCGCGTAACCGTCCGGTACGTTTTTTATCTCTCCTTTTTTCCCTTTACCTTTTACGTCTTTTAGAAAAATTACTTTCATGATTGTGTGCCTCCCTGTAAATAGTCATCAATAACAAATTGAAGTTTATCTTCAGCTTCATCGACCGTTAAGTTTTTCATCTGTGTAGCAGCATTCGTTAAATGTCCACCGCCACCTAGGTTTTCCATAATTAGCTGTACGTTCACTTCACCTAAAGAACGTCCACTAATTCCGATAAAGCTTTCCCCACGTTTTGCGATAACAAAAGATGCAATTACTCCTGTCATCGTCAACAACGTATCAGCTGATTGCGCAATTAATACTTGATCGTAATATTCATCACCAACTACTTTGGCAATGGCAATTCCATTTTTATAAATGTAAGCATTTTGAATCGTTTTTGCAACTCGTAAATACTGCTCCATATCTTCTTTCAGTAATTCTTGCACAAGAACTGTATCTGCTCCGTGCGAACGTAGGTAAGAAGCCGCATCAAATGTACGAGCACCTGTCCGGAAAGTAAAGCTTTTTGTATCTACTATAATACCCGCCAGTAATGCTGTTGCTTCTAACATTGTCATTTTTAAACGTTTCGGCTGATATTCAAGAAGCTCTGTGACAAGCTCAGCTGTAGAAGATGCATATGGCTCCATGTATACAAGAAGAGGATCCTCAATAAATTCTTCACCACGGCGATGATGGTCAATCACAACTACATTTTCAATCTTATGCAACAGCTTTTCCTCCATCACCATGGAAGGTTTATGAGTATCAACAACAACAAGCAATGAGTCATCCGTTGCAAATTCCATGGCCTGCTGTGGCGTAATAAAATGAGACCATAATTCCTCATTTTGTTTCACTTTATCCATTAAACGTTTAATACCTTTATCAGAATCGTTCTCGTCTAATACAATGTACCCTTCACGTTCGTTTAACTGCGCTACTTTTAAAATTCCAATAGCCGCCCCAATTGCATCCATATCAGGAGCCCTATGGCCCATTACAATAACATTACTGCTCTCTAATACTAAATCTTTTAGTGCATGCGAGATAACCCTTGCACGTACACGCGTACGTTTTTCAACCGGATTTGTTTTACCACCATAAAACTTCACTTTGCCTGTTGCTTGTTTAATCGCAACTTGGTCTCCACCTCGTCCTAAAGCAAGGTCTAAGCCAGATTGAGCCATCGCTCCAAGCTCTGATAAAGATAAGTCGCCCGATCCTACACCAATACTTAGTGTAAGTGGAATATTTCGTTTTGATGTTTCCTCACGTACTTGATCTAAAATATCAAACTTTCCTTTCTCCATTTGCGCCAAAACACTTTCATTTAACACAACGAAGAAACGCTCTGAAGAAGCTCGTTTTAAATATGCACCATATTTGAGAGCCCACTCATTCAAGCGTGATGTCACCAAGCTCGTGATGTTTGTACGTAATTGATCATCCAATCCTTGTGTAACTTCATCATAATTGTCCAAATAAATAATCGCGAGAACTGTACGCTGGTCCTCATACATTTTTTCAATTTCTGTTTGCTCTGTTACATCAAAGAAGTAAATTAACTTTTCTTCTTTCCTTACAAACACACGAAACTTACGATTATTTAAAGATACAATATCATCAGCTGTTTCTCCTTTAATAAAGAGAAGTAAGGTTTCTGACACATCATACAAATGCCATCCCGCTAAAGAATGCTGTCCCAAACAAGAAGACAAGTAAGGATTTGCCCAATCAATTCCATAATCCCTATTGTATAACAAAATACCAATTGGCATTTGATTAAATGCCTCATTACTGACTTTCTTTACCCTTGTAATCATATCCGTTGTATACTTTTCAAAATTCCTTTGAAAAGCTAGCTCAGATCGAATTACAAAAAAGAGTACAATACAAAAAATAAAAAAAGCGGCCATTCCCATTATCCAGTGAAAGTAACCAAGAATGGCAATAAGCACAAACATAAAAAAAGCCAATACGTAAACAGGATATAAAAACCGCTGTCTCTTATAAAGTTCAGGCATGTATCCAACTCCTATAAAGTAAAACTAACACAAATAGGAAATCCTTTCATTCCCATCAATGGTCAGTTGAACAGATTAAACGCCCCTAAGTTAAACTTCCACTAAAGTCTTACATCAAATAATAAACTTTATATAAATACAAATTGAAAAACTAATATAAAACCTTACTTTTTTTAGGTGGGAGAGAGCATCCGGCCATACATAGAAGCGATCAGATCCTGTCCCCGCCCGCTCCAATTTAAAACAAAGAGAGAAAACAAGTGCAGATCATCTTGCGTTTGCATAGCAGTAACTTACCTGCGAAAACATCAAAAGGAGTTATCCCAAAAAATACATTTGGTAATGGAAGTTTCACCGATCTCCTCATCCCTCGTTCTCGCTTATTTCGATTGTATTTTAGAACGTAATGAAGAGCCTAAATCAATTATACCTAAGATTGTCACTAGAGGAAACAACATCGGAATCACCATACATACGACAAAGCTGAGAATAGGAATTGCTTTTGCATAACCTTTCGCATGTGCAAAAAAGGCTATAAATGCAAAACCTTGGAATAAAAGAAGCAATGAAAAGATGGCATACAAATTAGAAAATGCCATATATACATATGAATCTGATTCGATTTTCATAAATGTTGAAAGTAAAATAAACACAACATAATACCAGACAATGCTTTTTGGTAATCGCGTGTCTCTAAACTTAGGCCATGGTGCTATAGTATACTTCAATCTCTTTAAAACATTACCTGCTATTAATACTGTAATCCAAGAATATATTAAAGAAACCATTACAAGCAAACTTGGTAGAAGAATTCGAAGCATATCACTGAATTGTCCTAACAAATCTTTTTGCTCTTGACTAATTGGCGCACCTGCTGCCTTCATTATTTTTTCACTTTGTTCCATTCCTTGCTTGAACATATCTTGCATTTGCTTAAGAAAATCCATGTTAAAAAATTGTATACTCACAACATAGATAAGTACAAAATTAAGCAAATACACAAGCATTCCTGCCAATAATATTTCTGTTGGTCCTTTTTTCTTCTTATACATATATCCTAAGGAAATGCCTATTATGCCTGACATGAATGTATTCACAAGACTAAGCGGCGAACTAATAATAATGGTAACAAAAATTGCTGCTCCAAAAAGCATGCATGTACTAGAAAACGGGTATCTTACCATAAACAATAAAAATGGTAATGGTAATGCAAATATCGCAACCATACTTATAACAGGTACATATAAGAATGTTAAAAGTAAAACTGCGTATACAGCTAATAAAACTGCCCCTTCTGTAATAAGACTTGTACGTTTCATTTTTACCTCCTCTTTCTAAAAAGAAAAGCATAGCAAAATGCACAGTAGAGTAAGACTCTACTGTGCATTTCATACGCTATTATTCACCAACATATGGTAAAAGTGCCATTTGACGAGCACGTTTAATTGCAACTGTAAGTTTGCGTTGGTATTTTGCGCTTGTCCCTGTTACACGACGAGGTAAAATTTTACCACGCTCAGAAACGAAACGTTTTAATAAATCAACATCTTTATAGTCAATGCGAGCGATGCCGTTAGATGTGAAGAAACACACCTTACGACGTTTCGCACGTCCACCTTTGCGTCCTGCCATGTCTATTTCCCTCCATTCTTTGTTAAAAATAACCGATCTATACCATTAGAATGGTAAATCGTCGTCCGAAATATCAATCGGTTGACCTACATTTGAAAATGGATCGTCATTCTTCGTAAATCCAGAGTTACCTGAGTTACCTGAATTACCAGATTGACCAAATGGGTTAGAGCCTTGGTTACCGTAACCAGCTCCTGATGGTTGCTGATTGAATGAACCGCGTTGCTCCCCACCGCCATTACGCGGCTCTAAAAATTGTACGCTCTCCGCAAGAACTTCTGTTACATATACACGTTTACCATCTTGTCCCTCGTAATTACGAGTTTGAAGACGTCCATCTACGCCTGCTAAGCTACCTTTTTTCAAATAATTCGCCACGTTTTCTGCTTGTTTACGCCATATTACACAATTAATAAAGTCAGCTTCACGCTCACCTTGTTGATTCGCAAATGCACGATTCACAGCTAACGTGAAAGTAGCTACCGCAACACCATTGGGCGTGTAACGTAAGTCAGGGTCCTTAGTTAAACGACCAACGAGGATAACACGATTCATCAATCGAACCACTCTCCCTATATATCTTAATTATTTTTCTTCTTCTTTAACAACGATGTGACGAAGGATATCTTCGTTGATCTTAGCTAAACGATCGAATTCTTTAACAGCTTCTGCGTCAGAATTTACGTTTAAGATCATGTAGAAACCGTCACGTAAGTCGTTGATTTCGTAAGCTAAACGACGCTTACCCCACTCTTTCGTGTTAATGATTTCTGCACCATTGTTAGTTAAAACGCCTGCGAAGCGCTCAACTAAAGCTTTTTGAGCTTCTTCCTCCATGTTTGGACGGATGATGTACATGATTTCGTACTTTTTCATTACACTTTCACCTCCTTTTGGTCTAAACGGCCCATAATGGGCAAGGAGCAATTAATTATATAGTAATTACTCACGAGTTTAGATTATATCATAGTAAGTTAGATGAATCAACTAACCAATAAATAAAAAACTTGGCAAACATATGATATGTTCACCAAGTTTATATCTCTATTTTTTCCTAGGAAATATTGATTTACACGTTAAAGCGGAAGTGCATAACATCTCCATCTTTTACGATATACTCTTTTCCTTCTAGGCGTACTTTTCCTGCTTCTTTAGCAGCTGTCATAGAACCGTTCTCCATTAAGTCATCGTATGAAACTGTTTCAGCACGAATAAATCCACGTTCGAAGTCTGTATGAATAACACCAGCACATTGAGGTGCCTTCATACCTTGTTTGAACGTCCATGCACGTACTTCTTGTACACCAGCTGTGAAATAAGTAGCTAGTCCTAATAAGTCGTATGCAGCACGAATTAACTGATCTAAACCAGATTCTTCAATCCCTAACTCTTCAAGGAATACTTTTTTCTCTTCCTCATCTAGCTCAGCAATTTCCGATTCAATTTTTGCACAAACAACAATTACTTGTGAATTTTCATTTGCTGCAAATTCTTTTACCATCTTTACATATTCGTTTTCAGATGGATCCATAATATCATCTTCACTTACGTTAGCTACATAAAGCATTTCTTTTGTTGTCAATAGGTGAAGTCCTTTAACAATCTTCATTTGTTCGTCTGTAAATTCAACAGTGCGAGCTGGTTTCCCCTCTTCGAATGCCTCTTTTAAACGAACTAAAATTTCGTGTTCATATACTGCTTCTTTATCTTTTTGTCTCGCTAATTTTGCCACACGTTCAATACGTTTATCTACAGATTCTAAATCCGCTAAAATCAATTCTAAATTGATCGTTTCAATATCATCGATTGGATCTACTTTTCCTGAAACGTGTGTAATATTTTCATCTTCAAAACAACGAACAACTTGGCAAATCGCATCTACTTGGCGAATATGAGATAAGAATTTGTTTCCTAGTCCTTCACCTTTACTTGCACCCTTTACGATACCTGCAATATCAGTAAACTCGAATACAGTTGGAACAGTTTTTTTCGGTTCAACTAGTTCTGTTAGTTTATTTAAGCGTTCATCTGGTACCTCTACAATCCCTACGTTCGGATCAATTGTACAGAATGGATAGTTTGCAGATTCTGCTCCCGCTTGTGTAATTGCATTAAATAATGTTGATTTCCCTACGTTTGGTAAACCAACAATCCCAGCCGTTAATCCCATATTTTTCACTCCTATGTCTCAATCTTCCATCATTATAGATAGTAACGAATAAAATGACAAGTTCCCTAAAACTTCAAAAAAATAACAGCTGCTTGGAGCAGCTGTCACTTTTTCTCTATTCTTCGTGCCTTACAAGAACTTTTTTCACCTTGCGATCAAACTCTCTTCGAGGAATCATTACCGAATGGCCACATCCCTCGCACTTAATGCGGATATCCATTCCCGTACGAATAATCTTCCAACGATTTGTACCACACGGATGGGCCTTCTTCATTTCCACAACATCGTACAAGTTATATTGCTTTTGTTCCACTCTCCAAACTCCCCTCGTCGTTAATTTGCTTTTTGATTAGCCATCTCTTTACGATTATATAAAACCATATGTGGATATGGAATCTCAATGCCGTGTAAATCAAGGCGATTTTTAATTTCCTTACGAAGTGCCCTTGCGGTAGGGGCATGCTGCATCGGTTCTACTTCAGCAATTACCCGGAGGACAACTTCAGATGCACCAAGTGTTTGAACACCTAATAATTGTGGTGTTTCTACCATTTGCTCGTATTTTGCTGGTAGTTCTTCTAATAACTCTTCAATGATTTGCTCTGCACGTGCAATATCACTATCATAGGAAATCGATACATCGACAAATGCAACGCTATTACTAACAGAAAAGTTCGTCACTTGTACAATACTTCCATTAGGTAAAATATGAATTTCTCCTGTCCAACTTTTCACCTTAGTTGTACGCAATCCAATTTCTAAAACTACACCCTCAACTTGACCAATACGGACATAATCACCTACTGAGAACTGATCTTCTAATAAAATAAACAATCCTGTAATAACATCTTTCACTAAACTTTGAGCACCAAAACCGACTGCTAAACCGATAACCCCAGCCCCAGCTAATAATCCAGCTGCATTTATACCAAACACACCCAAAATCGCAACTAACATAATGAATATAACAACGTACGCTACAATATTTTCAAGTAATTTTGCTACCGTAACCGTACGACGCTCTGAGATTTGAATTGGTGAACGACTTCCCATATGAAAAGCCTTCCTTACAATCGCCCTTGCGATACGTACTACAATCATACCTGCTACTAAAATAACTAAAATCTTTAACGTTACAATCCCGATATACTCCCAGCGATTTGAGTCCATTAAATATTGCATTAATGTATCAAACCATTTATTTAATACATCCATAACATTCTACCTCTCCAATACATTTTTCTTTTTTATTCACCCTTTATTGTATCAGAAGTTCTCACTATTTCTGAAAAAATTTTATTCCCTTATTTGCATTTGTTTACTTTGATCTAGGTATAAAATGGAATGAATATATATATACTAGTACTATTATTTCCGGTTTTATAAACGGCTTGCAAAAATAGAGAACTTATAATTTTCCATATTACAAAATAAAATCTATACCTAAAAAACTTTACAGTGAATCGTAAAATTTCTCAAAAGGATGGATGATTCATGAATATAGGGAATTTCCGCTTGCCTTTTTTCGAAAAAGAATCTCAGAATGTTATGCACCATGATTTAGAAGCTTGTGCAACAATTAGTGATTTTCTCCTCTCACACATACCTATGCATGAAACGAGGCCCCTCAGTATAATTTGTATTGGAACAGACCGTTCAACTGGCGACGCACTTGGACCGTTAGTCGGGTCTAAATTAGAACAAATGAACATTCAAAATTTCCATGTATTCGGTACACTTGATGATCCAATTCATGCGCTAAATCTCGAAGATAGTATTCAGAACATACAAAATTCTGTTCCCGATTCTTTTATTATTGCAATTGATGCCTGTCTTGGGAAATCTCAAAACATTGGTTCCATAACTGTTGGTGAAGGACCTAGCAAACCTGGAGCAGCAATGAATAAAAAGTTACCAGCAGTTGGGGATCTCCACATACATGGTATCGTAAATTTAAATGGTTTTATGGAGTTTTTTGTCTTACAAAATACACGATTAAGTCTCGTTATGAAAATGGCAGATGCCATTGCCCAAAGCATAAAAGAAACAGACCAAAAATTATCCGTATTAAAAAAAGCAAACCATCTATAAATAAAAAGATGGTTTGCTTTTCAGTTTTCCCTAGATAATAATTCTAAAATACGATTTAAATCTTCTTTATCGAAAAATTCTATTTCAATTTTTCCCTTTTCTTTTTTTGTTTCCTTAATTTTTACGCCTGTTCCAAATTTCTCTCTTAACAATGTTTCACGTTCTTCGAAGAATATATTTCGTTGTCGCTTCACTTTCTTTGTTTCACGTGAAACGCGCTGATGCATCTGTTGAACAATTTGCTCTAACTGCCTAACATTTAATCCTTCTTTTTCAATACGCTTCAATAAAGACTTTAACTGTTCTTCGTCTTTTATTGTAAGTAATGTTCGTCCATGGGCCATGGATAAATTTCCATCTGCAATCATTTCTTGAACAAATGAAGGAAGGGTAAGTAGACGAACATAATTAGCAATATATGGTCTACTTTTACCAAGGCGCTTTGCCAATTGCTCTTGCGTTACATTTAGCTCATCCATTAACATTTGATATGCCAAAGCTTCTTCCATTGGATTTAAATCTTCACGTTGTAAGTTTTCTAACAAGGCAAATTCCATCATTTGCTGTTCATTTAATTCCCGAACGACAGTTGGAACTGTTTCAAGGCGAGCCTCTTTTGCAGCACGGTATCTTCTTTCACCAGCAACAATTTCATATCCTTTAATACTTTTCCTCACGATTAAAGGTTGTAAAATGCCATGTTCTTTAATAGATGCTGCCAATTCTTGAATTGCTTCTTTTTGAAAGTTTTTACGTGGTTGGTAGGGGTTTGGCCTTAACTCATTTAGTGCAATCTCTTGAATTTTCTCTTCCTCTTTCACATCTAAATCTGGAAAGAACGCATTAATCCCTCTTCCTAATCCTTTAGCCACCAGCAATCACTTCCTCTGCTAAATCTATATACACTTCTGCACCCCTTGATTTAGCATCATATTGCATAATTGGTTTCCCATGACTTGGTGCCTCACTTAAACGAACATTGCGCGGGATAATAGAACGATATACTTTATCTCGAAAATATTTCTTCACTTCATCTATAACCTGAATCCCTAAATTTGTACGTGCATCTAACATCGTTAATAGTACACCTTGAATTGCTAAATTTTTATTTAAATGCTTTTGTACCAGTCGAACTGTATTCAATAATTGGCTTAGTCCTTCCAATGCATAGTATTCACACTGAACAGGAATAATAACGGAATCCGCTGCCGTTAGTGCATTAATTGTTAATAAGCCTAAAGATGGGGGACAATCAATAATAATATAATCATATTCGTTACGAATTGGCTGCAAGGCCCTCTGTAAACGAACTTCCCGGGAAATGGTTGGTACCAGTTCAATCTCAGCACCTGCCAATTGAATTGTAGCAGGTAGAACATCTAAGTTTTCAGTTGCGGTTTTCTGTATAACGCCTTGAACTTCTGCATCTTCTACAAGAACATTATAAATACATTGATCTAACTCCGACTTTTCAATTCCTACACCTGTTGTTGCGTTCCCTTGAGCATCAATGTCAATAAGCAGTACTTTTTTCCCTACCTGTGCCAATCCAGCTCCTAGGTTAACAGACGTTGTTGTTTTTCCTACACCGCCTTTTTGATTAGCAATAGCAATGATTTTTCCCATGATGTCACCTACTTTCAACCTTTCTGTCTTATTCTAAAAATAATTAAGTTTATTGTAACATGAAATAAAAATTTTTCTTTTGCATCCTTATTAAACTTCAAAATTTATTCTAAAACTCCTTCTTCATTTAAAAAGAAAAATATAGAAAAAAGACCTCCCCAAAAGGGTGAGATCTTTATCACATATGAATTATTTTTTTTTAGGAATCTTAATTGTAATCTGATAGTACTCATCAAACTCTTCTTCTTCAGAATTTACGTTCAGTCCACTATTTGCAACCATTTGTAAGGATTGTCTAATTGTATTCATCGCAATTCGCATATCACGACTTACCGCTTTCTGTTTTGCTTTACGTTTTGGTTTTACTTCCTCCAATAACTTGGCAATACGTTCCTCAGTCTGTTTTACATTCAATTGCTTTTCTACAATTTCTTGTAAAACCTTCAACTGTAATTCTTCATTTTTTAAAGGAATCAGAGCACGGGCGTGACGTTCTGTAATACTCTTTTCTAACAGTGCTCGTTTAATCTCTTCAGGCAGCTTTAATAGCCGCAACTTATTCGCGATTGTTGATTGTCCTTTTCCAAGCCTCTGTGCTAATGCCTCTTGTGTTAAGTTATGTAACTCAATTAGCTTTTGATAAGCAACAGCCTCTTCAATTGCTGTTAACTCTTCACGTTGCAAGTTCTCAATTAAAGCAACAGAAGCCGTTTCCGTATCATTTAAATTTTTAATAATTGCCGGAACCTTTTCCCATCCCAATTTCGTTGCAGCACGAAAGCGCCTTTCCCCGGCAATAATTTCATACTTATCTTCTTCATATTGCCTTATAACAATTGGTTGAATAAGTCCATGTGTACGAATGGTCAAAGCAAGTTCATCAATTCGTGCATCATCAAAAACTGTACGTGGTTGATAACGATTTGGAATGATATTAGCTATCGGAATTTCTTGTATTTCTTCATGTATCTTTTTATCTATTTCTTCATGGCTTTCGTCTTGTAATTCGAATTCGCTCTCTTTATCTCCAAAGCCAAATAAACGAGAAAACGTATTTTTCATACATATTCCACCACCTTTGGGCCTATTGAATGTCCTACACAGAAATGTTTCCTATGAAACATTTACGTTTTCATTTATATAATTTAATCTTACGTCTAATAAGATTTATTTTTCAATAGGTAATTTATTGGGTGTCCCTGGCTTACGTGGGTATTTCTTAGGTGTTTTGCGCTTTTTCATGATTGATAAAATATTACGTTCGCTTTCTTCAAATGGTAATTGGAAAGTAGAAATCTCTTTTAGCTCACCGCCAAGCACTTCTAAAGCATACTTACCTTTTTCAATCTCTTCATTGGCAGCTGCGCCTTTCATTGCAATAAATGTCCCACCTACTTTTACAAGTGGTAAACATAGCTCGCTCAGTACAGAAAGACGTGCTACCGCACGCGCCATCACGATATCAAATGATTCACGTACACCCTCTTTTTTCCCAAATGTTTCAGCACGATCATGGCAGAATGCAACATCATTTAATTCTAATTTTTGCGCTAAATGATTTAAAAAATTGATGCGTTTTTGCAATGAATCCACAATTGTTATTTTTAAATGTGGGAAACAAATTTTCAATGGAATACTTGGGAATCCAGCACCTGCACCGACATCACAAATGGAAAATGGTTTTGAAAAATCATAATAAAAAGCAGCTGTAATCGAGTCAAAAAAGTGTTTTAAATACACTTCCTCTTTCTCTGTAATAGCTGTTAAATTCATTTTCTCATTCCATTCCACTAATGTTTCAAAGTAGATTTCAAATTGCTCTAATTGCCTAGGAGAAAGGGTAATCCCTCTTTCTCCTAGCATAGACTGAAATTGTTCTATGTTCATCTTGCCATATCTCCTTACTTATTTATTGGTTCGATACTCGCGCAATTTTTCCTTGTTCGATATACACAAGTAAAATGGAAATATCAGCTGGGTTTACTCCGGAAATACGGGACGCTTGCCCCATAGACAGAGGACGAACATCTTTTAATTTTTGTCTCGCTTCAGAAGCAATTCCGGAAATCGCATCATAATCAATATCTACAGGAATCTTTTTATTCTCCATCTTTTTCATTCGGTCCACTTGCTGTAAGGATTTTTCAATGTATCCCTCATACTTAACTTGGATTTCAACTTGTTCTGCAATCTCATCGTTAATTTCAACTTCACTTGGAACAAGAAGACGAATATGTTCATACGTCACTTCTGTACGACGTAGTAAATCACTTGCTCTTATACCATCTTTCAACTCGCTGCCACCAATACTACGAATCAATTCCTGTACTTCAGGACGTGGTTTAATAATAAGACTTTCTAAACGTGCCTTTTCTTGTTCAATCTTTCCTTTTTTGACTGTAAAACGTTCATATCTTTCATCAGGAATTAAACCAATTTCATGGCCAATCTCCGTTAAACGAAGGTCAGCATTATCATGACGTAGTAATAAACGATATTCAGCACGTGAAGTTAATAAGCGATATGGTTCGTTTGTCCCTTTCGTTACAAGATCATCGATTAATACACCAATATAAGCATCCGAACGACCTAAAATAACTTCTTTTTTACCTAAAGAACGACATGCCGCATTAATCCCAGCCATAATTCCTTGGCCAGCTGCTTCTTCATAACCAGAAGTACCGTTAATTTGACCTGCTGTATATAAATTTTTAATTTTTTTCGTCTCAAGTGTTGGCCATAACTGAGTTGGTACGATTGCATCATATTCGATTGCATAACCTGTGCGCATCATTTCAACGTTCTCTAAACCTGGAATCGTTTTAAGCATTTCACGTTGTACATCTTCTGGTAAGCTCGTTGACAAGCCTTGTACATACACTTCCTGCGTATTACGCCCCTCTGGTTCTAAGAAAATTTGATGACGTGGTTTATCATTAAATCGCACCACTTTATCTTCAATTGAAGGACAGTAACGAGGACCTGTTCCTTTAATCATACCAGAATACATAGCTGAACGATGCAAGTTTCGATCAATTAAACGATGTGTCTCTTCACTCGTATATGTTAACCAGCACGGAATTTGATCCATAATGAATTTTGTTGTTTCAAACGAAAAAGCGCGCGGTTTATCATCACCCGGTTGAATTTCTGTCTTACTATAATCAATTGTATTACTATTTACACGAGGAGGCGTGCCTGTTTTAAACCTAACAAGATCCAAACCAAGTTCTTCTAAATGCTCTGATAATGTAATAGATGGCTGCTGATTATTCGGACCACTTGAGTATTTCAAATCCCCCATAATGATCTCACCGCGTAAAAATGTACCTGTTGTAATTACGACTGTTTTCGCTGTATATTCAGCACCCGATTGTGTAATTACACCTTTACACACATCATCCTGAACAATTAGACGTTCTACCATTCCTTGGCATAATGTTAAGTTTGGTGTTTCTTCAATCGTTTTCTTTAATTCGTGTTGATATGAAAATTTATCCGCTTGTGCACGAAGAGCACGTACAGCTGGACCTTTCCCCGTATTCAACATACGCATTTGGATGTGAGTTTTATCAATATTACGTCCCATCTCACCGCCTAATGCATCAATTTCACGTACAACAATCCCTTTTGCTGGTCCACCAACAGAAGGGTTACACGGCATAAAAGCAACCATATCTAAATTAATTGTTAACATTAATGTTTTTGAGCCCATTCGTGCTGCTGCAAGACCAGCTTCACATCCTGCATGACCTGCACCGATTACTATGACATCGTAAGAACCGGCATTGTATCCCATTATTTATTCCTCCTAAGATTCTCTATCCTTCTAAAATACCTATATGTTATTTTCCTAAACAAAATTGAGAAAACAATTGATCAATTAGGCTTTCATGGACAGTATCACCAGTAATTTCACCAAGTATTTCCCATGTTCTTGTTAGATCAATTTGAACCATATCAATTGGAACACCATTCTCTATTGCCTCAATAGCATCTCCAATTGTCTTTTCCGCTTGTGTTAATAAACCGATATGCCTTGCATTAGAAACATACGTCATGTCTGCCGATTCAATTGTTCCTTCAAAGAATAGATCTGCTATCGCCTTTTCTAGCTCATCTACACCTTTTTCTTCAATTAGCGACGTTGTAATCATACGATTTTTATCCGCTAATTCTGTAACACGTTCCATATCAATTTGCTTTGGTAAATCTGTTTTATTTACGATAACAATAAAGTCTTTTCCTTGTACCGCACGGAATAATTCTTCATCTTCAGTCGTTAATGCTTCACTATAGTTTACTACAATTAGAACTAAATCCGCTCGCTCCATCATCTCTTTTGAGCGCTCTACACCAATTCGTTCAACAACATCTTCTGTTTCACGAATTCCCGCCGTATCAATGAGTTTAAGTGGTACACCACGTACATTGACATACTCTTCAATCACATCACGCGTTGTCCCTGCTATATCCGTCACAATAGCCTTTTTCTCTTGAACAAGGCTATTTAATAATGAGGATTTCCCAACGTTTGGTCTTCCGATAATTGCCGTAGCAATTCCTTCTCGTAAAATTTTCCCTTGCTTAGATGTCTCCAATATTTTTTTTATTTCGCCATGAACATGTGTAGCTTTTTCAATTAAAATATTGTGTGTCATTTCTTCAACATCATCGTATTCTGGATAATCTATATTCACTTCTACATGAGCTAATGTTTCTAAAATCTCTTGACGAAGTCGACCAATTAATTTAGATAATCGCCCTTCCATCTGATTAATTGCTACACTCATCGCTCGATCTGTTTTTGCACGAATCAAATCCATTACAGCTTCCGCCTGCGATAAATCAATACGCCCATTTAAAAATGCGCGCTTTGTAAATTCACCTGGCTCTGCCAAACGTACTCCTTGAGCCAAAATAAGTTGTAATACTTTATTTACAGAAACAAGACCACCGTGACAATTGATTTCTACAATATCTTCACGCGTAAATGTCTTTGGCGCTCGCATAATTGACACCATTACCTCTTCGATTACTTGATCTGTATCTAAATCAACAATATGACCGTAGTGGATCGTATGAGAAGAAACTGTCGTTAAATTTTTCCCTTTAAAAATACGATTGACCTTTTCAATCGCATCCTCTCCACTTACTCGAACAATGGCAATTGCCCCTTCCCCAAGTGCTGTGGAAATTGCTGCAATTGTATCAAAATCCATGTCCTTTCACCTCGCTTGCTTATTTCTCTCTATTTCAACATGATTTTTACCTTCACTAAACTATTAGGATACCATAACGAACCTATCTACAAAAGAATAATAACTCATTTTATTATGTCCTCATGTAAAAAACACTAAACTTATTCACAGTGGATAAGTTTAGTGTTTTTAAGTTATCCACAACATCCCCATGCATCCACAAGAAAAAAACCGGTACTCATTTGAGCAACCGGTTATTTGGAAGATATTACAACATGCCTGTGTGGTTCTTTACCTTCAGAAGTTGTAATTACATTCGGATGATTAGATAGTGCTTGATGAATAATTTTTCTCTCAAAAGAAGGCATTGGTTCTAACACAACATTTTTTTTAGTTACCATTACCTGCTTTGCTAATCGATAAGAAAGTGATTCTAACGTATCTTTTCTCTTACTACGATAGTTTTCAGCATCAATTGTGATACCAATATATTGCTTTGTACTACGATTCGCAACAAGTTTTGTTAAATATTGTAAAGAATTTAATGTATGCCCTCTTTTTCCGATCAATATCCCTACATCTTTCCCAGAAAGTGTAAATTCAATTTCTCGACCTTTTACATTTTTCGTAATCATCACATCCACACCCATTTCCTGAACAACACTTTTTAAGTACTGCTCAGCTTCTTGGATAGGATCTTTCTTCACTACAACTTCCACGATAGCTGGACGACTCCCTATAAAGCCGAGGAACCCTCTCTTACCTTCATCAACAACATTCACATCTACTTGATCCCTTGAAACTTTTAATTGCCTTAAAGCATCTTGTACTGCCATCTCGACTGTTTGTCCTTTAGCAGTAATTATACTCACTTGCTTGATCCTCCTGCCTTACTAGCCTTAATTTCAGGCCCTTTGATCATATACATTTGAGCAATACCAAAGATGTTACCAACTACCCAGTATAGTGATAATGCTGCTGGGAAGTTAATCGCAAAGATTAAAATCATAATTGGCATAAGCCATAGCATCATTGCCATTTGTGGATTTTGTCCAGCAGTGCCTGCCATAGCAACCTTTTGCTGAATAAATGTTGTAATTGCCGCAGCAACTGGAAGGATATAGTATGGATCCGCCTGTCCTAAATCAAACCATAAGAATGTATGTTTACTAATCTCTGCCGTTCTCATAATCGCATGGTAAAATGCGAATAAAATCGGCATTTGAACAAAGATTGGTAAACAACCTGCTAATGGATTTACGCCATTCTTTTGATACAACTGCATCATTTCTTGTTGCAACTTTTGCTGCGTTGCTTGATCTTTAGAGCTATATTTCTCTTTTAGTTTTACCATTTCTGGTTGCAGTGCTTGCATTGCTTTCGTACTCTTCGTTTGTTTAATCATTAATGGTAATAATGCAAAACGAATAATAAGAGTTGTAACAACAATCGCTAAACCATAATTACTACCAAATAAGTTTGCAAAATATGTGATTAACTGAGAAAGCGGGTATACGAAATATTCATTCCAGATCCCTGTGCTTTTCGGTGTAATCGGCTGATTCACTTCACTACAGCCCGCAGTGATCGCCATTAAAGCAATAACCATGGCTAGTAAGCCTATCTTTTTTTTCACAGCCTGCTCCTCCTTGTTTCGGTATGTATATAGTGTAATTCATTTCCCTTTTCCTACGCTACTTGTTTGTAATTTTAATACCAGAGCGCTTGAAGGCATGAATTAAGCTTTTCTTTAATTGTTCATATGTCATATCTGCACAAGGCTTCCTTGCTATTATAACAAAATCTTTTCCAGAATCTATCTCATCTTTTAATTCTGTAATCGATTGGCGAATCATACGCTTAATTCGATTACGCACTACTGCATTTCCTATTTTTTTGCTAACGGAAAGACCAATGCGAAAGTATGGTTGCTCCGCTTTTTCAAGCTGATATACCACAAACTGACGATTTGCATTTGATTTTCCATTTTGAAAAACAGCCTGAAATTCATCATTTTTCTTTATACGATTCTTTTTCTTCATATCAATTGACACTCCTGTATTTCATCAGTGGAAATTCTTATTACTAGAAAAAAAGACCACTGAACGATCAGTGGTCTACGCAGATAATACTTTTCTTCCTTTACGACGACGAGCTGCTAGCACTTTACGTCCGTTCGCTGTGCTCATACGGCTGCGGAAACCATGTACTTTGCTGCGCTTACGTTTATTTGGTTGGTAAGTTCTTTTCATTATATGACACCTCCCTGAGGAATATCTGTTAAAGACAGTCTTATAAATTATAGTTAATCAACTAGGAAAATGTCAATGGTTCTCCAAATTTTCATCAAATATTCATTTTGAACCTATTCACAATTTTTTTCACAGTCGTTTTATTTCTTTGTGGATAATATATTTTTCGCTTTTTTATATCCACAAATTATTTTTTTACTTTTACACAGTATATCGTATTGTGGACAAGTTTATTCCACAAGGTATTGATTTTGTGGATAACTTTCTGAAATTCATTGCTATCGCTATCTTTTTTTGATATTATAGTTGTGTTTTCACCTTGAACAAGTTTTCCACATTTGTATTTTATCCACAAATTGTGCATAACATGTGGACAGTTATAATCACATGTGGGTAAATAGTTGTCCACATTTGTATTTTTTGTCGAAAACTCTATCTCGTATACAAACGACGTTTTTAGGTTTTACAATACGTTTCGTATAAATATACATTATTCATTTTTAAGGTTGTACAATCGTTGCACAACCTTATTCTTTTACCATCTTTGTAAAGGAGGGACACCTTTGGAAAATATCTCTGATTTATGGAATAGTGCTTTGAAAGAACTAGAAAAAAAGGTGAGTAAACCAAGTTATGAGACATGGTTGAAATCAACCAAGGCACATGCTTTGAAAAAAGATGTATTAACGATTACAGCTCCAAATGAATTTGCTCGTGACTGGCTAGAATCTCATTATTCAGAGCTCATTTCAGAAACACTTTATGATTTAACAGGAGCAAAACTAGAAATTCGCTTTATTATTCCCCAAAGTCAAACTGAAGAGGAGATTGACTTTCCTCCTGCTAAAAAGAAAAGGATAAATGATGAGTCTAATCACTTACCACAGAGCATGTTAAATCCAAAATACACGTTTGACACATTTGTTATTGGCTCAGGGAACCGTTTCGCTCATGCTGCTTCTTTAGCTGTAGCTGAAGCACCAGCTAAAGCCTATAATCCTCTATTTATTTATGGAGGAGTTGGGCTTGGAAAAACACACTTAATGCATGCAATTGGACATTATGTCATTGAGCATAACCCAAATGCTAAAGTCGTTTATTTATCATCAGAAAAATTTACAAATGAATTTATTAACTCAATTCGTGATAATAAAGCCGTCGATTTTCGTAATAAATATCGTAATGTCGATGTCTTACTTATAGATGATATTCAATTCCTTGCTGGAAAAGAACAAACACAAGAAGAGTTCTTCCATACATTTAATGCACTACACGAAGAAAGTAAGCAAATTGTAATCTCAAGTGACAGACCACCAAAAGAGATTCCGACATTAGAAGATCGCCTTCGTTCCCGTTTTGAGTGGGGACTTATTACAGATATTACACCGCCAGATTTAGAGACGAGAATTGCAATTTTACGAAAAAAAGCCAAAGCAGAAGGGCTTGATATCCCAAATGAAGTCATGCTCTATATCGCAAATCAAATTGACTCGAACATTCGTGAATTAGAAGGCGCACTTATTCGGGTTGTTGCTTATTCATCTCTAATTAATAAAGACATTAATGCAGATTTAGCTGCAGAAGCACTTAAAGATATTATTCCAAATTCTAAGCCAAAAATTATTTCTATTTATGATATTCAAAAAGCCGTTGGAGACGTTTTTCAAATTAAATTAGAGGACTTTAAAGCAAAAAAACGCACAAAGTCGGTCGCATTTCCTCGTCAAATTGCTATGTATCTATCACGTGAGTTAACTGATTCATCTTTACCTAAAATTGGTGAAGAATTTGGGGGACGTGATCATACAACCGTCATCCATGCTCATGAAAAAATTTCAAAACTATTAAAAACTGATACACAACTACAAAAACAGGTTGAAGAAATCAATGATATTTTAAAGTAGTAGCTGAATAGTGTGAATAACTTCCCCTATTTTACACACAGTCTATCCACATGTAGATAGACTGTTTTTCCGTCTTTAAATAGGGTTATCCACATATCCACAGGACCTATTACTATTACTACTACTTTTATATCTTTATTAAATATATAAAATCTTATACTTACCGGAGGTTTTCGCTATGCGTTTTACAATTCAAAAGGACTACCTTGTAAGAAGTGTACAAGATGTAATGAAGTCCGTTTCCTCTCGTACAACAATTCCAATTCTTACAGGAATTAAAGTTGTAGCCACTGAAGAAGGTGTCACATTAACAGGAAGCGATGCTGATATTTCAATTGAATCTTTCATTCCAGTTGAAGAAAATGGAAAAGAAATTGTTGAAATTGCACAATCAGGAAGTATTGTTTTACAAGCAAAATATTTTAGTGAAATTGTAAAAAAGTTACCAAAAGATATTGTAGAGATTTCTGTGGAAAATCATTTTATGACAAAAATAAAATCTGGAAAATCGGAGTTTAATTTAAATGGTTTAGATTCCGCTGAATATCCATTATTGCCGCAAATCGAGGAACATCATGTATTTAAGATTCCAACAGACTTACTAAAACATATGATTCGTCAAACTGTATTTGCTGTTTCAAGTTCAGAAACTCGTCCGATCTTGACAGGTGTAAACTGGAAGGTATATAACAGCGAGTTAACTTGCATTGCAACAGATAGTCACAGGTTAGCACTGCGTAAGGCACAAATTGAGGGACACAATATTTCTAGTGAATTTCAAGCTAACGTTGTTATCCCTGGTAAAAGTTTAAATGAATTGAGCAAAATTCTGGATGAATCTGAAGAAATGGTAGATATCGTTATTACGGAGTATCAAGTGTTATTCCGAACGAAACATTTATTATTCTTCTCAAGATTGTTAGAAGGGAATTATCCAGATACAACACGTCTAATCCCAGCAGAAAGTAAAACTGACATTTTTGTAAACACAAAAGAGTTTTTACAAGCAATTGATCGTGCTTCTTTACTAGCAAGGGATGGTCGTAATAATGTTGTAAAATTATCGACGTTAGAAGAGCAAATGCTAGAGCTTTCTTCGAATTCACCAGAAATCGGGAAAGTGGTAGAGGAAGTTCAATGTGAGAAAGTAGAAGGAGAAGAATTAAAAATCTCCTTTAGTGCAAAATATATGATGGACGCGTTAAAAGCATTAGACAGTACAGAAATTAAAATTAGTTTTACTGGAGCGATGAGACCATTCTTAATTCGTACAGTAAATGATGATTCCATCACCCAATTAATTTTACCAGTTCGTACTTACTAAGTAAGGATGGAGGGTTGCTAGTTTGAATATGCTAGTGGCCCTTATTTGATTTTAAGGGATGTTCAAAAAGTCCGGTGAAAATAGCTGTCGCATTTCATCGCCTTCGTCGCCAGTTGAGGTACTCATGTAGCTCCATGTACACTCCGTATCCTCCTGGCTTCCGCGTCTAGAACTGCTTGGCTCTCTTTATCCTCCTTTTTGAACATTTACTTTTAAGGGTATTACTTTCCTAATGCTGGTTTATTTAGTACAATAA
The DNA here is from genome assembly GCF_039549175.1 of Paenibacillus sp. 102. Lineage (NCBI taxonomy): Bacteria > Bacillati > Bacillota > Bacilli > Caryophanales > Paenibacillaceae > Paenibacillus > Paenibacillus sp. 102. The sequence goes on along the minus strand of NZ_JBCGHT010000012.1, from coordinate 6,254 downwards.
AAGAATGAACACTTTCAGAAAGTGAGCGATTTTATGAAACGTATTAAGATTTCAACTGAGTACATTACACTAGGACAATTTTTAAAGTTAGCTGATGTAATTGATACGGGCGGTGCTGTTAAATGGTTCTTACAAGAATACGAAGTGTATGTCAATCAAGAACTTGAAAATAGAAGAGGCCGAAAGTTGTATGCAAATGATATTGTTGAAATTCCGGGGAACGGAACATTTCAAGTTCAAGCATAAAGGGGGAGCCCTTTGTATATTACAGAATTACAATTAAAAAATTATCGCAATTATGAATATCTAGATCTTTCTTTTGAAGATAAAGTGAATGTAATTATTGGTGAAAATGCCCAAGGGAAAACGAATTTGATGGAAGCTATTTATGTATTGGCAATGGCAAAGTCTCATCGAACTTCGAACGATCGTGAACTTATCCGGTGGGATGAGGATTATGGTAAAATAAAAGGTAGATTACAAAAACGAAATAGTTCCCTGTCTTTAGAATTAAATATTTCTAAAAAAGGGAAGAAGGCGAAATTAAATCAACTAGAACAACAAAAGTTAAGCCAATATATTGGTGAAATGAATGTTGTTATGTTTGCCCCAGAAGATTTAAATCTTGTAAAAGGAAGCCCTCAAGTACGAAGACGCTTTTTAGATATGGAACTTGGGCAAATAGCTCCTGTCTATTTGTATGAATTAAGTCAATATCAAAAAGTGCTCACGCAGCGAAATCACTTGCTTAAGAAAATGCAAGGGAATAGTAAAAATGAGGAAACGATGTTGGATGTATTTACACTTCAACTCATTGAACATGGTACAAAAATTTTGCGAAAACGTTTTGAGTTTCTGCAGTTACTACAAGAATGGGCTGCTCCGATCCATCGTGGCATTAGTAGAGGATTAGAGGAACTAGAAATAGTTTATAAACCAAGTGTAGATGTATCAGAATCAATGGATTTGTCGAAAATAAAAGAAGTATACTATGAAAGTTTTCAATCTGTGAAACAACGTGAAATTTTCCGTGGTACAACTTTAATTGGTCCTCATCGTGACGATTTGCAATTCTTCGTTAATGGTAAAAATGTTCAAGTCTTTGGTTCTCAAGGACAACAACGAACAACCGCACTTTCCCTAAAGTTAGCTGAAATTGAATTGATTTATTCAGAGGTTAAGGAATACCCAATCCTCTTATTAGATGATGTATTATCAGAGTTAGATGATTATCGGCAATCACATCTGTTAAATACAATTCAAGGAAAAGTGCAAACATTTGTGACAACGACAAGTGTCGACGGAATTGAACACGAAACATTAAAGCAAGCGAAAACAATTCATGTAAAAAGCGGCACGGTAGATTGTGAAATAGACAGAACATAATTTCTGTTTAAATGGAAAAGTAGGTGATCTTTGTGTCAATGGAACAAAAACAAATGCAGGAAAATGCATATGATGAAAGTCAGATTCAGGTGCTAGAAGGACTGGAAGCAGTCCGAAAGCGTCCGGGTATGTATATTGGTTCTACAAGTGGAAAAGGTCTTCATCATCTTGTATGGGAAATTGTTGACAACAGTATTGATGAAGCATTGGCGGGATATTGTGATGAGATTAACGTCAGTATCGAAGAAGATAATAGCATTGTTGTAACAGATGATGGTCGTGGTATTCCGGTTGGTATACAAGAAAAAATGGGGCGTCCTGCTGTAGAAGTTATTATGACAGTCCTCCATGCTGGTGGTAAATTCGGTGGTGGTGGATATAAAGTTTCTGGTGGTTTGCACGGTGTTGGTGCATCGGTTGTAAATGCCTTATCAACAGAATTAGAGGTATTTGTACATCGCGATGGAAAAATCCACTATCAAAAATATGAACGTGGTATTCCGGTTGCGGATTTAAAGGTAATTGGTGAAACAGACCGTACAGGAACAATAACACGTTTCAAGCCGGATCCGGAGATTTTTAAGGAAACGACAGAATATGAATTTGATACATTAGCAACACGTATGCGTGAGTTAGCATTTTTAAATCGTAATATCAAATTAACAATTGAAGATAAACGTGAACATAAGCAAAAGAAAGAATTTCATTATGAAGGCGGAATTAAATCTTATGTTGAGCACTTAAATCGTTCGAAACAACCGATTCATGAAGAACCTGTATATGTAGAAGGTTCAAAAGATGGAATTCAAGTTGAAGTTTCTCTTCAATATAACGAAGGTTATACAAATCATATTTATTCTTTTACAAATAACATTCATACGTATGAAGGCGGTACACATGAGGTTGGTTTTAAGACTGCTTTAACACGTGTAATTAATGATTATGGTCGGAAAAATAATATTTTAAAAGATGCTGACAGTAACTTAACTGGTGAGGATGTCCGTGAAGGTTTAACGGCGATTGTTTCAATTAAACATCCAAATCCACAGTTTGAAGGGCAGACAAAGACTAAGCTTGGAAATAGTGAAGCGAGAACGATTACAGAGTCTGTATTCTCAGAGGCGTTTGAGAAGTTTTTACTTGAGAATCCGAATGTCGCTCGTAAAATTGTGGAAAAAGGAACAATGGCAGCGCGCGCGCGTGTAGCAGCGAAAAAGGCTCGTGAATTAACACGCCGAAAAAGTGCATTAGAAGTATCGAGTCTGCCAGGGAAATTAGCGGATTGTTCTTCTAAGGATCCAGCAATTAGTGAAATTTATATCGTAGAGGGTGACTCTGCGGGAGGTTCCGCGAAACAAGGACGTGATCGCCACTTCCAGGCGATTTTACCACTTAAGGGTAAAATTATTAACGTTGAAAAGGCACGATTAGATAAGATTTTATCTAATGACGAAGTGCGTACAATTATTACGGCAATTGGTACAAACATTGGCGGAGATTTTGATATTGAAAAAGCACGCTATCATAAGGTTATTATTATGACTGATGCTGATGTCGATGGTGCACACATTCGTACCCTATTATTAACGTTTTTCTATCGTTATATGCGTCAAATTATTGAGCATGGTTATATATATATCGCGCAGCCACCATTGTTTAAAGTACAACAAGGGAAAAAAATTCAATATGCTTACAATGATAAAGAGCTTGAGAATATATTAGCTGAGTTGCCAGCTCAGCCCAAACCTGGAATTCAGCGTTACAAAGGTCTTGGAGAAATGAATCCAACTCAGTTATGGGAAACGACAATGGATCCAGAAGTACGTTCGTTACTTCAAGTTTCTCTTCAAGATGCAATTGAAGCGGATGAAACGTTTGAAATTTTAATGGGTGATAAAGTAGAACCGCGTCGTAATTTTATCCAAGAGAATGCAAAATACGTGAAAAACCTTGATATTTAAGTAAGTAATGACAGGAATCTAAGCATTCCTGTCTTCTACGTATAAATCAATGTATTTGTAACGGAAATGTAAGAGGAGGTGCTCGTTGATGTCAGACAATCAACAACAAGCACGAATTCGAGAAATTAATATCAGTCATGAAATGCGTACCTCATTTTTAGATTATGCAATGAGTGTTATTGTATCTCGTGCACTACCAGATGTTCGTGATGGATTAAAGCCTGTGCATCGTAGGGTTTTATACGCAATGAATGATTTAGGAATTACTGCTGATAAAGCATATAAGAAATCAGCGCGTATTGTGGGCGAAGTAATTGGTAAGTATCACCCGCATGGTGATTCAGCTGTTTATGAAACAATGGTACGTATGGCACAAGATTTTAGTCAACGTTATATGCTTGTTGATGGACACGGTAACTTTGGTTCTGTTGATGGAGATTCGGCGGCAGCGATGCGTTATACAGAAGCAAGAATGTCTAAAATCTCCATGGAATTAATACGTGATATTACAAAGAATACAATTGACTATCAAGATAACTATGATGGTTCTGAAAGAGAACCAATTGTATTACCAGCACGTTTTCCTAATTTATTGGTAAACGGTACGACAGGTATCGCAGTTGGTATGGCAACAAATATTCCACCCCACCAACTTGGGGAAGTAATTGACGGTGTATTGGCACTGAGTCATAATCCTGACATTACTATTGCAGAATTAATGGAGTGTATCCCAGGACCTGATTTTCCTACAGCAGGTTTGATTCTAGGGAGAAGTGGAATCAGAAGAGCGTATGAAACTGGTCGCGGTTCTATTATTCTTCGTGCTAGGGTTGAAATCGAAGAAAAGTCAAATGGTAAACAATCTGTTATTGTAACTGAATTACCTTATCAAGTTAATAAAGCGCGATTAATTGAAAAAATTGCAGAATTAGTTCGCGATAAGAAAATTGAAGGTATTACAGATTTACGTGATGAATCAGATCGTAATGGTATGCGTATTGTTATGGAAGTACGCCGGGATGCGAATGCTAACGTACTATTAAATAACTTATATAAACATACAGCACTTCAAACGAGCTTCGGTATTAATATGCTTTCGCTTGTAAATGGAGAGCCACAAGTATTAAATCTGAAACAAAACTTATATCATTATTTGGAACATCAAAAGGTAGTAATTCGTAGACGTACTGCTTATGAATTAGAGAAAGCGGAAGCGCGCGCTCATATTTTAGAAGGGTTACGAATTGCATTAGATCATCTTGATGAAGTTATTACTTTAATTCGTAGTTCAAAAACCGCTGATATTGCAAGACAAGGTTTAATGGAGCGTTTTGGTTTAAGTGAGAAACAAGCGCAAGCAATTTTAGATATGCGCCTGCAACGCTTGACTGGATTAGAACGTGAAAAGATTGAACAAGAATATCAAGATTTAATGAAGCTAATTGCGGAATTAAAAGCAATTTTAGCAGATGAAGAAAAAGTTCTTGAAATTATTCGTGAAGAATTAACTGAGGTAAAAGAACGCTTTAATGATAAAAGACGAACAGAGATTACAATTGGCGGTATGGAATCCATCGAGGATGAAGATTTAATCCCAGAGCAAAATATCGCAATCACACTTACTCATAATGGTTACATTAAAAGGTTACCGGCTTCTACGTACAAAACACAGAACCGTGGGGGACGTGGTGTACAAGGAATGGGTACGAATGATGATGACTTTGTTGAACAGTTATTGACAACGTCTACTCATGATCATATTTTATTCTTTACAAACAAGGGTAAAGTATACCGTACGAAAGGATATGAAATTCCAGAGTATAGTCGTACAGCGAAAGGTATACCAATTATTAATTTACTAGGAGTAGATAAAGGTGAGTGGGTCAATGCTATTATTCCGATTCGTGAATTTGGTGATGATCAATACTTATTCTTTACAACGAAATATGGAATTTCTAAGAGAACACCTCTTTCTTCGTTTGCAAATATTCGTACAAATGGTTTAATTGCAATTTCTCTTCGTGAAGAAGATGAAGTAATTTCTGTACGCTTAACATCTGGTGATAAGGATATTATCGTTGGAACAAGTAACGGTATGCTAATCCGTTTCAATGAGCAAGATGTGCGTTCTATGGGACGTAATGCAGCGGGTGTAAAAGCTATTACACTAGGTGATGAGGACCAAGTTGTAGGTATGGAAATTGTTGAAGAAAATATGAACGTTTTAATTGTAACAAAGAATGGTTACGGAAAACGTACACCAATTGAGGAATACCGTCTGCAAAGTCGTGGTGGTAAAGGTCTAAAAACATGCAACATTACAGATAAGAATGGTAAGTTAGTAGCGGTTAAGTCTGTAACGGGTGAAGAAGATATTATGTTAATCACGGCTGCGGGTATTATTATCCGTATGCCAGTTGACCAAATCTCCCAAATGGGGCGCAATACTCAAGGTGTACGCTTAATTCGTTTAGAAAATGAACAAGAAGTAGCAACGGTAGCAAAAGCACAAAAAGATGAAGATGAAGTTGAAGATGGAAATGAAGAAGCTTCTGAGGAATAAGAGAGGGGATTTCCCCTCTCTTATTTTTTTTAGAATAATACTTGCATAGATATATAAAAGTATATATAATAGGCAGAGTCAGCAAATGAGAGATACAAGTTATCAAAAAAACTTGTTGACGAAAACAATATATTATGTTATATTATAAAAGTCGCTGAAACGCGATGTTGAACTTTGAAAACTAAACGAAACAAACAACGTGAAACGTCAATTTTTATTTTATGATGCTAGACAAACTAACTTTATTGGAGAGTTTGATCCTGGCTCAGGATGAACGCTGGCGGCGTGCCTAATACATGCAAGTCGAGCGAATGGATTAAGAGCTTGCTCTTATGAAGTTAGCG
>NZ_JBCGHT010000011.1:0-157656 GCF_039549175.1 Paenibacillus sp. 102 | reverse complement strand
TAAAGATAACTCTTGTTTTTGATGCATATTCATAAAAAGCACGTCACCCTTTCTCATTAACATAAGAGAATAGTAACGTGCTTTTAACTTCAAAAATAGTCTAAATCCTTAAGTTGATGGATGTGGGATGCTACCCCTAAAAAATAAGAGATAAGAAATACATAAAGCCTCTAGAAACATTAAAAAATGTTAGAAATCTAAAAAATTTTTAATCATAAAAACACTTTGAAGAGAATGCTAGGTCGTATATACTGAATACAATTGAAGTAGAAGAAGGGAAGAAAAGATGATGATTCATAAAGTCGGTCAAATTATGTTATATGTAAACAATCAAGATGAGGCTATACAATTTTGGACAGAAAAAGTAGGATTCCACTTAGTTTCCGATGAAAATAACGGTCAAGGGTTTAGGTGGATTGAAATTGCGCCAACAGAGAAAGCTGAAACGAGCATTGTGCTACATAATAAAGAGTTAATTGCAAAAATGCAGCCTGAATTAAACTTGAATACACCATCCATGTTGTTTTTCACCCAAGACATCGATAAGTTATATAAAGACTTTGTAGGGAAGGAAATTACAGTCGGGGAAATTGTAAATATGCCGTCTGGTAGAGCTTTTAATTTTGCTGATCATGAGGGGAATTATTTTGCAATTATGGAGAAAAAGTAATTGTCGATTGGAAATGATATTATGTCGTTTTAAAGAATGTTAAGATCCTGCTTTACAGGGTCTTATTTTATTAGGCTCTGTTAATGAATTATGTTGATAATAATACAGTAAAAGAACCAAACTTTAGTCCTTTTACTGTATATATTGTTAATCGGCCACTTGTTTCGTTAACGAAATATCAATATTAAAAAACTCTGAGTAGTCCTGTAAATGATAATCAGCTAAATCACTTTGACTTTGAAATATGCATGTTGAAATTCCTAATTCTTTAGCGGGTAATAAATCTAATTCTCTGTCTCCAATAACTAAATCGATTCTGTGTTTTGTGTGTAAATGAACATATGCTAATGGATTGGGTTTTCGAGGAAAACCATCGTCAATCGTAACCATATCAACGAAGTATTTATCCCATCCGTAGTACTTTAATATGGCTAAAACTCCGTCCCTATGCTTATGGGTCATAATTACATTTTTATTTGCGAATTTTAAGATTTCTTCTACATTATCAAATGGTTTCATCTCTTTTGGAGATAGTTTCTTCTGTAGAGTTTTTATTTCTTTTTCTTGATTGCTGGAAATGTTATAGTAATCAATTGCATGGGAATACGAAATTTTTAACTTTTCATAGATTTCCTGTTTATCCACCTCATCTCCTAAAACTTGAGAGAGTATTTTGGTATACGCAGGATAAGTATCAAATAATGTGCCATCAAAATCCCATAAAATGTTCAATTAAACCACCCTTTTTATAATTATATCAGTATAAATTCGTCAAGCTAACGTAAACTCCTTCATTTATAAACCTACTAGAATGGACGAATAGGGGATAATCCCAATTTAAGCTCAAATGTAGATATTCTGAGTTTAATATAAGGGGGAAGGTTTTCACTATAATTACATCGAATTTATGAGATGTAATGTAGGACATTATTGTAATTTATCTTAAGGAGAGGGACTAATTGAACCTAGGTAATCCAATAGCTATAGGAAATACAGCTCAGATATATCTTTATGATAATAAAATTGTAAAAGTGTTTAAAAAACACTTTCCAAATACAGAATCTTTATATGAGGCAAAGAAACAAGAATACGCTTATTCATGCGGGATTCACGTCCCAAAGGTATTTGAAGTTACAGAGATAAAGGATAGACAAGTGATTATAATGGAATATGTAAAAGGGAAAACAGTAGGTAATCTCTTAATTCAAAATATGGAACGAGCTGAGCATTACATAAGTATTTGTGTTAATGCACAACAAAAGGTGCATGCTGTTGTTTCTGAATCGGATTTACTTGAACCGATGTCAGAAAAGCTACGTCGGCAAATTGAATCAGCACAGAATTTAGATGAGAAACAAAAGAATAAGTTGTTAAGGAAATTAGATTCAATAGTATTTGAACCTAGGCTATGTCATGGAGATTTTCATCCATTTAATTTGATTATGAGTAAAGATAACATGAAAATTATTGACTGGGTTGATGCTAGCTCGGGAGATATTTGCGCAAATGTATACCGAACATATTTATTGTATGCCCAGTCTTCAGTAGAATTAGATGAAATGTATTTACGTATATATTGCAAAAATGCTGGACTATCAAGGGGTGAAGTTTTGGAGTGGGCTCCTATTATTGCTGGAGCAAGATTGTCAGAAAAAGTGTCTTCAGAAAACATAGAACAGCTAAAGAGTTTAGTAGACCAGTATTGTCATTAAGGAAAATGATAGAACTAGCATTTCTGTAATAATCAAGCTTTTTAATGTGACAGTACTAGATAAAAAAACCGTTCAAATTTTTTGAACGGTTTTTTTATTGTTATTTTATTTTTTAACTTACTTATTAACAAGTCATGCTAGATAGTTATTTCGATTTGATTCCCTTCTGGATCACTAATTACACTCTCATAATAGCCATCTCCAGTGAAGCGTGGTCCATTTAACACGGGGTATCCAGCTTCATGTAATGTTTTTGTTAGCTGATTCACATTTTCTTCACTGCCAACGGAGAAAGCGATATGGGCATATCCAATTAAATCAGGAGTAGGCTTGTTTTCTATTCCTTTTTTTCGCATAATTTCGAGGCGTGCTCCAGATTCAAATGTAATAAAATAAGATTCGAAGTGTTTGGCTTTATTGTGATATAAAGAATTTGCTTCTCCATTAAAATATTGTGTATAGAAAGTGCGCATTGCCTCTAAATCATTTACCCAAATCGCTATATGTTCAATTTTCATTTGTTTCACCAGTCCTATTCTTATGTAAATTTAAATAAATTTAGCCTAATATTTATGGGCTAATAATAATTAGTGGAGATGAAAAACACCGATTAGAGTTTCACTTTATGAAATTTGAATTAATATGTCAAAAAATAAGGATGGATGCTGGAAGAAATCAATTGTAAATATAGAAATGAAAAAGTTATTTAGCAAAGATTTATGTTAATTTTCTGATGTGGGAATACATAGAATTTGTAATAAAATGAGTCTTTTACATAATAATAAAAAGTTTCTGGTAATTACAAGTGAGGAGGGAGAGAATTTATGGGTCAATATGAACAAATGTTATTAGTCGGAGCAATTATGTCTATTATACTATCAATTATGATTTTAGGGTCATTATATTATAATCCTCGTTTATGGCTAAATGACTATCCTAAGGATATTCAAAAAGCTGTTCTGCCAAAAACAATTGATGAAAAAAGACAAACTTTATATTTTGGAATTGTATATAATTTAATTCTTTTCGGAACACCGTTGATTTCAACTTTTTTACTAAATCAACATGAGAAATTATTGTTTATAGATGCTTTTTTGCATTCTTTTGGAATATTAATGATTTTTAATTTGGTGGATTTACTCATTATAGATTGGCTGATATTTTGCTGGATTACTCCGAGATTTGTTGTTATTCCTAGTACAGAAGGAATGAAGGGTTATAAAAATTATAGGATGCATCTAAGAGGAGCAATGATTGGTACCCCTTTTCTAATAATAGTTAGTTTATTCATTGCAGGAATTGCTATGAATATTTAGTATGAGGAATATATTATATTTTATTTAGAGGAGATAAGAATGGCCATTTTGATTAGAAAACTAGAAATAAAGGATTTGAATGAAACCCCTGAAATTGATGATAGTTTTACGGTTGATTCTAAGCTAGTTCTTTCATTAAGGGCGATGGATCAACGAATAGAATACACAGTGCAAGAAATAACAAGCTATGAGAAAAATTATTCAGAAGATAGATATATGGAGGATCAAGAGGGTGATTTAGATTATAGGGAATATGTTAATCATCCAGATAAAATAATTTTTTTGGCGTTTATGAATCACGAAATGATTGGAATAATTATATTAAAGAGGAACTGGAATGGTTTTGCTTACGTGGAAGATATAAAAGTAGATAAGCAGTTTAGACAGCTTGGAGTTGGCAGAAAATTAATTGAGCGGGCGAAACATTGGGCGAAATCCTGTAAAATGCCAGGAATTATGCTAGAGACACAGAGCAATAACGTTAGAGCATGCAAGTTTTATGAGAGTTGTGGATTTGTTATAGGAGGCTTTGATTTTTTTGTATATAAAGGCATGAATGAGCAAAGTGATGAAGTTGCGATATATTGGTATTTGAGATTTTAAGACAGTCCGATATAACCTATAGTACTCCACAAGAACAAAGAGTGTCTTTAGGACTTTTACTGGCACTCTTTGTTTGTTATCATGCTCAATAAAAACTCTAAATGTACAAGGAATATGTTAATTCACCGTATGTGAGAATTTCATCATCAGTGAACCCAAGATTTGAATAGAATTTTTTACCTGAATCATTTTCAGGGTGCACAGTTAAACGAATGCGATGACAAGATGGATGAACGGTTTTTATATGGTTAATTAATTCTTTTATTGCAGTAGCTCCAAACCCTTTTCTTTGATATCCTTTGTCGATAAAAAAATGAAACAGCCAAAAGTCCTTTTGACAATCCGGTTCGTAGTGCAAATTAAAGAAACCAACCATTTTCTCATTATGATAAATTCCAAAAGGTTCAATCATCCTATCATCCGGCCTAATATATGCTTTAGCAAGTGCAATCGCAACAGGTGGTGTAACTTCAGAAACGAACCTTTGTTGTTCAAGATTTACAGAAAGATTAAGAGCTTCTCGCCAGTTTTTAGAAGTTATTTTTTTTAGATTTACGTAAGGCATGAGTCGTAACCTCCAGTTTAAATAGGGGGGATATGAAGTTCTATTGAACGAGCGTATTTTGCCCAGCAGCAATTTTCCATATTTCTTTTTCTTTGACCATCACATAAACAGCAAGACTGCCTTGCTCACTTTCTATTATTTTCCCTTCAGAGGTTGTTGAATATTGTCTAATATGTGCGACAACTACGTCGGAACGTATAAATGTAATACTTTCAACTACATAACAAGCATATGAATCACGAAGAGGTCCCGCTAAAAGAACTTTGTGCGTCTCATTGATTTGCTTCCAACCTGATAGTTTTTTGCCAAGCACATTGACCCATGTGGCATTTAAAGTGAAGTGACGATCTAATTCATCCGCATCATGTGCATTAAATGCACTCTCCATTTCGGCGATCGTTTGCCGGATTGCATGTATTTCTTCTTGTTGTTGTTCTTTTGAATCAAAAGCTTTAGACATATTTATTCCTCCTATGTTGGTTTGATATCTATAGATTACTAAATTAAAGTTTTTGTAACATCCAGCAAGAGTAGTATTTTTTTTGAATAAAAACTGATACGAAGGTATGATGGCAAGGCGGTGTATCGTATTCACTGTCTAATAAAAGGAGTAAACTCAATGAGTCTAGAATATTATAATGTTATGAATAAAGAGGTGAAATATGTTATTTCAAAAAGGTGAATTATTGATTAGATATGTTATAGAAGATGATGCAAATACCATATCAAAATGGCTAACCAATCCCGAAGTTTTACAATACTATGAAGGACGAGATAACCTACAATCTTTAGAGCAAGTACGCAAAAAATTTATTTCTTATTCAATAAGTGATGTGAAAAGATGTTTAGTAGAATATGCAGGGAAACCAATTGGCTATATACAAATTTATCCCGTAGACTCAGAATGGAAAAATCTATATGGTTACGTAGAAAATCAAAATATATGGGGGATGGATCAATTCATTGGAGAGCCAACATATTGGAATAGAGGAATTGGTACAGAGCTTGTGAAAGCTGCGATTACATATATCATCGATGAATTAGAGGCAGAAGCAATTGCGATGGATCCAAGAGTAAGTAATGAACGAGCGATTCATTGTTATGAAAAGTGTGGATTCCAAAAGGTGAAAATTTTAAACGAACATGAGCTGCATGAAGGGAATTTAGAAGATTGCTGGATGATGGAGTATAAAAAATAAGCGGCGAGGAGTTGTGTGGAATGAAGAAGGCACTTTTAGTAATAGATGTGCAAGAAGGTATGTATACAGCAGGTGGACCAGTATACAAAGGGCAGGAGTTATTAGAAACGTTGCAAGAGTTAATTCAAAAATGTCGATTACATAAGATTCCTGTTATATATGTACAGCATAATGGACCCAAAGGTCATCCGTTAGAAAAAGGAAAATCGGAATGGAATATTCATTCTGCTATTGCACCGAAAGAGTGTGACATCATGATCGAAAAAGAAACACCAGATTCTTTCCACAATACGGACCTTCGTAAAGTACTACAGGATAAGGCGATTGAGCATTTAATCATTTCAGGAATGCAAACAGAATACTGCGTGGATACAACAACTCGCAGCGCTTTTAGTGAAGGGTACAGAGTAACTTTAATTAGTGATGCACATAGTACCTTTGACTCGGAGCAATTGCGTGCAGAAGAAATTGTTAAGCATCATAATGCAGTACTGGGTGCATTTGCTGATATTGTGGATTTAAAAAATATAAAGATAGAAGCATAAGATCGAATGGAGAGGAAGTAGTGACAACGGGTGGCGGAATGGTTCCGCAATTTGTTATGAAGCAATATTACGACAAGAATAGTTAATGAAAAAGAAGGATGTCATGATATAGATTGTGACATCCTTCTTTTCTTATTTTTTCTTATCTTTATCTAAGATGTTTTGTTCTTCAGCAAATTCAGTTCCGTATGCGAATCGGCCATTCATATTAATTCGTTCACCTTTATGTCTTTCATGCGTATGAGAAAAACGATGCACAAATACTTCAGATAATGTAAAGATAATCGCGGATAGAATACTCCCCCATGCGATTTGCATGTAATTGTCCAATAAAATGTTACCGAAAATCCACACGCTTAAATAGGTCAACAAAAAGTCGGCCATAATCGCAGCGGAATTGCCAACGCGGTCCAAAATAATTTTATCAACAAACATATAAGAAACAATTGTTACAAACAGGCTAAAGGAAATAACATCAACAAATGTTGCATCGAAAAACAAATCAAGTCCAATAGCAAAAGCAATGATACACGAAATAAATTTGATTAGTACAATTGTAAAATTGCTCAAAATGCACACCTCCTGTTTTTACATAGTTTTGGTATAAAACGCGAAGTTCATACATTTCTTATGGAAGTACATGAATGTAAATAAATTTTTTCACGTTAAACATCTTGTCAAAATATTAAAAAAATAAACAAAAAATGTTATAGTAAAATGAGAGCGTATGACATTTTTAGGTAAGGGGGGATCCAAATGTGGATTACTTCAGAAGTAGAAATTCCAGATGAACTATTTGATAATCTTGAGCAAGGAAGGCTTGTATTATTTGTCGGAGCAGGAGTTTCTATGAAAGGGAAATCAAACTTACCAAATTTCGATGATTTAGTTGATGAAATTGCGGAAGCTTTATATGTTGAAAAGCGTGAAAATACGGAACCGCATGATTATTATCTTGGAAAAGTTGCGAAGACGAAAGATGTACATCAAGTTGCACAAGATCTTGTTGATGTGAAAAATTCGAAACCGAATCCATTGCACTATGCAATTCCACGGCTTTTTTCAGATGATATTGATGTTCGCATCGTTACTACAAATTTTGATCAGCATTTTACAAGTGTAATTCGAGAAATGAATCGAGATATCAATATATATTACGCACCTGCACTTCCAACAGGTAGAGCGTTTAAAGGTTTAGCGTATATACATGGCAATGTAGAACAAGAAAAAGAAAATTTAATATTAACGGATGGTGATTTTGGAAGGGCTTACTTAACAGAGGGGTGGGCAAGAAGATTTTTAGTTGATTTATTTTCAAATTATACAGTGTTATTCATCGGATACAGTCATAATGATCCTGTCATGAAATATTTAGCAACAGGTTTACCACCGAGTACAAGACGTTATGCATTTGTTGCACAAGGAGATAATACATATCACTGGGAGCATTTAGGGGTAAGGCCAATTGTTTATCCAAATAAGGCGAACAATCATCAAGCGCTTGTTAAGGCCGTAAAGCGCTGGGCAGAATTAATGGGAGATAATTATATTACAAAAAGGATGCGGATTCGCGATATCGTGACAGTCCCACCATCAGTTGAACAAGAGCAATTATCATATATAAAACAGTCAGTAAAAAAAATTGAAACACTCCGATATTTTATCGAATTTGCTCGCGATTATGAATGGATAGAATGGTTAGAGGCAGAAGGGAAGCTCCAAAATTTATTTTTACTTTCTGCTATTCATAATGAAGAGGATGAGTTGTTGGCGGAGTGGCTCGTCAAACAATTTCTTTTTAGTCATCAAAAAGAATTATTTCAGCTTATTTATAAAAATCACTCGAAAGTTTCTCCTTTGTTATGGCGAACCATTTGTACGTATTTAAACGAAACAAAAGAGCCAATTGAACCGCTATTATTTGCAAAATGGACATTACTTTTATTAGAAACAGCAGAAAAAAATAGCAGCTCTATAGAATTGGTTTCATATTTGTTACATAAATGTTTCTTTCCTGAACATAAAGAAATTTTCGTATTATTGCTGGCGTTTATTTTGGATGGGAAAATTAAATTAAAACGTGTGAGAAGATGGGAACACGATATGCAAGATTCAATTGAATTAGAAGAGACAAGTCGTTTACCGGTTCCTGTATATTCATTTGTACAAAAAATTTGGGATGAAAGAATGAAACCGCATATTGCGTATTTTGCCGATCCAATTATGGTTATGGGGTTGGAAAAAATGCAGATGTTATTTTTAAGACAAGCTGCACTGCAGAAAAAGGATGGTGTGACATATAATACAGTTGAATTTTCAGATCATGATTTACAGCCAAAAGATTTTACATTTTTAATTCGTATTGTAAAAGAATCTCTCACTTACTTATGTGAAAATAATAAAGGAAAGGCAAACTACTATATCGCTCAAATGTTCGAAACAGATAGTATATTACAAAAACGAATCGCGATAGCTGCGATGAGTAAAAACTCATTTGTAACTGACGATGAAAAAGTTAAATGGCTGTTAGAACAAAAGTTATTGTTACATGTTACATATAGGCATGAAGTATTTGAATTTTTAAAGAAGCATTATTCATTTGCTTCCGAGAACAGAAAGCAAGAAGTGTTACAAAAACTTATGAAACACCTTGTTAATGAGAGGGCTTTTGATGCGTGTCTTGTTATGGATTTACTTTATACTTGTGATCCAAATAGTAATTGTACAGCAGGGGCATATGAAAAAATGAAACTAAAACATCCTCATTTTTCCCCAGAACGTTACGGTAAAAAGCCAGTAGAGGATGCAGTACAAAGTATTACATGTAATGTAACGGCTGATGGGTTATTGCAGTTGAAAGGCCATGAAATGATGAAACAAGTTAAGCTTTTTTCTCATGACGGTATTTTTGAACAACGTCATTTTTTAGAAATGTTATCAAAAGCATGTAAATTGAATATAGAGTGGAGTATTTCGCTCGCCTATCAATTAGCAGGGGAGGATAAGGTAAGTAATGAAGTATGGTTTGTTTGTATTCGGGCATGGAGGAATAACCGCAAGCTTACAAATCAACAAATACAGAAAATCATTCCACTCTTGCAACAGTTTGTAAGAAATGTATCTTTTCATTGGTTAATTAGCAGTTTTCTTTATGAAATCAGCAATCGGTTAGAAGAATTTCAAGAGGATAGTATACGTGTTGTGAAACGTTTTGCCTTTTCTTTATTTCCTCAAGTAATGAAAAGTGATCCGAATTTCAAGATAGAAGAGCATGATTTTTATAATGAGTCTATTCAACATCCTATCGGAAAGATGACGTCAGTATTATTAAAGCTACTTGCATATGACCACTTATACGATCGGAATATTCACGAATACTTGTTTTTATTTGAAGAACAAATGAGAGCATGTTCACAGAGTACAAATTTCATGTTTGCACGATTAACCGCAGATATAACATTTTTATACCATATTGAGAAACAATGGTGTAGAAAAAATATGCTGCTGTATCTCGATTTAAAAAAACAAGAAAAAGCAACAAAATATGCATGGGCAGGACTCTGCTATACACAAATAAATTTACCGTTATTTACAGAGATAAAGCGATATATTAAATATGCAGTCGAACATTTATATTTGTTACATCCGCATACAAAAGAAGTATTCTTAAAGTGGCTCAGCTTTGTTTTTATTAAATGTGTATTATATTGGGATCAACGAGCGGATTGGTTATATCCACTTTTTATACAGGAAACGGAAAATGACAAAATTAAGTTTATGGAACATTTATGTTATTATGTAAAAACATTAAGTGCAAGAGAACAACATAAATTTTGGACAGCTTGGTTAGCTGGATTTTTAATTGAACGTCCAAAAATGAGTTCTATAACCGGTAGGGAATATGTCATGTTTTTACGTTTTGTATTATGTATGGATGAAGTTGCAGAAAAAGGGTTACAAACGATTCTTAGTCATTTCTCGCCACCATCAGGATGTTACGATCAAGCAGAAATGAAACAACTATTTTTGGCTATTTTGGAAAAGAAAAAGAACATAAAATATCATGTAGAAGCATATGGCAAGTTGTTTTTTTCATTATTGCAAAACCTGCATGAGGCAAGTTCTTTTGAAGGTGAAATCATTGAAATTAAACAATTACTAACAGAGTACCAAGTAGAGAATGATTTACTAAAATCTATTCAAAATGAAATGATTCGTATTGGAATTGTAATTACAAATGGATAAGGTTGATTATAGGGAAAGAGTGGATTTTTTTAAAATAAGATAAAAAGTTGTTGACAGTATTTAAAAAAGCATTCTATAATACGAATCATAACTTATTCAATTTCAAAAACATTTGAATAAACAAAGTGCAATGAAGAGATCACAGTAGTGAGGATCTTACTGTAACAGAGAGCTGATGGTTGGTGTGAATCAGTACAGGGATAATCATGAATTACAGTCTTGGAGCATCTTTTTCGTAGTAAAGATTTGTTTTCTTTATGAAGGAAAGGCGGTCAAATGATCGTTAACAGTGAAGAGAGGTAGACGAAATAAGTCTACAACTAGGGTGGTACCGCGATAAATATCGTCCCTACTGATTGGATCAGTAGGGACTTTTTGTATTTTTTGTGGTATGGCTTGAAAATGGAATATAACATGCGGTGAAAGGAAAAGAAGTAGTAGTTGTTTCCCTGTAACAGAGAGCTGGTGGGTGGTGCGAACCAGTACAAAGACAAGTGCGAATTACAGTCCTGGAGCATCTTTTTCGTAGTAAAGATAACGATCTTTATGAAGGGAAAGACGGTCAAATGATCGTTAACAGTGAAGAGAGGTAGACGAAACAAGTCTGCAATTAGGGTGGTACCGCGATAAATATCGTCCCTACTGAGTAGATCAGTAGGGATTTTTTGTACACAGAAAAGGCGGTATCGATCTCATATTAAGTTTTTGTAAATTTTCAATTCAGAAAATAGGGAATTTTTATTCTCTTGCAATAGTTTTAAACATTAAAAGGAGGATTTTAAAATGGCAAATCATGAGTTAGAACAATTACGTAAACAGGTGGATGAAATCAATTTACAGTTACTAGAGCTTTTAAATGAACGAGGTAAAATCGTTAAAAAGATTGGAGAACAAAAGCAAGTGCAAGGTACGAAACGTTTTGATCCAGTACGTGAGCGTGAAGTGCTGGATATGATTGCGGAACATAATGAAGGTCCATTCGAAACTTCAACAATTCAACACATTTTCAAAACAATTTTCAAAGCGAGTCTGGAATTGCAAGAAGATGACAACCGTAAAGCATTACTTGTTTCACGTAAAAAGAAAAAAGAGAATACAATTGTTGATGTAAAAGGTGAATTATTAGGAAATGGAACGCAAACGTTCATCATGGGGCCTTGTGCGGTAGAAAGCTTAGAGCAAGTTCGCCAAGTAGGGCAAGCGATGAAACAGCAAGGATTAAAATTAATGCGCGGCGGTGCTTTCAAACCGAGAACATCACCATACGATTTCCAAGGATTAGGTGTAGAAGGGTTACAAATTTTACGACAAGTAGCTGATGAATTTGATTTAGCGATTATCAGTGAAATCTTAAATCCAAACGATGTAGAAATGGCTCTTGATTACGTTGATGTCATTCAAGTTGGGGCACGAAACATGCAAAACTTTGATCTACTTAGAGCAGTAGGGAAAGTAAATAAACCTGTATTATTAAAACGTGGTTTAGCAGCGACAATTGACGAGTTCATCAATGCAGCTGAATACATTATTGCGCAAGGAAATGATCAAATTATACTATGTGAGCGCGGTATCCGCACATACGAAAGAGCAACGCGTAATACGTTAGATATTTCAGCCGTACCAATTTTAAAGAAAGAAACACATTTACCAGTTATTGTGGACGTAACACATTCTACAGGACGCAGAGATTTATTATTACCTACTGCAAAAGCAGCATTAGCAATCGGAGCAGATGCAGTTATGGCAGAAGTTCATCCAGACCCAGCGGTTGCATTATCTGATTCAGCGCAGCAAATGGATATTCCAGAGTTCCATAAATTCATGGAAGAGTTAAAAGGATTCAAAAATAAATTATCTTAATTTCATATTGAATATGCGTTGAAAGGGAAACAGTAGTGCTTATCTCCCTGTTTATAGAGAGCTGATGGATGCTGAGAATCAGCACAAAGATAAGCATGAATTACAGCCCTAGAGCATCTTTCTCGTAGTAAAGATAATTGTCTTTATGAAGGGAAAGACGGTCTAGTAGATCGTTAAAAATGATAAGAGGTAGACAAATGTAGTCTACAATTAGGGTGGTACCGCGATAATCATCGTCCCTACTGAGCGCTCAGTAGGGACTTTTTTGTACAAAAAAATAATAAAGGGGTAAGAGAAATGAGATACATTACAGCCGGAGAATCACATGGTCCGCAATTAACGGTTATTTTAGAAGGTATACCTGCAGGATTATCGTTACAAGCAGAACATATAAATAAGGAATTATTAAGAAGACAAAAAGGGCATGGTCGCGGGAGACGCATGCAAATTGAAACAGATACAGTAGAGATTGTAAGTGGTGTGCGCCATGGGATGACTCTTGGTTCACCCATTACATTAATCGTAAAAAATGATGATTTCAAACATTGGACGAAAGTAATGGGAGCTGAACCAATTTCAGAGCAAGAAAGTAAAGAAATGAAACGCACGATTACAAAGCCACGTCCAGGACATGCAGATTTAAACGGTGCAATTAAATATGGTCACCGCGATATACGAAATGTTTTAGAGCGCTCTTCTGCAAGGGAGACAACTGTAAGAGTAGCAGCAGGCGCGGTTGCAAAACAAATTTTAAAAGAATTAGGTGTACAAATCGCTGGGCATGTTCTTGAAATTGGCGGAGTTCAAGCAAATCGGGTAGATCAATTACCAATAGAAGAAATCCAAACCATTACGGAGAATTCACCTGTTCGTTGTCTAGATAAAGAAGTAGAGCAACAAATGATGGATGCGATTGATACTGCGAAAAGTAGTGGAGATTCAATTGGTGGAATTGTCGAAGTTATTGCAGAAGGAATGCCAATCGGCGTTGGGAGTTATGTACATTATGACCGAAAATTAGATGCAAAACTTGCGGGCGCAATTATGAGTATTAATGCTTTTAAAGGTGCTGAAATTGGAATTGGATTTGAAGCGGCAAGAAAGCCAGGAAGTACGGTTCATGATGAAATTCTTTGGGACGAAGAGAAAGGTTATACAAGAAAAACAAATCATGCAGGTGGATTAGAAGGTGGTATGACAACAGGAATGCCGATTGTAGTGCGAGGTGTTATGAAGCCAATTCCTACATTATATAAACCACTTGCAAGTGTAGATATTGATACAAAAGAAGCATTCCAAGCGAGCATTGAACGGTCTGACAGTTGTGCAGTACCAGCTGCAAGTGTTGTAGCGGAAGCTGTTGTTGCATGGGAACTTGCGGATGCATTAGTTGAACAATTTGGAAAAGATCGCATGGAATTAATCGAACAAAATATTATACAGCATAACAAGTATGCAAAAGAATTTTAAAAAGGATGGATTACGGATGAAGGTAAAAGAGCAATTATCATCATTACAGCCATATAAACCAGGTAAATCAGCGCAGCAAATGAAAGAAGTATATGGGAATCATTCGTTTGTAAAACTAGCATCAAATGAAAATCCATTTGGTTGTTCACCGCGTGTTATGGAAGAATTACAAAAAGCGTGGCAGGAACAAGCCTTATATCCAGATGGAGGAGCTGTAGAACTCCGCCAAACAATCGCAGAAAAACTACAAGTTCATAAGGAACAAATTATATGTGGAAGTGGACTCGATGAAGTCATTCAAATTATCAGCCGTACTGTGCTTTGCGAAGGCGATAATATTGTTACAGCGGGAGAAACTTTCCCGCAATATCGTCATCATGCAGTG
Source organism: Paenibacillus sp. 102 (assembly GCF_039549175.1). Lineage (NCBI taxonomy): Bacteria > Bacillati > Bacillota > Bacilli > Caryophanales > Paenibacillaceae > Paenibacillus > Paenibacillus sp. 102. Next base: position 143,086 of record NZ_JBCGHT010000011.1, on the reverse strand, counting down.
ATTGAAGGATGCGAAGTAAAAGAGGTTCCATTAAAAAACGGATCATATGACTTAGATGAAATTTCTGTAGCTGTAGATGAAAAGACAAAAATTATTTGGATTTGTAATCCGAATAATCCGACGGGCACATATATTGATGAGCAACAGTTAAATGAATTTATTAATAGTGTGCATGACAGTGCGCTAATCGTGATTGATGAAGCGTACTATGAATATGTCACAGCAAAAGACTTTCCAGAAACAATACCATTATTGAAAAAACATAAAAACCTTCTTATATTACGAACATTTTCTAAAGCATATGGTTTAGCGTCATTTCGCGTCGGGTATGCAATTGGACAGGAAGAATTAATTGAGAAATTAAATGTCGTACGTTTGCCGTTTAACGTATCTTCATTAGCACAAAAAGCAGCAAAGATTGCCTTAAGTGATGAGTCGTTTATTGAAAAGATAGTACGTGTTAATAAAGAGGGGCTACAGCAATACGAAAGTTTTTGTAAGGAAAATGAAATTCCATTCTATCCGTCGCAAACAAACTTCATCTTCTTGCCGGTAGATGATGCTGGAGAAATGTATGAAGCTTGCGCACACACAGGGTTTATTATTCGTCCGTTCCCAAAAGGCGTTCGTATTACAATTGGAACAAGGGAACAAAATGAAGGAGTGATTTCAGTGTTAAAACAACACTTTGAAAATAAAAAACATAAGTCTCGAGATGAGGCCAATGTGTAAAAAAGTAGTATTAATTGGAACAGGATTAATAGGAGGCTCTCTCGCATTAGCAATTAAGAAAGAGCACGATGTAACGATAATAGGTTATGATATATTTAAAGAGCAGGTAGAGCGTGCGAAAGAATTGCATGTAGTAGATGAAGTGGCAATAGATTTACAGCGTGCATGTGAAGAGGCAAATTTAATTGTTTTTGCCTCTCCAGTTGAAGAAACGAAGAAGTTATTACACAAACTAGCGTCATTTCGTTTACGAGATGATGTAATAGTGACCGATGTTGGAAGTACAAAAGGAACAATTATGAATGAAGCGGAAGCTTTATTTTCAAAGAAAGTTTCTTTTATTGGCGGACATCCGATGGCAGGGTCTCATAAAACTGGTGTCGAAAGTGCAAAGGCGCATTTATTTGAAAATGCATTTTACATTTTAACACCGATGAATCATGTGTCAAATGATCAAGTGGAAGAGCTAAAAGTGTGGTTAAAAGGAACAGGATCACATTTTCTCGTCTTAAATACAGAAGAACACGATTATGTAACAGGAATCGTTAGTCATTTTCCTCATCTTATCGCGGCAGGCTTAGTAAAACAAGTCCAGAAACATGCAGGAGATAACCCGCTCATTCATCAATTAGCTGCTGGTGGATTTAAAGATATTACACGTATCGCATCTAGCAGTCCGAAAATGTGGAGTGACATTGTAAAGCAAAATCGTGAGCATTTAATGGTATTATTAAAAGAGTGGGTCTCTGAAATGGAAGAGTTATATAAGACGATTTCTATAGGAGATGCAGGTGAAATACAAAACTACTTTGCAGATGCGAAAGAATATCGTGATTCTTTACCAGTGAGAAAAAGAGGGGCTATTCCTGCCTATCACGACTTATACGTCGATGTTTTAGATAAAGTAGGGGCATTAGCTCATATTACGAGTATTCTGGCGCGCGAAGAAATTAGTATTACGAACTTGCAAATATTAGAAGCGCGAGAAGGATTGCTTGGGGTGTTACGAATTAGTTTCCAAAGAGAAGAAGATCGTATGAAAGCAAAACTAGCGCTTGGAAAAGAAGAATACCAAACATATGAAACAATTTAAATGAGAAGGTGAAAACGTGAAAGACAGAACTATACAACCTGTTAATAACGGATTGAATGGAACCATTACAATTCCTGGTGATAAATCCATTTCACACCGCGCTGTTATGTTCGGCGCAATTGCAGAGGGAAAAACAACAATTAAAGGCTTTCTACCTGGTGCAGACTGTTTAAGTACTATTTCTTGCTTTAAAGAAATGGGAGTAGATATTACGCAAAACGGTGATGAAGTTACTGTAATCGGAAAAGGAATTGAAGGTTTACAAGAACCAAAAGCTGTATTAGATGTTGGTAATTCTGGAACTACGATACGTTTAATATCGGGAATATTGGCAAACACGCCATTCTTTTCTTGCGTACAAGGAGATGCTTCTATCGCAAAAAGACCGATGAAACGTGTAACAGATCCATTAAAGCAAATGGGTGCCCGCATTGATGGCCGAGAAGATGGGACGTACACACCGCTAATAATAAGAGGTGGAGTGTTAAAAGCAATCCAATACACTTCCCCAGTTGCAAGCGCACAAGTAAAGTCAGCTATTTTACTTGCAGGTCTTCGCGCAGAAGGTGTAACAGCTGTTACAGAACCGCACATTTCACGAGACCATACAGAAAGAATGCTAGAGGCGTTTGGTGTTACAGTAACTCGTGAAGGGAAAACTGTAAAACTAGCAGGTGGCCAAAAATTAACTGGAACAGATGTTCAAGTTCCAGGTGACGTATCATCAGCGGCATTTTTCTTAGTAGCAGGAGCGATTATTCCAAATAGTAAAATACAATTACAAAATGTAGGAATGAATCCGACTCGTACAGGTATTATAGATGTTTTAGAGAGAATGGGTGCTACGTTCACTGTAGAACCAATTAACATAGGAGCATCAGAACCAGCTGCCAACATTACGATTGAAACATCTTCACTAAAAGGAATCGAAATTGGCGGGGATATTATTCCAAAGTTAATCGATGAAATTCCAATTATCGCATTAGCAGCAACGCAAGCTGAGGGAATTACGGTTATTAAAGATGCACATGAGCTAAAAGTAAAAGAAACGAACCGTATCGACACAGTTGTTGCCGAACTAACGAAACTAGGAGCTCGTATTGAAGCAACAGATGACGGAATGATTATTTACGGTAAATCAACTTTAAAAGGCAATACAGTACATAGTTACGGTGATCACCGCATCGGAATGATGCTTGCGATTGCCGGCTGTATAGCTGAAGGAAAAACAACGATTCAAGATGCAGAAGCAGTAGGTGTATCGTATCCTACGTTTTTCGAAGAACTTCAAAAGTTAGCTATATAATACGAAGTAATTAAAACTGTAGAGAGTTTTTTCTCTACAGTTTTTCAATTTCTCAATCATCGAATACAGGGTATTTTCATTTATGAAGATCTTTTTCATCATATCTTAAATTAAATTCAAAAGGATGTCTTTTTATTCCGTGACACCTGGATTGCAGATGAAATAGGAAGTGGAAATGTCACTTTTCAGGTAACATTTTCATTGACAAGATCTTTTTTCAACAACGTAAAAACGTCTATAACAATCATTTGTTATAGACGTTTTTGATTAATTCGTTGGAGATGGAAATCTAGCTCCTTCAAAACGTGTAATGCTATTAAGTAAATTGATTGTACCAGCTACATTAGAAATAAAAAATACCTCAACAATATCCTCACATTTTAGCTGTGTAATGGTAGAAACGGAAATGATATTTTTAATCTCTATATTTGCTCCAAAGAAATCATTATCAGCAGCCACTTCATGACCATTTACTTGAATGCTTATTCTTCCTCTGTAGGCCTCATTGAAATTACTAGGTGCGAAAAGAACACTTGCAGTCAATGAGTACACACCTTTTGTTTCAGGAATAAACATGGATGCAGCTGAGTTAAATTCATTTGCTAAATCAAATTGTATATTAGGATATAAGACTTTAACTGTAGTATTGGCAGGTACTTGTTGAAGTGTAGACATGTTGACGGTTCTAAATGCTGATGGCCTTGTAGACTCGGAATTTTCTCCTCTAAGACTTCTATTTCTTCTTTGAGAAAGGAAGTCTCGATTTGCACTCAATCTATTTAATTTATCGTAATAAGAACTCATAATTATTTATTCTTCCCTTCTTTATTTATCCAGCTATTTGCGAGCAATAAGACCTCCACCTCAAGATTTGGAGAAGCACAAGAAGGTAGGTGGAGGATCAACTGTCCGTAAAAGCTTGATTGGTGAGGGTTAATAAGCAGTGGGAGGTGAAGAAACCTCCTACTGAGTAAAGTTTTACTTTATATGGTATACAGGGGACGTGATAAAAGTGATTAGTAGGTACAGTTTTTTGTTTTATATCAAGATATTTATATATATTCCATCGACCTTTCTAATTTTTTGATAGGATTTTATCTGTATGAGTACGAATGTAATAAAGGGGATAGGAGGAGATATTCATGAAAGTAGTTGAATTAGCAGAGTACCAATATAAAGAAGCGATTGCCTTATCTGAATATGCTTTTCAATATAAAGTACCGGAAGGTCAAATTGAACAGCGCCTTACATTAATGAAAAAACATCATCAACTGTTTGGGATTTTAGAAGAAAATCACCTTGCAGCAAAATTGCATCTTCTTCCGTTAGAAATAAATATTGGTGATGCAATTTTTAAAATGGGTGGAATTGCAGGAGTAGCGACATATCCGGAGTATAGACGGAATGGACATGTAAAAGAACTATTGAAGCATGTGCTGCAAAAAATGAAACAAGACGGATTTAGTGTATCTATGTTACATCCATTTGCGGTTTCATTTTACAGAAAGTATGGCTGGGAACTATTTGCCAACCGTGTCATCTGTTCAATGACGAAGAGTGATTTAGTAATGCAAAAGCATGTAAAAGGAAATATAAGACGCTTTAACAAAGATAATCATCCAAATGAAATTGAGGTAATATATGAAACGTTTGCGAAACGTTTTGCTGGGATGCTGGTTCGTAGCCGTGAATGGTGGAGGCAGGCAGTTTATCATGATTGGACGGCAGCGGTCTATTACAATGAAGAAAATGAAGCTACTGGCTATATGCTTTACAAAATAAATGATTCAAAAATGACAGTGGAAGAATTTGTACCACTAAATCATGAAACTAGAAGTGGACTTTGGAATTTTATTTGTCAACATGACTCTATGATTAAAGAACTTAAGATGATATTAAGTGAAACAGAACCATTACTTTATACTTTACAAGAGCCACGGGTTAAAGCTGAAGTTACTCCTTATTTTATGGCTCGAATTGTAGATGTAGAGCAGTTTTTAAAGGGATATCCATTTGTTTGGAATAATCAACAAAATGATATCATTTTACATATTTCAGACTCATTTGCCTCATGGAATAATGTGACGGTTCAATTACAGAATAAAGAAATAGTAATTGTTAATAAGGAAGAAGCAGAAAGATTGAAAAATAGGGGAATTCATTTAAATATAAATGATTTATCAGCAATGGTATTCGGATATAAGCGCCCGCTAGAGCTATACGAAATTGGTTATGTTTCAGGAACAGAGGGAGAAGTAAAAGAGCTTGAACATTTGATTCCATTACATAGGCCGTTTCTCTATGATTTCTTTTAATTGTTTTTTATTTACAATAGAAAATTTCAGTTGCTGAAATAGAAAGATGATTAGATATACCTTTAGGTGGCTAAATATGTTATAGTAAGTGAAGTATGTATATAAAAGTATCGAAATTGGAGGAAACACATGATTACAGTTAGTAACGTAGGATTGCGCTTTGCGGACAGAAAATTATTTGATGATGTTAACATAAAATTCACACCAGGTAACTGCTACGGTTTAATCGGAGCAAATGGTGCTGGTAAATCAACATTTCTAAAGATTTTATCTGGAGAAATTGATCCATCAACAGGTGATGTACATATTACGCCAGGTGAGCGTTTAGCAGTATTAAAACAGAACCACTTCGAATATGAAGAATTCCCAGTGTTAGAAACAGTTATTATGGGACATACACGTCTTTACAAAGTAATGCAAGAAAAGAATGCGATTTACATGAAAGAAGATTTCAGTGATGAAGACGGTATGCGCGCTGCAGAACTTGAAGGTGAGTTTGCTGAGTTAAACGGTTGGGAAGCTGAATCTGAAGCTGCAATCCTTTTAAAAGGGTTAGGCATTGGAGAAGACCTTCATGATAAAAAATTGTCAGAATTAACAGGAGCAGAGAAAGTAAAAGTGTTACTTGCTCAAGCTTTATTCGGTCAACCTGACATTCTATTATTAGATGAGCCTACCAACCATTTAGACTTAAAAGCAATTCAATGGTTAGAGAACTTCTTAATGAACTTTGAAAATACAGTTATCGTTGTATCCCATGACCGTCACTTCTTAAATAAAGTATGTACGCACATGGCGGATCTTGATTTCGGTAAAATTCAATTATATGTTGGTAACTATGACTTCTGGTATGAATCAAGCCAATTAGCATTAAAACTAACACAAGATGCAAATAAGAAAAAAGAAGAGAAAGTAAAAGAGTTACAAAACTTCATCGCACGCTTTAGTTCAAACGCATCTAAAGCGAAGCAAGCGACTTCTCGTAAAAAATTATTAGATAAAATTACATTAGATGATATTAAACCATCATCACGCCGTTATCCATTCGTTGGCTTCACACCAGAGCGTGAAGTAGGAAATGACTTATTAACTGTAGAAGGTCTTTCAAAAACAATTGATGGAGAAAAAGTGTTAGATAATGTGTACTTCACATTAAATAAAGGTGATAAAGTTGCATTTATCGGACGTAATGATATTGCAATGACAACATTATTTAAAATTCTTATGGGAGAAATGGAGCCAGATAGCGGTTCATTTAAGTGGGGCGTTACAACATCACAAGCTTACTTCCCAAGAGATAACTCTAAATACTTCGAGAACAGTGAATATAACTTAGTTGAATGGTTACGTCAGTTCTCTCCACAAGATGAAACAGAAAGTTTCTTACGTGGATTCTTAGGTCGTATGCTATTCTCTGGTGAAGAAGTAAAGAAAAATGTTTCTGTATTGTCAGGTGGAGAAAAAGTTCGTTGTATGCTTTCTAAAATGATGTTAAGCGGAGCAAACGTATTAACACTTGATGATCCAACGAACCACTTAGACCTTGAGTCTATTACAGCGTTAAACAACGGTTTAATTGCATTTAAAGGAACATTACTATTTACATCTCATGACCATCAGTTCGTGCAAACAATTGCAAACCGTATTATCGAAGTGACGCCAAACGGTGTAATCGATAAAGAAGCAACATACGATGAGTTCTTAGAAAATGGAGAACTTCAAAAGCAAGTAGATGCAATGTATAACAAAAAATAATCTACAATGTAAAACCCTCAATCTTACGATAAGATTGAGGGTTTTTTATTTTTTAACAAACATTTTATAAGGAATAATAAAGAAAAGTTATGGATATAAATCATATTATTTTTTTGTAAAAATGAATAATTATAGAAGATAAGAAGTAGTCGAGAACTTAACATACTTAATACATGAATAATTTAGTAACAACAAATCCAATTGGTAATTTTGGAAATAAGAATATTTGCGAAGTAGATTATAAAGGTTTATAGTAGTTGTGTCTTGTTACACGGATGGTATTTAGATTGTAACGGTGAAAAATGTTACAAATGCATTTCATTAAATATATATCTAAGTCAACATATTTCATAAGAAATAGTTGAATAAATAAAAGCTACAACTTATAATTACTAATATTCTTCACATAGTTAAATAATTTGGTAGACTGTTTGGAGAAGACACATTGAAAAAGAGAGATAGACTTATAAAAAATAAGCCTTGGATAATTAAAAGAGGTGGAGAGATGAAACACTTATTATTAAAGAGCAAGCGTGTGTTAAGTAATCATTTTGGATTTTTTATTTTTGCGGTTGTTTTATTCTGGTTAAAAACATATGGAGCGTATGTGACAGAATTTAACTTAGGTATATCGAACACAATCCAAAAATTCTTGTTATTTTTCAACCCGTTAAGCTCAGCAGTTCTATTTTTAGGACTTGCATTATTTGCAAAAGGGAAACGATCTTATATTTGGCTAATTATTATTAATTTGCTAATGTCCGCTCTATTATACGCAAACGTGGTGTATTACCGTTTTTTCAGCGATTTTATTACGTTCCCAACATTAACACAAACGAATAACTTCGGAGAATTAGGCGGAAGTATTCTTGCATTATTACAACCTTATGATCCATTGTATTTCTTAGATACAATTATTTTACTTGCATTAGTAATAGCGAAAGTTGCTAATCCAAAACCAATTCGTGTTGCAAAGCATAAACTTGCGCTTGTATTTATCGCAGCAATTTTAATTTTTAGTGTGAATTTAGGTTTAGCAGAATCTGATCGTCCTGAATTACTAACAAGAACATTTGACAGAAACTATATTGTGAAATATTTAGGTGCATACAATTATACGATTTATGATGGGATTCAAAGTATGAAGGCATCAACAGAACGAGCTTTAGCTGATGGAGATAGTATGACAGGTGTTCGAAACTATATCACATCAAACTATGCAACTCCTAATCCAAATTATTTTGGTAAGGGAAAAGATATGAACGTTATCTACATTCATTTAGAATCGTTCCAAAACTTCTTGATTGATTATAAACTGAATGGGCAAGAGGTCACACCATTTTTAAATTCATTTACGAAAGATGCGAATACACTGTATTTTGATAATTTCTTCCATCAAACAGGACAAGGTAAAACGTCTGATGCGGAGTTCATGTTAGAGAATTCAATGTTTGGATTACCACAAGGATCTGTATTTACAACGAAATCTCATAATACGTATCAAGCTGCACCAGCTATTTTAGGACAACAAGGATATACATCTGCAGTATTCCACGGTAACTATAAAACATTCTGGAATCGTGATGATGTTTATAAATCATTTGGCTTTAATAAATTCTTTGATGCGACGTATTACGATATGAATGATAGTGATGTTGTAAACTACGGCTTGAAAGATAAACCATTTTTTGATGAGTCGATTCCATTGTTACAAACATTAAAGCAACCGTTCTATGCGAAATTTATTACGTTATCAAATCACTTCCCTTATCCAATTAATAAGGAAGAAGCGACAATTGAACCAGCAAAAACAGGTGATTCATCTGTAGATACGTATTTCCAGACAGCACGTTATTTAGATGAAGCTGTAAAAAGTTTTATGGATTATTTGAAGCAATCTGGTTTATATGATAACTCTATTATTGTTATGTATGGAGATCATTACGGTATTTCAGATAACCATAATACAGCAATGTCGCAAATAATGGGTAAAGAAATGAATTCATTTGAAAATGCACAACTGCAACGTGTACCATTAATTATTCGTGTACCAGGTATGCAGGGGGGAGTTCAGCATCAATATGGTGGAGAAATTGATGTACTTCCAACGCTACTACATTTACTAGGTACGGATACAAAAAATTACATCCAATTCGGTACGGATTTATTATCACCAGACCATAAACAAGTTGTGGCATTCCGTAATGGTAACTATGTAAGTCCGTCCGTTACTGCACTGAACGGAAAGTATTATGATACAAATACAGGAAAACCAGTAGAAATAACAGATGAAATTAAACAAAATGAACAAATGGTTCAGCAGAAACTTAAGTTTTCTGACCAAGTTGTAAATGGTGATTTACTCCGATTTTACACACCGGAAGGATTTACGCCAGTAGATCGTTCGAAATATAATTATAATCATCGTGATAAAAATAAGACGAAAGTAAAAACTACGCAGCAAGAAGGTTAAACGTAATATAGTAATGTTAGTCTCCTTATAAGGATAAATATCCTTATAAGGGGGCTTTTTATTTTGGAGCACGAGGTAATTTCACATACCGTATTTGTAGAGTATAATCACTATATGAAAAGAGTTCAATTATTGCACAATGTAGAAACAAAAATTTGGACTTAATTTTATAGGAGATACGGGATGCTATATTAGTAGAAAGTGATTGAAACCGCAAAAGAGAACAATTTAAGTCCCTATCATTATCTTCTTTATTTGTTTGAAACACTCCTCAATATCAATTTAAACAATCAAGAAGAAATTGATAAAGTCTTGCTGTGGTCAAAAGATTTCCCAACTAGATGCAGAGTACCGAAAAAAGTGAAGTGAACAAAAAATAACTCCATGTTACTTTCACTACAGAACAAGTAAGTAGTAATATAATGAAACATTTCTTTTCCTTACTTTAACAATAAGAATAGATTTTTTTGTTTATAAAAAATTGATAGCAATTTGATTACCAAGGGGATAATTTCTTTCGTTTTGGAAATTTTATTAGTAAACTTTTTAAGAATTTCTTGAGGTGTAGTGAATGATTTCAATCCAGAACAACCAAGAAAAAAAGTTACTTGTTTTTGCATCAATTATACTCATTCTTTATTTGTCTCCTTTATTTATTCTTGGAGAAAATGCGCATATTCGCGTTCATGATAATCTTGATTCCAATTTGTCCTGGTATAAGGTTTTGGCAAGGAGCGGGGAGATAATAGGTCCGATTGATGCTACAATTCCACAGGTGATAAACAATCAATTATCAAGAAACGCATTTAGCGCGGAATTTAGTGGTATTGTTTGGTTGTATGTTTTTTTTCCAAATATGGTTGCGTATGCATTAAGTCAGACGATTACAAGAGTGGTTGCTTTTATAGGGATGTATCTTCTTTTAAAACATCATTTTTTACCTAGAGAGGAATGGATGGTCATTTCGGTTGGAGTTTCATTGGCTTTTGCTCTTACTCCTTTTTGGCCGTCAGGAATGCTTAGTACTCTCGGGATGCCTCTTGCACTTTGGGCATTTTTAAATATTCGAAAAGGGGAAAGATCGTGGAAGAACTATTTCGTACTCACTCTTATTCCTCTATATTCGAGTATTGTTTTAGGTTTTTTCTTCTTTTTAAGCGGGATGGGGATTCTTTGGTTAGTGGACGTAGTAATAAAGAAAGAATGGAACTTTCGTTTTCTTTTTTCAATTGTTTATATGACGCTCATTTACATGATTGTAGAATATCGCTTAGTATCTTCCTTCTTCTTATCCACTGCACCTAACAGCAGAGATGAATATTTTCATGCAAGATTATCGTTATGGCGGTCTCTCCGTCTTACAGTGAAAAATTTTCTTTTAGGACATAACCATGTTATGACAGTCCATACATTTGTTATTTTACCTGTCATATTTATTGCGTTGTATTTTATCATTTCCAAGAGGCGATGGAAGCAAGAAAAAATCTTTGTTTTTTTGTTTTGGTTTAACATAGCATTGTCAATTTGGTATGCTTTTTGGTTTTATAAAGGTTGGCTTCCATTAACAAAACGTTTTCACATTTTGGATACGTTTAATTTTGCACGTTATCATTTTTTGCGCCCGTTAGTTATTTATGTTTTATTTGCTCTTGGATTAAAAGTTTTATGGTTACAAGGGAAAATATGGAGACAAGCTGTGACAGGTTTTGTGATAGCTCAAATTATTTTGTTAAGCTTTTTTAATGAGGAAATTATTTTTCAAAGTAAATCTTCAGTAAAGGAATTTTATGCAGAAAAACAATTTCAGGAGATAAAAGAGTATATCGGTTTACCTTTGGAGCAGTACCGTGTCGCTAGTATTGGTTTACATCCTGCTATCGCTCAGTACAACGGATTTTATACACTTGATACATATAACAATTTTTATCCGCTATCATATAAATATGAATTTCGAAAAATAATCGAGAAGGAGCTAGCGAAAAATAAAACGATTCGTACGTATTTTGATGAGTGGGGTGGCCGCTGTTATATTTTCACCGATGAACTTGGAAAACACTATATGTTTAAGAAAAACTCGAAAAAACGCTTGGGAAATTTACAACTAAATATAGAGCATTTTAAAAAGATGGGTGGTCGATACATGTTTTCTGCTGTCCCTATTGAAAATGCAGTAGAAAACAATTTATCCCTTGAGAACGTGTTTACATCAAAGACATCCGCTTGGAAAGTTTATTTGTATAAAGCGATATAGATGAGTGAAATAGATTGCCTCTCTCGATGTAAATTCATAAAAACCAAACTAATATTTAGATGCAATATTAGTTTGGTTTTTACTACTTCGTATTAAAATAAATGATGAATTTCTATATAAGCCTTTCATTCAGAAAGTAACGAAAGAAATTTCATAAAACTCTAATTTTTTTGTTTCAATTTAATATAGAATTTGTAGTCTGTATCATGTGCCATTATGATACTTGACGTTTACTTTGAAAATACAACATTTGGTGATTCTGATTTTGCGGTAGTAGGGATTTTAATAAGCCAAATTGCTAAATTATTGGCCTCTATTTTCTAAATAGATAAAAAGAAAAAAAGACGTAATTACCTTTATAGGAAATTACGTCTTTTCTATTATATACGTTTATCGTGCCAGAAGTTTAACGGGAAATGTTCATCTTCTTGATAACTTTCCAGTTCATAACCTTTTTCTTTTAGACCTTTAATAATAGCAGGTACTGCTTTTACTGATTGAGGATGAATATCATGCATAAGAATAACCTCTGTTGGATCGTTTGCACCAGCTAGAACGTTTTGTACAATTTGAGCAGCAGCTGCATCTACTGGCATCTTATTATATTTCCAGTCTAAAGAGTCAATTGTCCAGTCCCAAACTTTTAAACCATTTTCAACAACTTTATTGCGAAGCGCTTCATTTAATCCTGGCATGGATCCGTAAGATGGACGAGTTAATACTGGTGATTTTCCGATAACCCCAGCGATTAAGCTTTGATCTTCTTTCATTTCATCTACATAAAGTCCCTCTGTATAAAGCTTTTTGTAGTTATGTGTCATGCTATGCATGCCAACATAATGCCCTTCAGCGTCTTCTCGTTTTACAAGATCAGGAAATGCTTTAACATTTGCTCCAATAAGGAAAAATGTTGCTTTTGCCTCTTCTTTTTTTAACATTTCTAGAAGCTCAGCAGTGTATTTTCCAGGACCATCATCAAATGTTAAGTAAGCAACTTTTCTAACTTGCCCGTTATATTGCTTTGGAGCTTCTTTCGGGGCTAGAGCCGTTTGAATTTCACTTACAAGTTGAACAGATTTCGTTTCATCTTCCGTACTTGCTAAAGCAATATGAGTTGATCCATAAACTGCTTCGTATAAAAATAATACCCCAACGCAAATCAACAATGCTCTCTTTACTAAAGTTGTCATCCGAATTCTATTGTACATAATTTTCCTTCTCTCTATAATAGTTCTACTCTACTATATTAGCAATTTTAGGTAGGTAAATGCAAAACAAATTGCAAAAAAGGTGTGCAAGATTTTGTTGTGTAGCAGTTTTTATAATGAAGGTTTTTGATGGAAATGTAACGAATATAGAAGGGATAATGATGACAAGTAGCTGTCGTTCATTATCAAACTGACTATATTAAATTTACTCTAGGTACATAGGAAAATACGGGAGAGATAAAGATGATAAAATATCCGTTCTTAAAAAAAGGGGCAACGATTGGTGTAACAGCACCTTCTTCAGGTGTAAACGAAGAATTACATAGTATGTTTAAGCAAGCTTGTGAAGGTATGGAAAGAAAAGGATATAAAGTTGTTTGCGGAGAAACGGTTTGGACACAAGAGAAAGCTAAGTCTTCTAGTGCTAAGACGAGGGCAAATGAATTGATTGAAATGATGCAAGACGAGAATATCGATATCATAATTCCTCCTTGGGGCGGGGAACTGCTAATTGAAATGTTAGACAAAATTGATTTTGACAAGATAAATAAGAAGTGGATATTAGGATACTCGGATGTAAGTGTTTTATTATTAGCAATTACTTTAAAAACTGGAATAGCGACTGCTCATGGGACAAATCTAGTAGATTTAAGAGGAGAATACTCCGATGAAACAACAGCAATGTGGCAAAGTGTTTTGTCAACGGAAACTTCAATTACCCAATATTCTTCAGAGAAATATCAAATGAAATGGCAACATAGTAATCCATCTCCATGTGTTTTCCATTTAACAGAAAATACAAACTGGAAAACAGTTTCAACTGACAAAATAAAAATGAAAGGTCGATTACTTGGTGGCTGTATTGATGTGATTAGACATCTCATTGGTACACCATTTGGTAGAGTACAAGACTTTAGGGAGAAGCATTTTGATAACGAACCTTTAATTTGGTATTTGGAAAATTGCGACCTAACTACTACAGATTTACGACGTTCATTGGTTCAAATGAAACTAGCAGGTTGGTTTGATAATTGTTCAGGTATACTATTTGGACGTAGCTCAGCAAACCATTCAATCGATGGTTATACTGTTGAAGATGTATATGGAGAACTTACTGATGAACTTCAAATTCCAATTATTTATGATATAGACTGCGGTCATCTCCCACCGCAAATCACTTTTATAAATGGAGCATTCGCAGAAATTGAAGTTGGAGATGGTAAAGGAGTCATTATACAGCATTTTAAAAAGTAAAATACGAAAAAAGTCACCACTTTTGTAGGTGGTGATTTTTTACATCTCAAAATATCAACAATTTATATGAACAAAGCCAAAATGAAAAAGGTGTGATAAAAGTGAAAAAACTAGCTTGTTTACATGCTCATCATTCAAATATTGAGTATATAGAGAGGGCATTTGAATTATTTGAGATAGAATTGATTCACTTTGTAGATCCCATATTATCTAAGAGGATGGAAAGTGATAAAGGGTTTGGAAGAAAGCAAGCCCAAAACAAGTTGAAGGATCAGCTGAAGTGGATAGCAGAAAGTAATATAGATGCAGTTTTAATTACATGTACAAATTATATTACGCTAATACAGGAAGAAGAGTTTTTACATGCAAAACCTCTTTTGAAAATTGATGAACCATTCTTTGAAATGATATGTAATGTTGAAGGGCCGCAAACGATATTATTTACAAATCCTAGTACTGTCCCTGGGACGATGGAACGTCTGAATCAATATGCACAGCAAAAACAGAAATTTATAGATATTAAAGTAAGAATTATTGAAGATACTTTTGAATTCATTATACAGGGACGTAAAGAAGAATATGATGATAAAGTGAGTAAGTATATATATCAGGTCATGAAAGATGGAAATCAAACGGTCTCTGTTGCGCAATTATCAATGGTAGATGCTGCTAAGAAGTGCGAACAGGAAACAGAGAAGAGAATAATCACTCCATTGGATGTTTTGGCCGAGTACAGTTTGAACCGAATAAAATTAAGGGGAAAGTGAGAAATATAAGATGAAATAAATCAAAATTCCTTCTTTAGTTAAGTAAGATATTTAGGTGCATCTTTTCATAAAAATATCTTACTACAGTAAAAGCTTGATTGGCCATGAAAACAACCAGTAGAGGATGAAGAAATCACTTTATATAAAGTGATTCTGCTTTTAGGTATGATTAATTTCACATACCGTATTGAAAGAAGAAAAAAAACTAGGAAAAGAAGAAATAGTGTCGAATATATCGTAAGTACATATTTTAGGCAAGGAGAAATAAAAAAGAAAATGAAAGAAGGAGAACAGCATGAAAGCAATCGACGCTGCACAAAAAATTATCGAATCACAATTTTTAAATTGTGATGTTGCTTTATTAGGAGGAAGTGTTGCAAGGGGAGAAGCAACAAAAACATCTGACCTTGATCTTGTAATATTAGATAGTAGTCTATCTCATTGTTATCGCGAATCTTTTGTTAGTAACGGTTGGCCAGTTGAAGTATTTGTACATAATTTTAAAACATATAAAGAATATTTTAAAAGTGACTGCAAGCGAGGAAAACCTACTTTACCACAATTAGTTTCAGAGGGCATTATTTTAAAAGGGGAGATGGGAACTGTAACGAGATTAAAACAAGAAGCACAGCAATTATTAGATAAAGGTCCTGAAAAGTGGACAGAAGGGCTTATGAGACAGAAACGGTACTTTCTTACGGATGCATTAGACGATTTTATTGGGGCAACAAAGAGGGAAGAGGAATTGTTTATCGCGAATCTTCTCGCTGATTTAGTTCATGAATATGTTCTTAGAGTAAACGGACAATGGATGGGGAATTCTAAATGGTTTATTCGAGTTTTAAGAAAATATGATGAAACATTTGCGGAAGAGTTTGTAGAGGCTTTTGATCATTTTTATAGAACTGGGGAGAAGATGAAGCTTATTGATTTTATAGAAAGAACGCTAGAAAAATATGGCGGCAGGTTGTTTGAGGGGTTTTCAGTGGGAAAATAAGGGGAGATGGAAAAATGAATGTACCAGTTATTGTATTAAGAGAACTTTCATTAGATGATGTAGAAGATCGATATCAATGGTCATTAGATAAAGAGGTAACAAAACATTTAGTTGTACCCGATCAATATCCACCATTTACGCGTGATGAGACCAAAAGATGGATTGAGATGTGTATGAATCGAGAAAATGGGTATGAACAGCGAGCTATTGTTTCTGAGGATGGTGTGCATATTGGGTGGGTTGATTTAAAAAACTTTGATAAAACGAATAAAAATGCTGAATTAGGAATTACAATTGGGAATAAAGAATATTGGGGACGCAAATATGGTATCGCAGCGTTATACAGCATGTTACAAATCGGATTTTATGAGTTTGGTTTAGAGAAAGTGTGGCTACGTGTTGATGCCGATAACATAAAAGCAATTAAAAGCTATGAAAAAGCTGGATTCGTTTGTGAAGGAATCATGAGAAATGATAGATTGCGAGAAGGTGTATTTATTAATCGTTATCGCTTTAGTATGTTGAAAGAAGAATATGAAATTATTAACAAGAAATATTGTAACGTATAATATTATTATGTAAACAAAAGTGTGTTGAATTTAGAAACTTAATGATGAGAGGATGTATATAAATGATTCGAGTTTTATCAGACTTAGATGCAGTACAATATTGGGATTTACGTTTACAAGCATTGCAAGTAAATCCAGACGCCTTTGTAACAACGTATGAAGAAGCGATGCAAAAAGAAAATCCCGTGGAGGAAGTTGCTCAAAATTTAAATTCAAAAACGAGTTACACATTCGGTGCTTTTAATGAAGAAAATAGATTGCTAGGTGTGGTCACGTTGCTTACGGAGCAAAAAGCAGCTTATCAACATAAAGGACATCTTGTTGCGATGTATGTGGATCATCAAAGTAGAGGGAAAGGTTTAGCAAAAGGTTTAATTCGAGCGTTAATTGAAAAAGCAAGAGAACTAGAAATAGAGCAAATTAATTTAGGGGTTGTTTCAGATAATGAAGTAGCGAAAAAACTGTATCAATCAATGGGTTTTACGACGTATGGAATAGAAAACAAGGCGCTAAAAATGAATGGTATATATCGTGATGACGAATTAATGGTTTTATTTCTCTAAAAGTATAAAAAAGGAGTAGCTGATGTGTAAAAGCAAGAAGCGAATTGCACTGTTTGTCGCGTTAATTGTTTTTATTGCTAGCACACTGTATCAAGCTGTTTGTGTAAATGTGTTTATAGATATCCCTAATTTACCGAAAGCATTATAGGAACTTAAAATGTCAATGGCTCTTAAAAATACAAATAATCGAAATATGAAAGAAGAATTGGAGCAGATGAGTAAAAATGGTAAAAAGATAATAAAAAATGGAAATTTAGGCACTCTGCCAGTATTACAATTTTTCGCTACAAATAATGGCTATGAAAATTGGTAGAAGACGCAGAATGAACTGTCAAACATATCTTCACGAACGGAAAAAGTTATATTTCCAAGTACAACTCATTATATGCATCATGAACAGGCGAATGAGATGGATGAAAAAATAAAGAGTTGGATGGGAGAATTACAATGAAAGATTTATATTTAGAAAGGGACATGAATCCGCACGTTGCAATATTATATGCTACTGTAAGTGACACATTCAAAAGATTAAGAGACTTAGTAGAAGGCGTGGGAAAAAGAGAACTATATTATAAAGGTCCTGCTAATGATGAGAATAGCATTGGACAATTGCTGCAACATTTAGCTGTTGTAGATTTACATTGGGTATTTCGTCTGAAAGGTGTGCAAGTTCCAATGTCATTACAAGAAAAATATGGTCCTATGCTCGATGAAAAAGGAGAATTACCTAATATCAAAAAAGGTTCTTTGCAAGGACTCATGCAAGATTATCGAGATGTTCAAAATATGTTTTATGATGAATGTATGAAACTAACAGAAGTAGATTTAACCCGCGAAGTCTATTATGAAAAAGGTCAAACGGCTACGATTAGGTGGGGGATTTGGCATATAGCTGATCATAACCGCTATCATCAAGCTCACATAAGCCGATTGCGAAAATTGTATCGACAAGAAATAAACGTATAAAAACACCATTTTTAGTATGAAATTTTCGAATTTTATTTTAAATGAATGGCATTCTGTTATATAGTAGAAGAAAACTGTATAAGGGGTTTTAGGATGAAAGCAATTGCAGCGGGGGTATTGGCATCGTTTTTCTTTGCCTTTACGTTTATTTTAAACCGTGCGATGGACTTACAAGGGGGAAGCTGGATTTGGAGTGCATCACTACGGTATTACTTTATGGTTCCGCTACTTGTCATAATTGTCATGTATAGAGGAAACTTAAAGCAACTCTTTCAATATATGAAAAGTAATCCGAAAGAGTGGCTATTATGGAGCATTGTCGGTTTTGGTCTTTTTTATGCACCACTTAGTTTCGCAGGTGCATTTGGACCAGGATGGCTCGTTGCTTCAACGTGGCAAATTACAATTATAGCAGGAATTTTATTAACTCCATTATTTGCAACAAATTCACTACATAAAAAAATTCCAATGAAAGAATTAATGATGTCTGCTGTCATATTATTAGGTGTTCTTCTTATGCAAGTAGAACACGCTTCTTCATTAGGGATTCGTGAAACCGTTTTATGTGTCGTTCCAGTAATAGTAGCAGCGTTTGCTTATCCACTTGGAAACCGAAAAATGATGCAGGTGTGTAAAGGAGAATTAGATGTCTTTCAGCGCGTTCTCGGAATGACATTAGCAAGTTTACCGTTCTGGTTTTTGCTATCTGGATATGAGGTTGCAACAAGTGGATTACCATCAAGTAATCAAGTCTTTCAATGCTTTATCGTAGCGATTAGTTCTGGTTTAATTGCTACTGTATTATTTTTCTTTGCAACTGATCTTGTAAAAGATGATCCGCAGAAATTAGCGACTGTAGAAGCAACACAATCCGGTGAAGTTTTATTTGCATTACTAGGAGAGCTAATCTGGCTATCAGCTCCATTTCCATCATCATTATCATGGATTGGAATGAGCCTTGTTGTTGTAGGAATGATTTTGCATAGTTATGTTGCAGTTGTTATGAAAAAGGAAGAAAAGATAACAGCGTGAATGAATATTAGCTCTTTGAAAATAAAGAGCTAATATTTTTTATATGGAGGAAATTACATGGAATTAAAAGAATTCATTCATTTTCTAAATAGATTAGAAGAAAATCATATATTCTATAAACTAAGTAAAATGAGAAGAGAAAGTGTTATGGTTGAAGTGGCTGTACCAGGCCAACGATGGGAGATTGAATTTATGGAGGATGGCACAGTTGAGGTTGAAAAGTTTATTGTTGATGGGAATTTTTATGATGGGAGAGAGATTGATTTCCTGTTTGCAGATTTTAGTGATTAAGTAAAGAGATTAGCAAGATTTCAAGATAGATAACAATAGGACTGACCTTTCATGTTGCAGTTGTTATGAAAAAGGAAGAAAAGATAACAGTATAAAAAGAGTGAAAAGGAATTGATTTATAATTGTGGAGTCGGTTCCTTTTTTTGTTGCGTTTTCATAATATATAATATGAATTTATATAAACTAAAATTATAATATATTAGTAAATGAAGCAGATTTTTATGTTTACTGAGATGCCTTTGGGTTTGGTAAGGAATGAAGACTTTAAAATAAATGAAGTAGTCTAAAGGGAGAGAAATGAATGAGAAATATGGAAAAAGATATGAATATAACACATAAAAATAAAGATAACATCGTTACGTTATATGTTACGAGACATGGCAAAACGATATTAAACACGAATAAACGTATACAAGGTTGGGCAGATTCCCCATTAGTAGAGAAGGGAATTGAAGTAGTGAAAGGTTTAGGAAATGGATTACAAGATATACCTTTTGTTGATGCTTATAGTAGTGATAGTGGCCGTGCAATTGAAACTGCTAACTTAGTATTAAAGTATAGTGGACAGTCAAAGTTAAAACTTGAACAACGGAAAGATTTGCGTGAATTGAATTTTGGGATTTTTGAAGGCGATAAGGTTGAAAATATGAGGCAGGCTATTCAAAATGTTGCCGGTGTTAAAGATATAACTGAATCAATGGAGCTTTCTATTAAAGAATTTACGAATTTTATTGCAGAAGCAGACTCTACAAAACAAGCGGAAAATTGGGAAGTATTTTCAACTCGTATAAAAAAAGAAATCGATATAATTAGTGAAGATAGTGCCAAAAATGGGGGAGGTAACGTTTTAGTCGTATGTCATGGACTGATGATCACTGCATTAGTAGAAATGCTTGATAGTAGTAAAACAAAAATGGGGGTAAAAAATGCAAGTGTAACTAAAATTCTCTATAAAGATGGAGAATATACAGTAGAGTCTGTCGGTGATATGAGTTATGCTGAAAAAGGAAGCGAAATTGTGGAATCATGAAAAGTGCAATAGAGTGTTAGAATGCGAAAAAGGCAGATTTCTTACAGAGGTAAGGGTGCCTTTTTCTTTCATTTTACTGAATTTGGAGCGGAGTGTTTTACTGTTCATGACTAGCGGAATAATTTTGGATTGTAAAGGAGGAAAAATGTGGTGATTATTGCGCGAAATCTAAGTGAGGATACAGTGGTTCTGTTATTAAAATATGCAGTGGGACCCCAGGAAAAAAGCTTACAAAAAGCTATAAAGTTCTATGAAGAAAATAGAAATACTGCACTATATCATTATAAAGCGATAGCTTGTATTGGCGTGGAATTTTATGCTGAAAAACAAGCGAGAATATGCCATATAGCAGTTTCGCCAAATAGTCGTTATAAAGGAATTGCTTTCGAAATGATAAAGAAAGTGATTCATATGCATGGATTAATTTATGTGGAAGCAGAAACAGATGATGAAGCGGTAGGATTTTATAAAAAGTGCGGCTTTACCATTACAAGTTTAGGAGAGAAGTACCCAGGTGTAGAAAGGTTTCACTGTTATTGGGTGAAATAATAGGAGTGTTAATTTGAAAGCGTAGTCTTTATGATGCTATATGCTTGTTTTCGGTAACTTTTGTATATACTAACTAGATGATAAAAATAAGAAGATATTTTAGTTTGTATGACAAAGGGGCAAATAGGAATGAATAAGAAATACTATAAAGGTTTAATTATGCGACCAATTAAGGAAAGTGAAGTAGAACAGTTTTCAAACTTAATGAAATATGTGTTTCAAGTTTCTAAAAAAATGATTAATGATGAAGAGAAAATGGTACAAAAGAAAAGTCATCAGTTAAAGCCAGGGACTGCGTTAGGCTGGTTTGATCACGATAAATTAATTTCTCAAATTGTTGTTTTGCCATTTCAGGTGAATATTCATGGTGTGATTTATGAAATGGGAGGAGTTACTGGAGTTGGGACATATCCAGAGTACGCAGGGCATGGATTAATGAACTCATTAATGAAAGAAAGCTTAAAAACGATGAGGGAAAATGGACAGTATATTTCTTATTTATTTCCTTACTCAATCCCTTATTACCGGAAAAAAGGATGGGAAATTATTTCTGATATCATCGAGTATCAAATTAAAGATACACAGCTTCCTAAGTATCGTGGCAACATTAGTGGTCGAGTAAGAAGGGTCGGACTAAAAAGTAAAGAAAAAGAAAAAATTTATGATGAGTTTGCTAGAAAAACAAATGGGGCAATGGTCCGAAATACACTTGCCTGGGAAGAACGATTTCGTGAGGAAACAATTGATTTGCAATTAGCAATTTATTATACAGATGAAGATATTCCACATGGATATTTATTTTATCGTGTTCTTGAGGAGAAATTTTATATAGAAGAAATGATTTACATAAATGAAGAGGCGAGAAGAGGGTTATGGAATTTTATTAGTGCACACTTTTCGATGGTGTATTATGTAAAAGGAAAAACATGTGTTCATGAACCGGTTGCTTTCTTACTTGAAGATAGCGAAATCAAACAGACAATTGCGCCTTACTATATGGGAAGAATTGTGGACGTAATTGGTTTTCTGAAACAATATCCATTTAAACGTGTGAAAAATGAAAAACTAATTTTACATCTAGATGACCCTATGTTGGAATGGAATAAAGGGACGTTTTCTTTAGAGTGGAATTCTGACAAACAATTACATATAACATATGAGAAAGAAATGAATGATATGAAGGGAATGTCATTAACGATTCAAACATTAGCAACTATGTTGCTAAGTTATAAAAGCCCTGCATTCTTGTATGATATCGGAAGAATAAAAGGACCTTATGAAATGGTAGAAGTACTGGAGGATGCTATTCCGGATTCACCACCCTGTTTTTTTGATTACTTTTAAAACAAAGAAATCTCTCCAAAGTAATGTATGATTTACTTTAGAGAGATTTTTTTATTCTTGCACTTAGTGTTGTTTAGATTCTTTTAAATAGAGTTAAATATGGATTTGTTCAGATTAAAAATTAAGAAAAATATGATAAAATATTAGGTGTGAGTTCAAAATTTAAGTTTATAAGAGTTGGGATAAAGCAGACGGGGGAATAATAATGAAAATAACTGACATAGTAGCGGAAACCAAGCTGCCAAATACAATTAAAACGATAACAAATGATTTAAAAGCGTTAGGGTTAAAAAAAGGAATGACAGTGATCGTCCATTCTTCTTTGAGCTCAATTGGATGGGTATCTGGTGGAGCAGTTGCAGTTGTTGAAGCTTTGATGAACGTAATTACTGAAGATGGTACAATCATCATGCCAACGCAAACGTCGGATTTATCAGATCCGAAAAATTGGGCAAGACCACCTGTTCCGGAAAATTGGTGGCAAATTATTCGGGAGAATGTACCGGCATTTCATCCAGATATAACCCCAACACGTGCAATGGGGCAAGTTGTAGAATGTTTTCGTACATATCCAAATGTAAAACGTAGCAATCATCCATTAAATAGCTTTGCTGCTTGGGGGGAAAACGCAGAGGCTATTACAAGAGAGCATTCACTTTCCATTAGTCTTGGAGAGTGCTCACCATTAAAGAAAATATATGATTTAGATGGATATGTATTGTTGCTAGGTGTAGGCTATGATTCTAATACGTCGATTCACTTATCTGAAATACGTACAGGAGCACGTGAATTAATAAAAGTTGGAGCACCAATTATAGAAAATAACGTAAGGGTGTGGAAAGAGTTCGACGAAATGGACTATGATTCTGATCTATTTGTTGAGATTGGAAGAGAGTTTGAGCAAATGACTGCTGTAACAATTGATAAAGTTGGAAATGCAACGTGTAGATTAATGAAACAACGAGAAGTTGTTGACTTTGGTGTACAATGGTTTCGTTCGAAAAATAAGTAAGGGATGGTTATGATGAAGGGGAAAAAGATTTTAATTACGAGTGGTGGATGTTTAGAAAAGTGGGATCAAGTGCGTGGTCATACGAATTTAGCAAAAGGTACAATTGGCAGAATACTTGCTGAAGAAGCGATGTCAAAAGGAGCGCATGTTATATACTTACATGGTTATTTTGCTGAAAAGCCGAATGTTATAAGTAACCAATTAGAATTACATCCATTCGAAGGTATCATTGATTTACAAGATAAAATGAAAAGTATTATTACACATGAGAAAATCGATGCAGTTATTATGGCAGCTGCTGGATCAGATTGGATCGTTGATAAAATTTGTGATCAAGATGGAAATGTACTTGATATGAATGGGAAGATTTCAAGTGACATAGCCCCAATTATTCATTTTCAAAAAGCGCCAAAAATATTAAAACAAATTAAACAATGGGATCCGGAAACGGTTTTAGTTGGATTCAAACTTGAAAGCGATGTCAATGAGGTAGAGCTAATTCAACGTGCAAGTGAAAGAATGGGGCAGGCGAGAGCAAATCTTATGATAGCAAATTCTCCGCATTCGTTATATTCACATGCAGCCATTCATCATGTGATTGGAGAAGATGGAAATGTTGGTTTATGTGAAGGGAAAGACGAAACGGCGAAAGAGATTGTAAATAGGTTAGAACAGTTATGCAATCGTGTAGAAGAGGGGAGTTTGAATCGTTTTTAAAAAGGAGCGGTGTTCATGCTTTTTAAAAATATAGAAGTTATTGTATTAGATTTAGATGGAACATTGTTAAATAATGAAAAGAATGGCATTTGGTGATGATTGGAATGATATCGGCTTGTTCAAACAATGTGGTTATCCGATTGCAATGGAAAATGAAATTTCAGAGTTAAAAGAATTAGCATATTATATTACGGATAGCAATGAAGATGACGGTGTAGCATCTATTCTGGAACAAATAAGGAGCGATGCAGGTGAAACAGTTACTTGAGCAAGCGATTCAACTCCGGGATGAAAAGAAATATGAAGAATCAAGAGACATATTAGTCAGTTTAGCGAACTTAACTCAAAATCCGGAAGTCTTCTATCAATGCGCATGGACACATGATGCGATGGGACTTGAAACAGAAGCTGCTTCATACTATGAACAGGCAATTGCTAACGGACTTACAGGGGAATCACTATGCGGGGCATACATTGGACTCGGAAGTACATACCGCTGCATTGGTGAATACGATAAAGCGATGGTTACGTTAGAAGCTGGACTCAAACAGTTTCCGGATAGCGATGCGATGAAAGTATTTCTTTCATTAGCGAAATATAACGTAAAAGCCTATGAAGAAGCAATGAAATTATTGATTGAAACTGTTGTAAAACTTGAAGGTGTAAAAGAATATGAAAAAGCTATCTCATTTTATAAAGATCATTTGCATAAGGTTTTCAAATAAAAAGGAGGGAGTGCATGAATAATTCAATTTCGCGTACAAGAAGAAATAGTTCGATTGGTTTTATAGCTTTAATTGTAATATCAAATTATCTAGCATACACACTTCCTATTGTGCCGGCTGTACCGAAAGAAATGGTGCTAGGATCTTTGTTAGATTTTCTTATTGTCATTCCAGTCATTACGTATTTTTTTATTATACGTAAACGCTACTCATTAACTTATATGTTCCCGGTTATAATTGCGGGATATCTTGCCGCAAGATTCATTATTCCAAGCGATTATTTACAGTCTTTTTCATTTGTTTCTTATATTTTAGTTGCAGGGGAAATTGCTTTTTTATGTTTAGAGCTATTTATATTGTATAAGATTGCAAGAAAACTACCTAAGATTATGAAAAGGTATAAAGAATATAAATTAGAATTTCCAACTTTCTCATATGCAATTGACAAAGCATTCGATGCCACACTAACAAGAAACGTAGCGGTAAATGTTATTGTATCAGAATGTAAATTACTATATTATGCTTTATTTTCTTGGCGTACAAAATCTCTAGAAAATAAAAGTACTTTTTCATATCA
Source organism: Paenibacillus sp. 102 (assembly GCF_039549175.1). Taxonomy (NCBI): domain Bacteria; kingdom Bacillati; phylum Bacillota; class Bacilli; order Caryophanales; family Paenibacillaceae; genus Paenibacillus; species Paenibacillus sp. 102. The sequence continues at coordinate 117,560 of NZ_JBCGHT010000011.1, read as the reverse complement.
TAAAAAAACAGGAGCAATTGCATTTTATATCATGTTAATTCATGCAACATTAATTGAGAGTGTTGGATTTCATTATTTACTTCATCAATGGAATCCGGTCTTAGCTTGGATTTTACTCATTTTAAATATATATGGAATATTATATTTTTTAGCTGAGATACAAGCAATCCGTAAAAATCCATATATCTTGACAGAACAAGAAATTATTATCCAAGTTGGATTAGGTAAAAAAATTATTGTACCATTTGCTCAAATAGAAGAAATCACCTTTTATAAAGGTGATGTATTAACAAAAGAAGAAGAGAAAGACGTATTTGAAGCAACTATAATGGAATTTATTAAAGAACCAGCTACATTTGAAATAAAGTTAAAGGCACCATTAAAAGCACAACTACTATATGGATTTTCTAAGACAGTGAATCGTGTACATGTAAATGCGGATGATGAGCGGAAATTCTATGAAATAATTGCCGGAAAATTAGAACAAAGTAAACGGAATGAATAACGAGGAGATACAAATACATTTGTTATTAGAGGGATAATCGCTAAAAAATGAACCGAAATCGCATTTCAGGAACTTGTAAAAAGGGACCGGAGATGCGTTTTTTTGTTTTAAGAAATTATCATATTTTTGAAGTTTAATTAGGTTGGTTTATATATATGAAACTTTTTAAGTAAGTGGATGGCGAAAATATTATCAAATTGGATGTTTGTTTCTTAGAACTATTCTTTATTATAAGAAGAGAAAGATATATTAAAACTATTTTTTTAGGGGTGAATACTAAAAATGTGTTCTCAATTTAAAACACCATTGTTTACTGCACTTGTAGAACATGCACAAAAACAACCAATCCAATTCCATATTCCAGGTCATAAAAAAGGAAAAGGGATGGATCCTGAATTTAAAGGATTTATTGGCGAAAATGCTCTTTCCATAGATTTGATTAATATAGCTCCATTGGATGATTTACATCATCCAAAAGAAATAATTAAACAGGCGCAGGATCTTGCTGCTGAAGCATTTGGAGCTGATTATACTTTCTTTTCTGTTCAAGGAACAAGTAGTGTCATTATGACGATGATAATGAGTGTATGTGGGCCAGGAGAGAAGATTTTAGTCCCGCGCAACGTACACAAATCTATCATGAGTGGTATTATTTTCTCGGGTGCAACGCCTATTTTTATTCATCCTGAGATTGACAGGAATCTTGGTATTTCACACGGGATTACACCTGAATCTGTAGAAAATGCGTTGGAACAGCATCCAGATGCTAAAGCTATACTTGTAATTAACCCTACTTATTTTGGAATCTCTGGAGATTTGAAAAAAATTGTAGATATCGCTCATACACGCGATATTCCAGTTTTGGTAGATGAAGCGCATGGTGCTCATATACATTTCCACGATGAACTTCCTTTTTCAGCGATGCAAGTAGGTGCGGATATGGCATCGACAAGTGTGCATAAATTAGGGGGATCACTGACACAAAGTTCTATTTTAAATTTACAAGGAAGTCGCATTTCGCCAAAGCGTGTACAAGCAGTCTTAAGTATGTTAACGACTACATCAACTTCTTACATTTTGTTAGCTTCTTTGGATGTGGCGAGAAGACGACTAGCGACTGAAGGACAAGCTTTAATAGAAACTACGATTCGTTTGGCCGAACAGACTCGTGCTCAAATTAATGAAATTGACTACCTGTACTGCGTTGGGCGTGAAATTTTGGGGACAAGTGCTGCTGTTGCTATGGATCCAACTAAACTCTTAATTTCGGTAAAAGATCTTGGCATTACTGGCTATAATGCAGAAAAATGGCTCCGAGAAAAGTTTAATATTGAGGTTGAGCTATCAGATTTGTATAACATTCTTTGTATTATCACACCTGGTGATACTGAACAAGACTTATTAAAGCTTGTTCGTGCGCTGAAAGAACTGTCGGTTACTTTTGAAAATCAAATAAATGTAAATACAAATACGTCTGTATTATTGCCAGATATTCCAGTACTCGCGTTAACACCGCGTGAAGCATTCTACGCTGAAACTGAAATGGTTCCATTTGAAGAAGCGGTAGGGAGAGTTATGGCTGAATTTGTTATGATTTATCCACCCGGCATTCCTATTTTCATTCCTGGCGAAATTATTACGAAAGAAAATCTAATATACACGAAAAAGAATAAGGAAGTAGGTCTTCCTGTTCAAGGTACTGAAGATTTTGAACTGAAAACATTTCGTGTAATAAAAGAGGATTGTATTTTAATTTAATCGGTAAGAAGTTAAATGTCTGGAGGGATCTAGTTGAAGTTCATCGTATTTTTACTTCAGATAGGAATGTTATATATGTTTAGCTTGGCCGGAGAATGGATACAGAAGACGTTCAATCTGGCGATGCCAGGGAGCTTAATAGGAATGATAATGCTTTTTCTTCTGCTTTATTTCGGTGTTCTACCGGTGGGTTGGTTTGAGTTAGGTGCAGAAAAATTAATCGTATTTTTACCTTTATTTTTAATTCCTTCTACAACAGGATTAATGGAGTATGGTTCCTTTTTTGTTAGTAAGGGAAGTATAATGTTCTTTATTGTAATTTTAAGTACTTTAGTAACATTGCTCATTTCAGGGTATATCAGTCAATTCTTGGTGAACTCCAAAAAATAGAAACGACAGGATGAGTTTTTAATATGAGTTGGATTATTATAACTGTTATTTTATATGTATTGGCAACGAAAATATATAACAGGTTTGCGTCTCCTTTTACTTTACCAGTGTTAACAGTTACAACAATTATGATCTGCTTGCTTCTCATTTTTGAAATTTCCCATAATTATTATGAGGAAAATGGTGGGGATTTGCTTTCTGAATTTCTTAATCCAGCAATCGTCGCTTTAGCTATCCCGTTGTTTAAAGAGCGGAGTATACTAGCTAAAAATTTTTTCTCAATACTTATAGGGGTAGTAGTCGGCATAATTGTTTTGATAAATTTAAATGTGTTTTTCGGAAAGGTATTCCAAATGGATAAGGAGCTTATATTAACTGCTATACCACAATTGACTACGATGCCAATCGCGATTTCATTATCTCACCAAATAGGCGGTATTCCCACTATGACAGCTAGTTTTGTAGTAGTTGCTGGCATAACTGGAGCTGTATTGGGCCCGACTGTGCTGAAGTTTTTCCGCATAACCAGTACGATTGGAAAGGGAGTTGGGATGGGGTGTGCATCCCATATTGTTGGTGTAAGCCGTATGTTGAAAGAAAGCGAGGAAGCGGCGACTATAAGTTCAGTCACAATGATTGTAACAGGGTTACTTGTAAGTATATTAGTACCATACGGAATAGAGTTATTTATGTAGTTTAGAAAAAATAGTGAGGAAACAAAATAAACCAGTAGGCTACTAGCTTGCTGGTTTTCATCGTAAACTATTAAGAATTATGGTAAAATTAAGAGGTAACTTATGGTATGGTTGGTTGTTCAATTATCACTTCTCCAGGGTAGAAGGGAGGTGATAATGAATGAGTGAAATTGCGTTATTATTGCAAGGCGGATTATTTCTCGTTGCATTGTTAACGTTTGTTGTCGTTTTAATCGATAAGCTCAAAAAATAACAACCCACCTACGCCAATAGAATGTGGGTTGTCTCGTTTGTAAGAAACAAATAGGATAATGAACAATCCAATCTGCTAAGTTACATGGACTGGTGTGTAGCCGCACACTAGTCTTTTTTATTTATATACAATTTATAATTGTTTTATGTGATTGTATTGTTCTTTTCATACTCATTATAACATAGTGTCTTTTCATCAAGAAAGGAGACCGTATGTTCTTATTTTGAATTATTGTGATTTAACTATGATTCAATTCGTAAAAAATAACTTTGTTACCAAAGGGGTCTAATAGTTCCATTTCTTTCGTGTCCCAAGGGGTAATTTCAAGACCAGGACAGGAATTGTTATATTTTTTGGATAATAATTTTCCGTGAAACTGTTCGATCTGTGAGATTTCAATTCTAATTGCAGCACCTGGACAACAGTCTCCATGGTGTTCAGACAGGTGAAGTATGTTATCTAGATAGGAAACTTGCATATATAAAGGAGCATTTTCACTAAAACGATGCTCCCAGTCTAAGTTGAATTCCAAGAAATATATATAAAATTCTTTCGCCTTTTCTTCATTAAAACTTCGTAAAATAGGAATAATCATTGTTCTTTTCCTTTACTTATTTTTAAACACGAGTAGTTTGTTTACTCTTTTGTTTAAATAACTCATCCATGTATTGTTTTAAATTCTCTATATAGAATTCTTGCTTTTCTACATCATTCACTCCAACAATTGGAGATGGAAGTTGATATTTTTTTCTAGAAAGATGGACAACAACATCGAAAATATCGAATAGACGAATGAAACAGAATAAGCCGTCTTTATCACTTAATAAAATAAAGTAGTGATTATCGCTAGTTGTATTGAGAGTATTCCACAATGAACTTTTACTTAAATCACGAACGATGCTTCGCTCTTTTAATTCGATAAAGTCAACAGTAGATATAATAGTAGAAATATCAATCGCATCTGGATCATTAAAATAACCTTCAATTGTATGTACTGCGAATGTATAAGCCATTTTTAAGATACTCATTTTATATTTACGGTTATCTAAAAGTAATTCACGTTGAATTGAGCTTGCTACTTTCGTTACGCGTTCTTCTTTCCAAATTTCATTATGTAATGAAATATCATGTTTTTTACATAGTTTCATAATTAACTCATTAGAATAGTATATTTCGTCATTCGTTTCCATTTCTTCAGTTTCCGCTGCAGCTAATTCTTGACCATATTCATTCGTATAAAGAGGAGAATCAATTTGTTTCTTCATTTGTTCGATTTTGTATTGAATCAGCTTATGCCGAATTAGTGGTCGATCAACGTTTGTTGTGAGATGTTCATAACAAGTATCACAAATGGAATTTGTAAAATAATATCCACATAAAATCTCTGGGATAACATGTTGTTCACTAAGTTCTTTCGTTTCTTTTCTGCAAATGATACATTGCGTCATATTTATCACCTTTTACCCTGCAAATTTGTATGTAATCTCATTGTAGTGTATTTATTCGTATTTTGGAACATTGAAGATGAAAATAGCGTGTAAAATTCATAGATGTTTTGATACAATATAGGGAAGTGCTAGTTTAAAGGAGGCCGTTTTTTTGAAATCGAAAGTGCACTTTTGGACATTGGAAGTGCTAATGGTTGTAGGGATTATATTTATTTGCACAAAAATATCATTTTTATTTCAACCGATTGGCATATTCATTTCAACTTTATTTTTCCCAATTTTAATCGCCTTGTTTTTATACTTCATCTTTAATCCAGTGTTAGTGTTTTTAGAGGCGAAAAAAGTTCCTAGAAGTTTAGCGATATTGTTGTTATATGTTTTTATCATTACATTGACAGCAATTGCAATTGGTGTAGTCGTTCCGACGATTTCACAGCAGTTGATGGATTTAGTGAAAAATATGCCAACATATATTAAAGAGGGGAAAGTATACATACAAGAATTATCTCATCATAGACTATTTGAATGGTTAGCTACACAAAATTATGTATCGATTGAAACGATTGAAAAAAATGTAATGGAATATTTGAAAGGTATACCAAACACGATAACGTCGAGTGCAACGGCTTTATTTGGTATTATTACGAACGTTGCATTAGTTGTATTTACAGTACCATTCATCTTGTTTTACATGTTTAAAGATGGGCATGCATTTCCAGGGAAGGCTGTTAGTTTCTTACCAGAATCGTATCGTGAAGAAGGACTTCATATTATAAAAGAAACAGGAGAAACGTTGTCTGCCTATATTCAGGGACAAGCGCTCGTTTGTATATTCGTCGGTGCATTTACATTTATCGGATATGTTATTATTGATTTGCCCTATGCTTTTGTTTTAGGTATTATAGCGGCATTTACAAATATTATCCCGAATTTAGGACCTTTTATTGGGGCAGCACCAGCTGTTATTGTTGCTTTGTTTGTTTCCCCAGTGCAAGCAGCTTGGGTAATCGTTATCGTAACCGTTGTGCAACAATTTGAAAGTAACATTATTTCACCGCGTATTATGAGTTCAAAATTAAATATCCACCCTTTAACAATTATTGTGTTAATCCTTGGTGTAGGTAATTTCGCTGGTATTATCGGAATGATTTTAGCAGTACCGGCTTACGCTGTGACAAAAACAGTTGTTTCAAACTTGGTGAGACTATTCAAAATGAAAAGAAATAATCGGAAATAAAAAGTATTCATAGGAATCATAAAAGATACATCGCTTTTAAGTGATGTATCTTTTATGATGATTTTAAAAGTACGGTTATAAAAATGCCTAGTTTAAAATGGGAATTAGGCATTTTTATTGTGTAATTTTTACTCGTTTTTTTGAAAGAATTATCCAGTTAAAACATTGCATATTAGACTATGTGGAATCCCTCTCAATAATCCAAATCATTTCCCTGCAGCGTACCATTAACATCTTAATCTTCTCCTTTCATTATTTTAAGTTAGATCATTATAGATGCGTATAGTATTTGCTTCTACGATCTCGTATGTCATCCATACTCTTTTTATATTGCTGTTCTTGCGCAATTTCAGCTTCAGATAATCGCTTCTTTTGAATCGTAATCGTTAAAAAGAAAACATGAAATTTCATAAATAAATTCCTCCTTTCGTAAAGGAATTATAGGTGACTACAATAAGGAAGTTGACGTTCTTTTACTTCATCCATAGCATTTTGAATTTGTTGTTCGTGTAACATTTCAAACTCGGAAAATTTGTTTTTTTGAATCGTAATGGTTAAAAAGAATACTTGTAATTTCATTAGGTGAATCCTCCTTTTAATGTGAGTTTTTAGTACATATGGTTGTAATAAGAAACTTGACGCTCTTTTGTTTCAGTCATAATTTTTTGGACTTGCTGTTCATGTAAAATCTCAGTCTCAGAAAAATTACTTTTGTGAATTGTAATCGTTAAAAAGAATACTCGGAATTTCATTAGATGATTGCTCCTTTTGAAAATTATTTTTTAATACATTTGATTATAATAAGAACTTTGACGCTCTTTTGTTTCAGTCATAATTTTTTGGATTTGCTGTTCATGTAAAATCTCAGTCTCAGAAAAATTACTTTTGTGAATCGTAATGGTTAAAAAGAATACTCGAAATTTCATTAGATGATTGCTCCTTTTGAAAATTATTTTTTAATACATTTGATTATAATAAGAACTTTTACGATCTCTTACTTCGTCTATAATCTCTTTTAATTGTTGTTTACGTAAAATTTCAGTTTCAGATAAAGATTCTTTCTGGAGAGTAATCGTAAAAAAGAAAATATGAAAAGTCATAAATGAATTCCTCCTTTCGTAAAGGAATTACAGGTGACTACTGTAGGGACTTTGACGCTCCTTTATATCACTCATAGTGTTTTGAATGTGTTGATCGTGCACAATTTCGATTTCAGATAATTGCTTTCGTTGAATTGTAATGCTGAAAAACAGTACGTGAAAAGTCATTGCATATTTGCTCCTTTCGAAAAGAAATAGTGTTAGAGATTAAAAAATCGCACAAAAAAGCCACAGAAGGATACAGTTCTCCTGTGACAGCGCATGAAAAAGCCACAGGGAAGTATACGACCTCCTGTGGCGAATTTGTTAATTAAAGAAAATACCGAACGACTTTCAATTCTCCATTAGGGTGGTCGAATTCATATTTAATTGTAAAACAGGTGCAACATGTAATTTTAATTTCATCATTTCATTCGACCTCCTTTTAGAATTTTTTGCTTACGTTAGTAAGTATATACAATTAATGGATAATTGTAAACATAAAAAATGAAAATTTTTAATTTTGATTAAAATGTGTATATTTTGAAAGGGGGTTTTGATAAAGTGACGTATTAATTATGGAGAGAGTGGAGCGTGATTTTGTAAGTAGTTAGAGAAATTGAGTTTTTACTTAACTTCATTTGGGAAGGAAGCTAAGTGAGGAGATGGAGGATGAAAGTGGAGTTATTTTACAAGATTGCCTATCATACGGATGTATGATTATTATTTACCTAAACTAATGCAAACAATTGAGCACTTAAACGCAGAAGAGTTGTGGAAACAGGGAGAGTCAGCGAATTCTATCGGTGGTATTGTACTTCATATTTGTGAGCATGTAAAAAGGAATGCCATCCGTTATTCGAATCCGAATATATATTTTGAAAAAGGGATTTAGGAGTATTTTCTAATTGTGTATTTTAGTCCAGAAATGTTATCTAAAGCTGTACAAGAGACATTTGATGAATGGAAAAAAGAGTACGTTAAAACTTGTAATTTCACTACAATTCATAACTATATAGATATGGACAATATGATTCTAAGAAAAGGTGCCATCTCAGCTCAAAAAGGAGAGCGTGTAATTATTCCAATCAATATGAGAGATGGATCGATCATTGCCTATGGGAAAGGAAACCCCGACTGGAATTTCTCTGGACCACATGGAGCGGGACGTATCATGAGTCGTAAGAAAACCAAAGAAGTGCTAAATTTAGAAGATTTTCAGAATACAAAGACCGGCGTTTGGACGACATCTGTTGTTCAAAGCACTTTAGATGAAGCTGCAATGGTATATAAATCTATGAATGAAATTGTTAGAAATACTAGAGATGCAATTGATATTAAACATATTATTAAGCCAATTTATAATTATAAAGCTAATTAGTTATTTTTATATAGGAAATATAAAGTCAGCATCTAGATTGTTTCAAAAGGGCATGTAAATGTGGATGAGAAATAAAAATTAAAATAGAGAGCTAAACAATTTAGAAAAATATTTCGTGAATTTCCATAGAATTGAAGGTTCTTGTCTTAACTGGAGGGAGAAGAGGAAATGCGCACTGTATTACTTTTTCTAGAGGGGATACAAATAGGGGGAATTGAAGCGATTAGAAAAAACATGATCCTTTATTTGGATTGATTAATCCCCACATTACACTTGTATTTCCCTTTGAAAGTACGATTTCCAATGAGGAATTAAAAACACATATAGTTGAAAAGGTAGAAGTAATTTATCCGATAGCGATTGAGCTTATCAATCACATTCATAATGAAGGGGAGTATTTATTTTTAAATGTGGAAAAAGGAAAAGAACAGGTAAGGGAATTACATGATAAGCTATACAAAGGTCCTTTAACAAAATTTTTGCGAAGTGATATCCCATATATACCACATGTTACAGTCGGGAGAAAAGAAAATGAAACAGTAGCAAAAGAAATAGCGAAGGGGATGTCTAATTTAAGTATAAATTTAAAATGTATAATTGAAAAAGTAAGTGTTGAACATATTGGAGAAGGCGGAGAATCAATAATAGAATTTGAAGTGGAAATTCCAAAATAAAAAGGAGATACAAATTTGTATCTCCTTTTTATTGATTTTTCATATATATGTGTTAAAATGGAAAAACGCTCATTGTTTATTTTTTATAAAAACTCAATATTTATCCAATTTAATTATAACAAATCAGATGCTTGTTTGTCAAACTTTTAATTGATATTTTAATTGCATCAAACAATGGGCATCAGAACGATCAGTTGATAAGGAGTGGCGATATGGAAAAAACAAGTCAAGAATGGAAACAGGAACAACATCGTGTGAAAGAAGTAGTTGGAAAGATTGAAAAACAGATTGATACATTAGAACATTATACAAGTGCAACAACAAAAGATGTTGTCCAGATTCGCAAACATTTTTGGGACGATGTAACTGTGAATGTTGATAATACAGAAGAGGCTATAGAAACGGCAGCGAGTATTAAACAACAAGCAGAGTTATTATCCGAACGAGAACAAAGTCACCGCCATGCTTACAATCAACTAAAAGGATTACAAAGATTACAGCAATCACCATACTTCGGAAGGGTAGACTTTTTAGAAGATGATGAAAAAAGTGAGGATGCTATTTATCTTGGTATTCACTCATTTTATGATGAACAGACAGAACAATTTCTTGTATATGACTGGCGAGCCCCTATATCAAGTTTATATTATGACTATTCTGTAGGAAGAGCAAAGTACGTGGCACCTAATGATACGATTTCGGGTGAAATGACATTAAAAAGGCAATATGTGATTCGGAATGGTCAAATTATAAGTATGTTTGATACAGGTGTTACGATTGGTGATAAATTATTGCAAGAAGTACTAGGAAATAACGCGAATACACAAATGAAAAGTATTGTTTCAACAATTCAAAAGGAACAAAACCAAATTATTAGGAATGAAAAAAGTCGTTTGCTCGTTGTGCAAGGAGCTGCAGGAAGTGGTAAAACATCGGCAGCACTTCAGCGCGTCGCATATTTATTGTATCGTTATCGCGAGACATTACATGCCGATCAAATCGTTCTTTTTTCTCCAAACTCGATGTTTAATAGTTATGTTTCCACAGTACTACCAGAACTTGGTGAAGACAATATGAAGCAAACGACATTCCAAGAATACTTAGCGCGTCATATTGATAAGAAATTTGAATTAGAAGATCCATTTACACAGATGGAATATGTACTGACAAGAATGGAAGAGAAAGGCTATGAAACACGATTAGAAGGAATTAAATATAAAGCAAGCACTGATTTTATTGAAGTAGTAGATCAGTATGTAGCTTATTTACAACGAGAAGGTATGTTATTTAAAGATATAAAATTTAGAGGGGAAGTATTAATCTCTAAAGAACAAATGAAAGAAAAATTTTACGGATTTGATTCTTCGGTGCGGATTCCGAATCGAATAAAATTAATTTCTGAGTGGTTATTAAAAGAGTTAAGAAAACAAGAAAAAATAGAGAGAAAAGAGTTATGGGTGGAAGAAGAAATACAGTTATTAGATAAAGAAACATATGCGAAAGTGTATCATCAATTGCAACGAGAAGAAGAACATTCAAATGGTGCATTTGATGATTTTGAACGGGAACAGAAGATGCTAGCAGCGATTGTTGTAAAAGAGCATTTTAAACCTCTGAAAAGACGTGTGAAAAAATTACAATTTATTCATACACCAGCACTCTATATACAGTTATTTAAAGATCCTGAATTTGCTAAGCAACTTATAGAAGAACATAAATTACCACACAGATGGAATGAAATATGCAAAGAAACAATAGAAAAAATACAAGATTTTTATATGTCATATGAAGATGCAACGCCTTATTTATATTTGAAAGATCAACTGGAAGAATTGCAAAGAAATACATCTGTGCAGCACATATTTATTGACGAAGCACAGGATTATTCTGCATTTCAATACGCATTTTTGAAACGAGTATTTCCGCATACAAAAATGACGATACTTGGTGATTTTAATCAGACTATTTATGAACATGCGTCAGAGAATGAATTTTCACAGTTAAATACGTTGTATGGGGAAGAACTGAGTGAAAGAATCGTTCTTACGCGCAGTTATCGCTCAACAAAACAAATCATTGAATTTACGAAGCAGTTAATTACAGATGGGCATGAAATTGAACCGTTTCAGCGTGAAGGCAAACAACCGATTGTAACGGAAGTGAAAGAAGGGGAAGTGCATCATCAAAAGATTGTAGATCAAATCGAACAGTTGAAGCAAAGTGGTCACAAGACAATTGCGGTTATTTGTAAAACAGCGGAAGAAAGTGAAGAAGCTTACTTGGCCCTGCAAACATCATTATCAGTCCGTCTCATTAAGAAAGAAACGAGTTCGTTTGATGAAGGTATTTTGGTTATCCCATCGTATTTATCGAAAGGGGTAGAGTTTGATGCGGTTATTATTTATGATGTATCAAAGAAAAAATATAGTAAAGAAAGTGAACGGAAATTATTTTATACCGCTTGTACACGTGCGATGCATGAGTTATATATGTATTCTGTAGGGGAAATGAATGCATTCTTACAGTCAGTTTCTCCGAATACGTATTGTCTCAAGGAAATGTAGTGAAGGGATAGAAGTAGTTGTTACATGTGGATTTAAATGATTTTTTTCGAAAGGGGCATTACGTGGGATCAATAAATATTAATGGGCATGCTTATAAAATTGAATGTATTCCTTTTGAAGACAAGAGTGAACAAGATGAAGAGGGATATTACGAATATTATTATAAAGGAATATATATATTGTTTCACTCGGACAAAGATATAATAAAAGCCAAAATTTATGATGGAGAAAAAGTAATCTCGTTTTTAAAGAACCCTATTTTTTATTTTGGCGAAGGGTTTGAGATGATGAAAATATATGTAACTCAAGAATTTGGTGTAAATCGTTTTCAATATCTTGGTGGAGAAAAAGGATATGTAGAGTTGTAGTGTAATAAAAAACTGGTATAAAGCCAGTTTTTTTATTGTGTGAAAATTGATAAATACAAATAAAGTTGTTTACTCACAGGAGCGAGCTTTTTTCATAAAAAAAGGCCGAATAACCTCTAGTAACAAGAGGTTATTCGGTCATTTTGTAGGAGTTACCCTTTTTAAGTGAAAATATATCTATAATGTGTTTTATTTTTTTATAGCATGAAGATAATGAATGGTTTCAAAAGCTGATAGGTAATCATTTCGATTTTCAAAATAAATCTCATTAATGTTAGCTGGTGATAAATGTTCATAAATCAGTAAACCGGATTTTTCTAACATTTTCTCAATTTCAAATTTTGTCAAGTTTTATGGTCGTGACTGCTTTCGTACAAATATTGATACCTGGCAAGACTTAAATGAACAGTACGTATTTACTACGCAACAAAATTAACGGAATAATACTATCGCTTTTTAAGGAGCTGTTAGATATAGAAAAGGCTGTAATTACGATTGATTCATAATTACAGCCTCTCAGTAAAAGAGCTTTTTTGCCACCAAACAGCTGGTATAAAGCCAGCTGTTTTATTATGTGAAAATTTCACGAAAACACCCAATTGAATATTGTATATAATCCAATACAGGTACACGCAATAATGATTAGTAAAGTAGAAATACAACCAATAGGAACCAATTTATCTTTCCAAGTTTCTTCGGGAGCTGTTACAATTTGTTCTACTACATGACTTTGTATAGTTAAGCAGCTATATTTTAATGATAGATTATTAATTATCGCGGAATCACCCTTGAACTTCAAAGCTCTTACAATCTCATCAGGGCTGTTGCCCATTGCTTTTTCAAATTGTTGGCATGCTTGAATCATTTCGGGCGTTTTGTTTTCTTCAAGATACCAATATCGTCCAGCCATTGTTGGGTATTGTAGGCGGAAATAAATATCACCTAATTTTTTGCGGAGTGATAGGTCATCAGGATAAGACTGAATTAAGCCATGAAGCCGCTCTCTTGCTTTTCCTAAGTTATGATTTTCGATGTCTTTTTCAATTTTGATTAATGTTTTCGCTTTCACAGAAGCCACCTGTTTTGTAATAAGTTTATTTTTCTATACTCAATAAAGCGCCAATAGCGCCGCTAAAACCATAATCTTGTAAGAAAATAGGTTTTTTATTTTGATACACAGTATAATTACCAATAATATCTTGTAGTTGTTTATTGTTTGAAAGTGTAGATCCAATATAAACGATATGATCTATATCTTTTGCTTCTGCAAATTGAAGGCTTAATGCAGTAACGACTTCACCAACAAGACCTTGAAGGGTGGCGATTAAGTCGGATTTGTTATAATCCGCTTCACTGATAGTAGCTTTTCCGAAATTACTAGCTGTTAAGTTATTATCAATAGGAGATAGAATGCCGTTATAAATATCTCCAACTATAATATCAAGATTTCGCCTAGATCCTAGTTTTGTATGCCTGATGACTTCTTCAAAACGATCTATGTTTGTTAATAGTTTTGATAATCCCATGATAGTGCCTCCGCCAACCCCTGTTCCGCCAGCACGAATATACTTGTTATTACGGACATAATGAATGGAAGTACCTGTACCGATATTGGTTAAAACAAAGTTATTAATAGAGTGCTTTTCTTCCTCGATGAGGTAATGAACACCTGAAAGGGTGGCGTCGAATTCAGCAAGGTGCTCTATTTTGTATTTTCCTAAAAATAATGTTTGTAATTGCTCAGCTTTACCACCAGTTATAGATAGTCTATTTATATAATGATTGTTATGTAACCAATCTTTAATTTTGTTTTGTTCATGGGAGTAAAATTTTTCGAAATGCAATTCATTGTCTTCATTAAAATAAGCAATTTTTGTTAGTGTTCCTCCAGCATCAATACCAACGGCGCTCTTCATTTTTATACCCCTTATCATTGTGTAATTATAATATTGAACATCTATATAAATCTATTTTAATTCTTCGGCATATAAGCTGCTATGCATACAAAAATGAATCTACACTCTTTTTCTCCTTTTGTTCTAAACTTGGCATGGGACAGAAAAGGGATCTGACCGCCGCTATATATGGCTGGATGCTCTCTCCCTCCTAAAAAGCAGTCGTTTATGTTGGTTCTTTAACTTGAATTTATATAATTAACTCTTTATTTAGTCATGTAAACTAATAACTTCTCAACTATAACAATTGGTTCACCATTTACAGAAGCGATCCCTTTTCCGAGAATAAACCCTCGTTTATTCCGCAGAACTTCATATTGTAAATCTAGCTTGTCACCAGGTATAGCAGTGCCATTAAATGTTACACCGTCTAATGAGGAGAGAAATCCTAATCCATTAGACTCACTTGTTCCTACGAATGCTCCAAGCTGTGCAAGTGCCTCTACAATTAGCATGTGAGGCATATTGTTTTGATGCTCATTTATAAACCATTCGTTACTTGTAATTAGTTTGTATCCTTTTACGGATTTTTCATTTTCAATTTCTGTGATTCTATCAATCATTAAAAATGGATGACGATGGGGGAGAGTGTCTTTAATGTTTTTGATATTCATATGTACCTCCTAATTTCCAAATGAAAAGTGAATGTAAAATAATAACCCCTGCTAAAAGTAAGCAGGGGATTTGTAATCAATTTTTGACTAATGCATCTGCTTTTTCGAGAGAGAAAATGCCGCTATTTTTAATGTTTTCAACAGCTTGTTGTAATACTTCTTTATCTTGGACAAGTGCGATGCGAACAAAACCTTCACCATGAGGTCCAAAAGCATGACCAGGGGTTACAACAACATTTGCACGATCCATTAATGCATAAGCGAATTCTAATGAAGTCCAGCCTTTTGGTAATTCTGCCCATATGAACATACTACCAGCTGGTTTATCAACATGCCATCCGAAAGAGGCAAATCCATCAACTAACGTATCTCTACGTTCTTGATAGATGATGCGGTTTTTTGCGCAGAAATTAGCACCTTGGCGCAAAGCAACTGATGCTGCCTTTTGAATTGGTAAGAATACGCCGTAATCTGTATTTGATTTAAATTGCGTTAGTGCACCTACAATTTCTTTATTTCCAATCATATAACCAATGCGGCTGCCAGCTAAGCTGTAGCTTTTGGATAGGGAGTTAATTTCAATGCCAACTTCTTTGGCACCAGGAATAGATAAGAAACTGATTGGCTTCTTTCCATCATAATAAAATTCAGCATAAGCGAAATCATGCACAACAATGATATTATGTTCTTTTGCGAAGGCAATAACTTCTTTGAAGAAATCTTCATGAGCCATTGCTGGAACTGGATTTCCAGGGAAGTTTAATAGCATCATTTTTGCTTGTTTAGCAATTTCCTCAGGGATGTCTTGTAAATTAGGTAAAAAGTCATTTTCTTTCTTTAAAGGCATGAAGTAAGGTTTTGCACCTGCCATTTGAATGCCTGTTTCATATGCTGTATATCCAGGGTCAGGTACTAAAATGAGGTCACCTGGATTTGCAAAAACCATAGGTAAGTGAACAAGTCCATCTTGGGAACCCATCAATAATAAAACTTCCTTGTTTGGATCTAATGTAACATTGTGGGTGTTATCGTAATATTCAGTTACTGATTCGTGAAATTCTTGAATACCTGTTAACGTATAACCGTAATTTTCTTTTTTATTTGCTGTATGTACCATAGCCTCTCTTACAATATCAGCAGGAGGCATATCTGGATTGCCGATACTTAAATCAATCATTTTGTGACCTGCTGCAATTTTTTCTTTTTTATAAGCTGCTAGTTCACTAAATATAGAAGATTGAAATGCTTTCATTCTAGTTGCCAACGTATAAGTCATCAAAACCCCTCCTAAAAACTGTGCTTTCATTTTTCTAACTTTTATATTCTTTTATTATTCTGAAAACACATAATTCTATTTTATCACTTTTGGGTCAGAATTCAAAACAAAGTTGTGTAAAAAGAAAAAGAAGGGAAGGCTAAAGAGTATGAATACTACCACATAATGAAGAGGTGTTTAAGGTGAAACAAATTCCAATTGGCGTATCAAATCGGCATATCCACCTGACAAACGAAGATTTAGAACAACTTTTTGGAGAAGGATATGAGCTAGTGGTTGCAAAGGAACTTTCACAACCAGGAGAGTTTGCAGCAAAAGAAACAGTAACGATTAAGACTGAAAAGGCGGAAATCTCAAAGGTTCGTATTCTTGGTCCTATCCGGAAGTTTACACAGGTTGAAATTTCAAAAACAGATGCACGTAAGTTAGGAGTGGATGCTCCGATTCGAGCATCAGGCAATATTGATGGGACACCAGGGATTACTCTTATTGGGCCAAAGGGAAATTTAAAAATCGAAAAAGGTGTAATTATTGCTGAGCGTCATATCCATATGACATCTCAAGATGCTGAGAAATTTCAAGTGAAAGATGGACAATATGTAAGTGTTAAAGTAGAAGGAGATAGAGGATTGGTTTTTGACCAAGTATTAATTCGTGTAAAAGATACGTACGCATTAGATATGCATATTGATACGGATGAAGCCAATAGCGGGAATGTAACAACCGGAGACTTAGGTCAACTCTTACAATAAAGGAAAAATCCATCTCAATGTTGAGATGGATTTTACATGTTTGATACTTGGGAAGTATTTTTACTTGTTTGCTTTTGTTTTGATAACAACATAAGAATAATGAATAATGAAATAACACCGAAAATAAGCACCATATATTGTAATCCAATTGTATCTAAGAAGAAGCCTGTTCCAAGTAAGACAATTTGGAACATAACCCTTTCAAACATATTACGGAAGGAGAAAAGTCGTCCATGATAACTTTTTTCAACTTTTGTTTGGAAAACTGTCGACATGATAGGGAAGAAGCAGCCAACACTAAATCCAAACAGACCAAATGATGCCAGTGCCATCCATTTCACATCACTAAAGAATAGTGAGAGGTGCGCAACAGCAGTACAGAATGCGAAGAAATAAAGTAATTTTTCAGGTGAAAAGTAATCAGATAAACGCTTGATTACGAAAGCACCTAACATAAAAGCTATACCTTCAATTGTATAAATAAACCCTTTAATTGTTGGGTCATGTTGCATTTCGCTAATATTAATTACCATTAAATTGAAACCTGCGATAAATAAAAGGGGGATAATACTTAAAATAAGTGCACGGAATGCTACTGGGATCCCTTTTAATATCCTGAATACTTCCATAAAACTATTATCTTTCGCTGCTTTTTTACTTGATATATTTGATTTTCGATCCTCAAATTGTAGGAAAAAAGTCGAAAGGAATAATAAAGCGTAGGCAGCCATTGAAAATGCGTACATATACTGTAAGCTCATCACTACAAGAAGAACACCGCCTAGGGAGGTTCCAGCAATACGAGCAATTGTTCCGATATTCATATGTACACCGTTCATCTGTAATAATTCATGCTCACGAACGATAAGCGGGATAACAGATTGTAATGCAGGAAAATAAAAAGCCGCCGAAATTTGAATGGCGATCATAAAAGCAATCATAAAGGTAATACTTTCATATTGAATAGCGAAGAACATAAAAATCACACTAATAACGCGGCCAAAGCCTGCGTAAAGGAGAACTTTCTTTTTTTCATATTGATCAATTACGCGTCCCGCCATAGGACCAACTAAAACACCGGCTAATAACCCAATAAATAAAATGACTGATTTCATAAAATCAGAAGGAACATATTTCTGCATAAATTCTAGATTGCCAAGAATCCCTAGCCACAAACCTAGTCCGGCGATAAATTCACCGATTAGAACAATCCAGACATTTCTATTACGCCACATAACAAAACCTCTCAGTCTTATAAAATAGGAAAAATCGTATATAAAGCCTCCTTTTAATTCGGGTATTTTAATCATTGTATTTTTTTAAGTCAGAGTCTATATTACGTGCTAGGAAAGAGAAGTGCAATTTTTTTGTATCTAATGAAAAATATGGTTTGAATTTTATTGGAATTGGTAAAAAAAGAAGGGGATTTAGTTTGTTTTGTTTAAATTATATAAGTAAAGTAGTATTTGTTTTTTTATATTGAATAGTTGTAAAGGGAGAGAGTCCAGTTGGTAGTGCAGGATAAAGAAAAACATGAGGTAACACCTAAGCAAGTTTCATACGAAGAGATGAAAGAAGATTTAAGAATATTAGCTGAAAATAATCCGGATTCAGGTGATATTCAAATGCAATATGCAAAAGTGTTATTTCAATTAAGTGAACTGAATGAAGCATATATTTATTGTAAAAAGGCGATGGAAAATGGATATTGTGGGGCAGACTCAAATTTAATACTTGGAGGAATCTATTTAAACCTAGGGAGATTTGAAAAAGCAAAAGATTATTTAACTGCATATCATGAATTGGAACCAGATGATCCAGTAGGGTTAACTTATTATGGTTCAATGCTGCGTCTTGTTGAAAATAATGAAGATGGTTTTCATTACATATGTCAAGCATACAAGTTGGAACCGGAAAATATATTAGTTGAATGTAATTATTTTTTCACAAAAGCATCATTGATAAACAAAAAAAATGAAAAAGAAGTAATAAATGAATTGATGAGTGGTGCAACAAGTGAATGGAAGAGGCAGTTATATTTAAGTATAGCTGCAATGAAGCGTGCGAAATTTAGTAAGTCATCTACGCATGCAAAAAAAGCTTTTGAATTAAATCCTACTGATCCAAGAACTAGAAATATATATAATTTAAGAAAGTTTGAATCGAACTTTCTTTTGCTTCCACATCTTACTATGATGAAAATGAAAGGGAAAGGAAACCTTTACTTTAGTCTGATGATAATACTTTGTACGATAAGTTTATTTGCACTAGGATTTTCAAAAATTCCATGGGGCATCATTATAGCGTATATCGCTTTTTTGTATATGGGATCTTTCTATGCTGTTAGGAGTTATAAAAAATATAATGAAAGTGTAATGAAAAAATACTATCCCGCAATATGTGATGATGACAAAGGGGAGAAGTGAAATGGATAACAAGAGGCTTATTACTGAACAGTTTGGCAATAATGCTGAAAAGTATGTAAAAAGTCAAATTCACGCAAAAGGACTAGATTTACAGTATGTAGTTCAACAAGTGGAAAATCGTAAAAATATTCATCTTCTTGATATCGCTACAGGTGGCGGGCATGTTGCAAATTTATTAGCCACTATATTTAAGGATGTAGTGGCGCTCGATATAACTGAAAAAATGTTAGAAAAAGCGAAAGAGTTTATCCAGACAAACGGGCATGAAAATGTGTCGTTTGTAGTAGGAAATGCAGAGGATTTACCATTCTCTAATGCATCATTTGATACAGCAGTGTGTCGTATTGCAGCGCATCATTTCCAAAATCCAGCCCAGTTCATTCACGAAGTGCATCGGATATTAGAAGAAAAGGGGCTTTTTATTTTAATTGATAACGTTTCACCAGAAAATCAAGAGTATGATACATTCTATAATTTTATTGAAAAGAAACGTGATCCGAGCCATAGGAGAGCTTTGAAAAAAACAGAATGGATTTCATTATTAGAGAAAAATGGGTTACAAATGCAATCATGTCTTACATTTGAAAAACAATTTAATTTTGATTGGTGGTGCAATATGATGGATGTACCACAGCAAACACGCTCAAAGTTAACAGATTGTATGATGAAAACCTCCAATGAAATGAAGGAGTTTTTCAAAATACATGTTGAAAGTAATAAAGTTGAATCGTTTTATACTGAGATGGCACTCTTTGTTTGCCAGAAAAGTTCAACGTTAAAAAGATAATTATCTTGCAGTCTTTCCCGGGTACGTTATACTTATTACAGAGAAAATGAGAATTAAGGAGTAGTCATCATGATTCGTGTACGTATTGAGGGAACTGAAAAAGAGATTGTTGAATTTTTGGAGAAAATGCCTGAAATTCCTGGGTTTGAAAAGACACATGTTAGGGAGCCAAGAAAAGGAAACAATCCAAAATATGATACGAGTAAGAATGTATTAGCATATTTGTCGTATAAAAAGGTGGAAGCTGCTGTTAGGTAATAAATTCCTTTAACAATAAAATTGTTTTATTATAGAGAGCCGAAACGACACAAAACACAGTGTCGTTTTTTCTATTCATGTATAATAGAAATGTAAAAAGTTTTTTAATTAACAGAAGAGAGTCTTTTAGTAAGGGTAGTATTTTGAATATTTAGACCTCGTTGATATAAGTTTTATATTTATATGGAAAAATAAATTGATAAATTGATTTTCGTTTAAAAATGCATAAGTTTAATCAGCGCACAAAGGGTCTGTTTTTGTGTGCCTGTTTATTGTAAAGAGAGAAGGTGTTCTTGAAGTATCTAATTGTTACATTCATCTTTTGACCAGTTATCGTATGAAAACGACCACTTATCGAAAATCCATTTACAGTATGTTAGATAGTTTTTATATTTAGAGGGAGCGAAAGGGATGTGATGAAGTGAAATTTGAAGTGTCGATTGATCCATCTTATAAAGAGCCGAAAATTATCATTCTAACGGATAAAATGACAGATGAGATATCTGATATTATGAAGCGACTGTCGGAAACTCATATTAGGTGGATTTTTTATTTTTTACTATTTCACCGTCTTGTCTTTTTCGCATATTAATAATAGTACCATATGATGAGGAGAGTGAGGGGCGTTAATAAAAAATCATCTTTTTGAGGGATTTTGGTATTGGTGATGTAGTTACTTTAATTTATGCTGATAAAACATGCAATTACTCCAAAATGATAAACATTATTAATGAAAAGGAAACAATTCAAGCAAAACTAATTAATCCAATGATTGATTATTATGAGAACTTTTATAAAAAAGAACATCCTGGGATTGGTGGAAGTCTTATTCATGATTTATTACCGCCGAAGAAATACGAGGGGAAAAGTATAGCTGATTTTAGAAAGATTGGGAAATCCATAAGATTTGATAATAGAACTGTACAAAGAGTTGTTGTAGATTTTAGCAATCAAGCGTTTAAAAGAGAATTTATGAGAACAATGTTGAAACCAGATTGTTCTTAGGGAATAAGACTATGAGATTATCGTGGAATAATATGGTGTGGAAAAATAATTTGTTTTGAATGGAGACAAAACTGTATTCATTCAATTGTATAAAAAGCAATACGTGGCTAAGGTATAACTTATCAAAGAAAGTAGCATAACTAACGGTAAGCAATAATTTATATTCATGATTTTTTGTTTTATAAAATTAAGGAGGTATAATGATATGGCATTTATATGGTCTTTAATTGTTGGTGGTATTTTAGGATGGCTAGCAAGTTTAATCGTTGGTAAAGATATACCTGGTGGTGTGATTGGAAATATTATTGCTGGGATTATCGGTTCTTGGCTTGGAACATCGTTATTGGGTACGTTTGGACCGGTTATTGGAGGGTATGCAATTATTCCAGCATTAATTGGTGCCATTGTTTTAATTTTTATTGTCAGCTTATTACTGCGTGCGATACGAAAGTGAAATTAGGTGGATTGCTGACAATTGTCAGCAATCCATTTTTGTATTATTTGTCCTAATCTGTTATGCTACTGTTATACAATCAGGAGGTGTCAGCATTGAAATCATTTACAGTAAACTTTCATCAAGAAGACAATGCAAAAGCAACAACAGTACATAAGTTAAGTGAAGAAGACTTCAATAAAGCAACAGAAAACGGTACTCGTCATCTATTTGATTTAGATACAAATGTTGGTTTCTTTGTATTCTTTGATGCAGAAGATGCAGAAGGAAATGAACAATACTTAATGTTGCAATATGAAGGAGATCACGAAGAACCAAGTGCTTGTTACGGATTTGATTTGAAATTATTCTATCAATTTTTAGCACTTTACCTAAATGATCTTGAATTTCAAGGTGAAACAAATGAGGAAGAGGAAGAATATGGTCCGATTCATCATTTAGCGCACTTACTTTATCATATTGTTGAAGATGGAAAAAGTATTGAAGTATAACTACATATTTGGGGCTGTCCTTTAATAGGGCAGCTTTTTCTATTTGAATAAATTTCATAAATTCGTGTCCTATTTTTATACTTCTTTCAATACGGTACCATTTTATGATTATCACAATACAGCGTATTTTTGACGGTATTGTTTAGGTGTGGTATCAGTGAATTTTTTGAAAATTCTTGCGAAATAACTTTGATCATTAAAGTTAAGCCAAGTGCAGATCTCGGCTAAAGGATATGTAGTCAAAGTCAATAATTTTTTAGCTTCTTCTACCCGTTCTCTTTGAACGTATTCACTTAAAGGGATACCTACTTCTTTTTTAAATAAATTTGATAAGTAACTAGGATTTACTTCTATACTATTAGCGAGATCTTTGAGAGTGATTTCGTTATAAATATTTTTAGAAATATAATCTAAGCTAACGATTATAATTTTTGAATGTTTATGAATACTATAATCTTTTACACGGTCTGCAAAAGTACATAAAGCATCTTCTATTAATCTATTAACAGAGTTCATGTTATCTAATTGTTCAAGCGTTTGTATATATAAAGTGCTAAGTGAAAATGCAATTTCTGATGGAAGATGACCATCTATCGCATATCGAGTAGCTAGAGTAATCGCGATTATTCCGTTGTTTTTTTGGTTTCTTAGTTGATTCGTTTTTGATAAAGTTGCGGCATCTTCTTGTGGGAATGCATATGCATATTCTATTAATTTTTCTTTATTTCCTTCTTTAACAGCCGTAAAAAATCGTTTTTCTAATGATATATCGTAATGTACCGAATTATTTTGACGCCGTGATGAAATATATAAATCAGGATTTACATTTGGGTAAGAAGTCTCTTCTAATAATTTATTTTTTTTCCAAACAGTACTTACATCTAATTTTTCATTATAAAGATGAATAAAATTATGATGGGGATGAGCTAATAATCAGTAGGGCATAGAGCCATCGCCCCTCGGTTAAATATAAGTAAAAAGGTTGTTATTGGATTTAACAAAGAATCTCAAATTTTTGATGTTCGTTCCAATCATCCAGACCTCCATATAATTACTTTACAGGATATTGAAAAAGTTTTAGGTAAACCAATGTCGATTAAAGTAAATGGCAATGACAAAATATATATTTATAAAGTGAATGATCAATTTGAACTGAAATTTGTTATCCCAAGTTCTACAGGAAAAGTGGATCATATTTCTGTGTTCTCTCCAGAAGATAGTATCAATAATATGGCGGGGTAATAGATATGAAAAAAGAGCTGTTCCGTTATAAGGAAAGCTCTTTTGATTTGTTACGCTCTACCGAATAAATAAAGTAAGTTTGAACGATTCCGCCGATTATTAACAAGCAGGCACAAATATAGAATAAGGTGCTGCCGTTTACATGACCTAATATCATTGCTCCGATAACTGGACCGCATGTTCGAGAAATGTCCCAGTGTATTCCGTAAATAGAAAAATACAATCCACGCATATGACTTGGTGCGATTCCTGAAACAAAACGGAGTAAATGATTTAAAGCAATGCTTTCACCAATTGTAAGGAAAAGCAATGTAAAGAAGAGTGACCATAATGTTGTGGAATAACCATAACCGATGGCTGCCAATGTATAAAAAATATATGAAATACCCATTATCTTTGGCATGGAAAATCGTTCAGACCATTTGACAAGACCGACTTGTAGTAGAATTTCCATAATTGCTCTGCAAGTTGAAATGAATGCGAGCACGAATAAGAAATTTGGAAAGATATCCTCTACAAATACACGATAATTCGTTTCAGTTTGCGCATAGAAAAAGCTAATCGGAAGAGTAGATACCATAAGTCCAAATACAGCATAATGCTTAAAAATAAATTCCTTTCTTGTTGTGACTTGTGTTGATTTTTGAGCTGTTTGAATGCTTGGTGCTGTTTCGGGAAGCTGCGTCCATACGAGAATGGCATATAGCAGGAGAGTCATAGCTTGAATCATAAATAAGTATTCAGGATGACTATCATAAATAAAGGCACTAATGAACGGACCAATTACAGCTCCGACTGCTCCCACTGATTGAAGAACAGCAAATATTTCGGCTTGTTGTTCCTGCTTTGTTAAATCAGCAATTTGAGCACGCTGAGCAGGAATATATAAGGAGCGGCCAATACCATTCAGCACATATAGCAAAGCAAAGAAGGGGACTGATGTAGCAAAAATAAACCCGCCTATTGCAATTGCCTGCACGAATAATCCAAGTAACATAATTTTCTTTCTGCCGTATTTATCGGTTACCCCTCCAGCTACGATTGTGAACACAATATCAGAGAGTGGCTGTAATCCAAACAGAAACATAGTAAGAATCACATTACCTTCTAGCGCTTTATTGACATGGATAATAAAAATAATTGCCAACATGGCCTCAGTTGTTCTAGTCAATAACTCGCCTAATAATCGAATCCAAATTGGTTTGCTATAACGTTTTATGAAATGATTCATTCTTTATTTCCTCCTTTCTATATGGAAATCTTAAGATAGAAGCAAGAAACGAAAAAGGGTAGAATGAAAGAGTGGAATTTTTCACCTTTTAGGGGGATAGATATGGTTATTTTGGATCAATATGTTCAGTTGTGGCTCCAATATGGAAAAGGGAGAACAGGGGAAGAAAAAATAGAAATATCACTACAAAACATATCGGAAACGTTATTTTGTACCGATCGTAATAGTAAATTTATTATTAAAAAATTAGAAGAGCTAGGTTGGGTTTGTTGGTTTCCAGGACGCGGGAGAGGGAATCGGTCAAAAGTATCATTTCAAAAAAATCCAGCTTCCTTAATTTTAGAACATGGGAAAGAAATAACGAAACAAGGGGATGTAAGGGGTGGAAAGGCATTTGTTGAACAATATATTGTGTATTTTCCATCGTTGCAAAAACAATTTCAAACTTGGATAGACTCAATATTTGGTTATCAGATTGAAGTGACTACTCAAGGTAGACAAGATGTACTTCGTTTACAAGTTGAAATGAGACCGAAGATTTTTTTGGATCCTGTATATGCTACAATGCGTTCGGAATGTCATATGGTGAAACATATATATGACACGCTTGTATATGTTAATGAGAGTACAAATGTAATAGAACCGAGACTTGCGTTTCACTGGGAATATAATGACGACCAAAAAGTGTGGACTTTTTATTTGCGTAAAGGTGTGCAATTTCATAATGGCAAACGATTCACAGCCCATGATGTTGCCTACACATTCGATAGATTTATGAATATGAAGGATAATCCGTATTTGTGGATGTTGCAAAATGTTAACAGAATCTATATTGTAAATGAACATGTTGTGGAGGTTTACTTACATACAGAAAATAAGTTGTTATTACATATTTTAGGTACAGAACAGTGTTCTATTGTAAAGGAAGATGGAGAAGGAAATTTAAGTGGAACAGGACCATTTAAACTACGGGAAAATAACGATTCTATCTTTGTATTAGAAGCACATAATTCATACTTTCGTGAACGCCCCTTTCTTGATCGAATTGAACTTTGGAATGTACCGAAAAGTATGGATGAATATGACGTTTCGATGAAAGCCGAGCATAAAGAGATAGAGAACCCTCATAAAGAACTTTCTAAAATGGAATCTAACGTAACATATGTTACGTTAAATACTAAAAAACAAGGTCCGTTACAAGATATTCCATTCAGGCAAGCGTTATATAAAATAATTCATAGTAATAAAATGATAGATGAGTTAGAGGGAGAACGTGGTGAGGTAGCAGATGAATTATTACTAGGAAATCGTGCAGCTTGGAGAATAAACGAGGATATAAATAACCTTCTACAAAAGAGCAAATATAGTGGCGAAGTATTATACTTGTATACGTTTAAAGAACGAGATCATGTGGAAGATTCTAAATGGATTCAAACAGAATGTACAAAGTACGGAATAACGATTGAAATACATTTTCTCGATGCGCAGGAATTATTACGCTTGGAAACAATGGAACAAGCAGATATGATTCATGATAGTGCTACAATCAGTGAGCAAATAGAACTAAGTTTTTTACAAATGTTTCTTGCGAAAAATAGTTTTATTAATCAACATAGCTCTCTTGAGTTTAATGAACAATTCCATTCATATTTTATTGAACCTAATTTAGAAAAACGAATTACACTGTTACGCGATGTAGAGGACACATTGTTACGTAACATTCATATTATTCCTTTGTATCGTAATAAACAGCACATAAGCACACATGAAAAAGTACAAAATATAATGATTAATTCTCAGGGCTGGATTGATTTTTATAATATATGGTTTAAACCTTGATATATAAAGGCTCTTTCGGTATTTAATGGAGTACGAAAGGGCCTTTTTGTATGGAATAAAAATTTGATTTTGAACATTGTTACGCATGTTTTTATAAACACTCATTTACTACGTAACAGTGTTATGTTACATTGTTATCAGGAAGGAGTGTTATACAGTTGAGTACAGATTTAATTTCAAAAAAGGATTTATTGGAACTGACTGGTATTTCATACGGGCAACTATATAGGTGGAAACGAAAGAATTTAATACCAGAAGATTGGTTTGTCAGGAAATCGACTTTTACAGGGCAAGAAACATTTTTTCCGAAAGAAAAGATATTAGAGCGTATTGATAAAATTCAAACGATGAAAGAGGATTTGTCTCTAGATGAGTTAGCGAATATGTTTTCTCCAAGTGTAACAGAGGTTTCTTTAACGAAAGAAGATATAGTCCGAAAAGGAATTGCCTCAGAACCGGTTATGCAATTTTTTATAGAACAAACGAATAAACCGGCGGAATTTCAATTTGTTGAAATTCTCTATGTATACATTTTAGAAGAATTATTGCAATCTGGAGAGATTAGTTTAGAAGAAGGCAAGATGGTCCTGCAAGTGCTGCGCGAGCACTATGAAATCATGAAACAAAAGAATAGCGAATTAGTTGTGGTTCGGAAGCTGGGTGTTTCTACATGTTTCTTAATTTCAAATGTAGATGATTTACTGTTTGAAAAAGGAACGAAGATAGTCGTACGTTTAGCAATCATGCAATATACAGAAGCGTTAAAATCAAAACTATTGTAGTGGGGGAAAATGATGCGATCAGAAAAATTAATTATAAATGGTTACGGTTCTTCTAATGGTGGGGAGTTTTATAAAGTACAGTTAAATGGAAAAGGGACTGTTAATGGAAATATAGATTGCGATGATTTTGAATGCAACGGGTCAGGTAATGTGAATGGTGATTTGAAAAGTGAACGTACAAGAATTAGCGGTTCTGGCAAAGTTGATGGGAAAGTAGATACTGAAAACATGCGAATCGATGGAAAAGCAACGATTACAAAAGATGTAAAGGCTAACAATTTAAAAATTGCTGGTAAAGGAACAATTGGTGGTACTTTGAAAGGTGAAGAGCTTAAAATCTGTGGGCAAGCGACGATTGACGGTAATTGCGAAGTAGATATTTTTTCGTCAGAAGGACAGTTCACAGTCGGGGGCTTACTAAGTGCAGATGAAATTGATATCGATATTCACGGTACATGCAGAGCAAAAGAAATAGGCGGTCAAACAATTAAAGTAAGGCATAGAGCAACAGTATTTAGCAGGCTTTTTAAAACGGTGTTTGGATCGCATTTAGAAGCTGAATTGTTAGAAGGTGACAATATTGATATTGATCACGTGCAAATTAAAACAGTAAGAGGTAACAATGTTACAGTAGGTCCGAATTGTGAGATTGGCCTTATTGAGTATACAGGGGTTCTCAATGTTGATAAAAGCGCGAAAGTAAAAGAGATTCAGCAAGTTTAATTCTTTAGGAAGCGAGGAATAGATATGAAAAAACAGGATAGTCTCACTTTTAATGGTTCTGGTAGTTCATCAGGTGGAGCCTATAATAAGGTGAAAATTCGAGGCGAAGGAACAATTTCAAATGATGTGAAATGTAATGAATTTAAAGCATATGGAACGAGTGATGTTCGTGGTGATATGACGACAAATTCATATATTGTGTATGGAGATAGTGAAGTGCAAGGTAATTTGCATGCTGAGTATGTGAAAGTATACGGCAATACACAAGTTCAGCGTGATTGTCATATAAACAAAACAAAAATTAGAGGGATGTTTGAGATTACTGGAAAGTTAACTGGAAATTTAGTGGACATTAAAGGTGGTCTTACAGTAAAACAAGATATTGAAGTAGAAGAATTGTTATTAGCTGGCGGTCTTGAAAGTGAGGGGCTTTTAAATGCTGAAAATATTAATATTATCTTGCGTTATGAAGGAAGTAAAGTGAGAGAAATTGGTGGGAAAAAGATTACGGTACGAAAAAAAGCTAGATTTATTCCTTTTACAAGCCATACTGGTAATCTTCAAACATCAATTATTGAAGGGGATGACATTTATTTAGAACATACAATAGCTGAAGTAGTAAGAGGAAACAATGTTACAATTGGCGCCGGGTGTGAAATCGGCTTTGTAGAATATCATACGAGTTTTAATCAAAAAGGAAGATCAGTTGTAAAAGAACATAAACAAATATAGAGGTAAGAGGGAGAGCAAGATTTATGATTGAGAAGAATAGTAAACTTGGCTTTGTTGTTGCCGGTTTATTACTAGGAATTTTAATGGCATCAATGGATAATACCATTGTTGTGACAGCGATGGGAACAATTGTTGGTGATTTAGGTGGATTGGAAAATTTTGTTTGGGTTGTATCGGCATATATGGTTGCAGAAATGGCCGGTATGCCAATCTTCGGTAAGCTATCAGATATGTATGGTCGAAAGAGATTCTTTATTTTCGGTTTAATCGTCTTTATGGTTGGATCGGCACTTTGTGGTACTGCTGAAAATATTACGTAGTTAGGTATTTATCGTGCAATTCAAGGTATTGGCGGCGGGGCATTAGTGCCGATCGCGTTTACAATTGTTTTTGACATTTTTCCTCCTGAAAAACGTGGGAAAATGGGGGGATTGTTTGGTGCAGTGTTTGGTTTATCTAGTATTTTCGGTCCGTTACTTGGTGCATATATTACGGACTACATCAGATGGTGTGATCGGTGTAGATTGTAATCTTGAGCATTTTGCTTGGGCAAATGTAACGAAGGATGGAAATTATAAAGGAAGTGGTTCCCTTCGTTTTTCTATTATGGGGAAATCTACAGGACAAATCACAAAAATCATCGAAGTGGAAGCGATTCGCTTAGTGGAATTAGCGGAGCGGTATAACAAACCAATTGTACTAGAGAAACTAAATACGACCCAATCGAAAACAGGGGATCGCTATGGGAATAAGCGAGCGAATCGGATGAAGAGTATGTTTGCGTATGAGAAGATGACAAGTGCCATTCTGAATCGTGCAGATAAAAGGGGCGTGGCTGTCTTTCAAGTGAATCCTGCTTATACTTCAATCTCTGGAAAGATGAAATACATGCGGAAATTCGGTATCTCTATTCATCAAT
This sequence comes from Paenibacillus sp. 102, assembly GCF_039549175.1. NCBI lineage: Bacteria > Bacillati > Bacillota > Bacilli > Caryophanales > Paenibacillaceae > Paenibacillus > Paenibacillus sp. 102. Next base: position 87,722 of record NZ_JBCGHT010000011.1, on the reverse strand, counting down.
CCGCGGCTTTTACGATTGGTCGCCGGGGATTAGGATATAAAGAAAAAGTACCTCGGGTGCTTCAGCCGTATATTCCAAAGAAAGACGCACATCACTGGAGTCATTGGCATCAATTAAACAATCAATTGGATATTCGCACGCATCATTTCTATCAGCTATACGATGTAGATCAACCGAAAGAAGTCTTACAAATCGAACGGTTACACTTGTTTGAAAATGAAAAGAAAAAACTAGCAAAACGATTTGCATGATAAAAAAGAACACTTTGTCCCAGATTTTTACGCTTATTACCAGAGCAGATAATAAGTCTAGGAACTGGATGCATGACAAAGTGTTCTAGCCTCGATATAAGAACAAAGTAGTTGTACCTATTTTGTTTGCCTTTCATCGGAAGATAGAATGGGTCGTCTTACATTACATATAGACACTACCGAACTCTATATCGTTGTATCCTCTTTGTTGAACGAGAGGAACTGTTTTTGTGAGGACAGAGACAGGAGAATCCCCCACCTCAAGCTCTTGTAGAGATAGGTGGGGGTAGTTCAATCAAGGTGTATACGGCGGATCCGCAACGAATTCCGGTTTATTACTATTACCAATGATGTTAGGCTCAGTCGTTACAGCGCAGTTAGGTGGATTTTTAACATCAAAGTTAAGCTACCGTAATATCATGATTATTTCAGCTGTGATTATGATAGGTGGATTGTTCCTATTAAGCACATTAACACCAGAAACAAGTCGTGTATTGTTAACAATTTATATGATTATTATCGGTTTGGGAGTAGGTTTCTCATTCTCAGTATTAAGTATGGCTGCAACCCATGGTTTTGGTATGAACCAAAGAGGATCAGCAACTTCAACGAGTAACTTTATTCGCTCATTAGGAATGACACTTGGAATTACAAGCTTTGGTATGATTCAAAGAACAGGCTTTCAAGATCAATTAGAAGAAGCATTTAAAGGAATGGGAAGCGGAATGGATAGTAACGCGCTAGGGGATTCAAGAGCGATCCTTTCAGAAGGTGCAAGATCTCAAATTCCACCGCAAATATTAGATAAAATTATTGAAGCTCTTTCAAGTTCTATCATTCATACGTTTATGTGGGCGTTAGTACCAGCCGGTCTAGCATTCGTATTTATCTTCTTTATGGGGAATGAAAGAATGGTATACCAGAAACAACAAGAAAAGATAAAAACAGAAACACCAAAAGCATAGAAAATAAAAAACTCCTTTCTAGGTTAGAAAGGAGTTTTTCGTATGTAACGCTGCAAATTAGCCTTCGATTACTTCGTATTCTTCGTCTGCTAATAATAAAATTTGTGTTTTTTTACCTTTGTTTTGTACTTCAATTACATCGTATGGACCTAGATCTCTTAATTTATTTTGAGAAACATTTACCATTACTTCAATAGAATCGATTAAAATATCTTCTTCGATATATGATTCAGGCAATGCCATATCCTCTGTATCTAATACACATGTGTATAGAATTTGTAAATGTTCAGCAGTTGGGTTTTCTTCTTGAACATCAATAATGTCTTTTACTGTTTCCATGTGTTCTTCTTTTACTTGATACACTTTAATTTTAGCCATTGTTTCATTCTCCTTTATAACGTAATCGTAGAGGCTACAGTTTATTATAACGTTTTTTAGTGAAAACATGAAATTGTTTCCTTATTTTTCATTCTTAATTTATAACTCCTTTGAAAAGGGAATTTTTACAAAAGAGAAGAAATGGAATATAAAGTGAAAATATAGGAGGTCACTATGGATACTAAAAGTATTAGTTTTATTAAAATAAATGATTATCAATTGTATGTTAATCTTGTAGGTGAAGGGGAACCAATCGTATGTCTTCACGGAGGACCAGGGAGTGAACATCGCTTTTTTCTCCCCCATATGATTCCATTATCAAAAGAATTTAAGCTGGTCTTTTATGATCAACGAGGTTGTGGGAAATCGGATCTATCGGAAAATAACCAATACTCTATGAAAAATGAAGTGGAAAATCTAGAGACGCTGCGCATACAATTCGGCTTTGAGAAAATGAACTTATTCGGTGAATCATGGGGATCTATGCTTGCTTTACTTTACGCAACTACATATCCAGAAAGAGTTAATAAAATACTGTTAACAGCTGCAATAGGTGTTACTGCTAAAGGATTAGAAAGATTTAGTAAAGAACTAGAGAAGAGATTAACTGAGGAGGATAAAATCAAACTTTCCGAATTGGAGGAGCAACTTAAAATTGGAGAATCTTCAATATATGATATTCTTCATATACTAGACCCCTATTATGTTTTCTCTCAAGAAACTTTAAAACGTAAAGAAAAAATCACATTTAGTAGCGAAGTAAATAAAACAATAGGAAAGGATATGGGCAACAACTATGATGTGACTGAAAATTTACATCGTATTTCGCACATCCCCATCCTTGTTGCGCAAGGCAGTCACGATATTTTAACACCTTCTATCATAAAAGAATTATTTTTAGAGTATATCCCGCACATACAATTTGTAGAAATAGAAGAATGTGGTCATTGGACAGTTGTAGAGCAATCAGAAAAGATGTGCAATGTGGCATTAAGCTTTTTTAGATAGAAGAAAGAAAAAATCATTTTTTACAACTCCAACATGCATCCTCTTCCTCAAGTACGTGCAGGACATAGTCCATGTGGTAGAGAGGGGATGAATATTGGTCGTGGTTGATTAAAACTTTATAATGCAAACAATAAAACATTCTTATCATATTCTTGTAAACACCATTTATATTTAGCCATGACAGTAGGATGAACAGCTTCTTGATCTGTATCAACTTCTTTATAACCATATTTTTTATAAAAAGTGGCAAGTTCCTCAAAAGGGATACAATAGACATGAGATGCATTTGATTGTTTGGCCTCTTGCACTAAAAAAGAGACGAGATATCCGGCTAATTTATTGCCTCTGTATTGGGGGAGTATATAAATACCGCCCATCTCCATAGTATTTTGATCAATATGAACTAAACGTCCTAATCCTGCATTCTCACCGTTGTATGTGATAATTGCAACTTTATCTTGTTTTAAATCGCTTGGAACAAATCCCACTGACGCATATTGATTATTAATCCATTCTAAATCTTCTGATGTAGCGAATTTAATTCCCATAACTTAGCCCCCTGTAACATTCTGATATGTCTATTATATATAGAAGAAAATGAATTGTAATGAAAATACGGTGTTTCATTTGAATCAATATTCCTGTTATAAAAAATCATTTTAATAATGAGGTTAATTTCTGAACATTTCGAGCATAGAATATAGAATACTTTAATAATACTTTCTCTTTCTTCATTCCTGTTTTACGTATATAATTTAAAGGTAATTGTTCTTATATTAGTATACTTATAATAGAATAGAGGTTTAAAAATGAGCGTTAAAATCATTACGGATAGTGCGGCCGATTTACCAAAAGAATTGCTGCGAGCTTATGATATAGATTTAATTCCACTTCGTGTATATGATGAAGCAGAAACAGAGTATTTAGACGGAGTAACGTTAGAATCGACTCAATTGTTACAAAAGATGAGAGAAGGCGAAGTGTATAAAACATCGCTACCGTCATTAGAAACTTTCCAAGAAAAATTTGTTACATATGCAAAACTAGGTACACCTTGTATATATTTAGCTTTTTCCTCTGAACTTTCAGGTACATATCAATCTTCAGTAGTTATTAAAGAAGAAGTGAAAGAAACATATGCAGATTTAGATTTAGAAATTATTGATACAAAATGCGCTTCACTTGGGCAAGGGCTTGTAGTAATAGAAGCTGCGAAAATGGCTAAAGAGGGCGCATCAAAAGAAGAAATTTTGAACCGAATTGCTTTTCTAACAAAACATATGGAGCATATCTTTACTGTAGCTGACCTGCAGTATCTTGTTAGAGGTGGTCGTTTAAGTAAGGTAGCTGGTTTCATCGGTGGCCTATTAAACATTAAGCCAATCTTAAACGTAGAAGAGGGAAAACTTGTACCACTTGAAAAGGTAAGAGGTAGAAAGAAAGTTTTAAACCGAATTGTCGATATCATGGAAGAACGCGGTAAAGAACTAAAGGGGCAAACAATCGGAATCACACATGGTGACGATTTAGAAACAGCGAATGCACTAAAAGCATTAATTACTGAAAAATTTGGTTGTGAAGTATTTATTGTCAATACAATTGGAGCAGCAATTGGTGCTCATACAGGACCAGGCGCTTTAACATTGTTCTTCTTAAATGAGGTAGAGTAAAGGATTGATCTTTTGATCAATCCTTTTTGTTATACCATTTTTATGAAATAGAGAAGGATAAGATGATAGGATTCATTGCTAGATGAAAAGAATACACATGTTTTTTGACAGATATTGTATAAGATGTTATTCTATTTTTCTGAAATTTTCATAGAGAGAGTGAGAATATGTCATACTTGATTAACGATATAATTGATGAATTACCGTGTCTAAATGGATATTCATCCATCCGAAAAATTGAAAAGGGGTATTCATTAGATAGTAAATACATTGTCAACGTGGGGAATAACAATTATTTTCTGCGTGTTTCAGATACAAAACAAACTGATAAGAAAGAATTAGAATTTACATTACTTAAAGAATTAGATACATTACATGTACAAACTCACAAGCCAATAGAATATAGAGTATTAAAGGATAAAGGGCTATCTTTGATGGTAATGAGCTATATTGAAGGAACCCCTGCAAATGAAGTAATTGCTTATATCTCTGATGAAACGCAATATAAAATCGGACTAGCTGCAGGAAAAGAATTAAGAAAAATTCATCAATTTAAAGCTCCAAAATATATGAACTGGGAAGAAGTTCAAAAAAAGAAATTTAACTTTTATTTAAATGAGTATAAAAGAGACAACTTCCAACTTCAAAAGGAAGATAAATTAATCACGTTCATTGAGGATAACATATCTTTGTTAAAGAATAGATCAGTAACATTACTTCATGATGATTTTCATTTAGGACATATCATAGTACTTCATGATAATTATAATGGAGTAATTGATTTTAATGGATATGACTTTGGTGACCCATATCATGATTTCTATAACCTTTCATTATTTAGTAGAAGGCAAAGTATCCCTTTTTGTATTGGACAGATACAAGGTTATTTTCGATACGAACCTGACGAAACATTCTGGCGGTTGTACGCACTATATGCCGCAATGAATATATTTTCTACCATTGTATGGACTAGAAAATATGACCCTGCATCATTTAATGATGCTTTAGAAAGGATTGATTTAATAGTAAGAGACCATGATTTTTTTAATTCGAATAAGCCTATATGGTATAACTCCTTTAAATAATTTACTATTATTAAATAGGGCTTTAATTTAGTGCTGTCTTTAAAAAGAAAAGCTCAGATACATAAACTCTGAGCTTTCACGTGCTATTTACTATGTGATTTAATATTGAGGCTGTGATTAGGAATTTTCCCTATAATAACTGAACTACTTAGGTCAAACCGCAAGTGCTTTTTTATTACTCATTAATTTGCTTTTTAACAGGTAAGAAGCTTGAAAGGAAAGTAGTAAGAACTAGCCCGAAAGAAACTCTTTCAGTTGTATCAATTTCTAAACCGTTATTCCATTGATATATAAAGGATACTAGTATTAAAACTATAACAAAACCTGCAAAATATCTTACTATTTTTCGTGCCTTTTTGTCATTCGTTCTCCAAACCATATTCATCCCTCTTTCTTATTTAATAAATATTTTTGATTGTAATAATCGATAAACTATAACTACTTGTTGCTCATATAACAATCGTTATTTTGTCTATTAAGATATTTTAATTTTTTGAATACGTAATAGACAAATTCATATGTAATAAGTTGGTGTACTGAATCGGATATCACATGTATAATATGAAATCCATTCATCTTATTTGTGTAAAAAAATAAGTGCAAGCTACTAAAGATAGGATAAAAATAACAATTGTTTCAAATTTTTTCTAGCAAGTTTATCGTATTTAAAATATACAATGCTGCTTATGTTAATAACAAGTAGTTAAATTTTATAAAAAAATGACGAAAAAATTGGCTTTTTTACCAATTTTTTTAACAAGTGGATGGAAATTATAGAATTACAACAGTACAATTAAAATATAGTACATCAGTATTTAAATAGTTATTTCATTATTGGGAATGTTTAAATGAGAGGTGGAAATATGCAAATCGGGGAAAGAATCCGTCAAATTCGTATACATAAAGGAATGACACAAGGAGAACTTGTATCAGAAATATGTTCTATAGCTTATTTAAGTAGAATAGAGAATGGACAAGTTAAACCGTCTTCTTCATTTTTAAAAAAGGTTTCTCAAAAGTTGAATGTTGATGGGGATTTTCTAATAGACGGGAAGAATGAGAAGATAGAATCTAACATTCTTAAAATATGTGAAAAGTATAAAAAAGATGAAAGGATAACGGAAACAGAATTATCTTCATTAGAACTGTATGTTCGTGATACGGACTCAATACCTTTATTACTAAAGATTTACGGTGTTCTCATATATTATCATGTGCGAAACAATAACTTATCATATGTAGCACCACTTGTCGATCAAGCTTCACAAGTGATTCCGAATCAAGTAGGAACACAAGATCAGGAAGATCATATATATTATCTAATGGCTAGAGGGCTTTATTTTTCTAATAAAGAAGATTATGTTACTGCACTTGAAATTTACAAGAAGATAGAAAATATGCTTGGTCCTGAAGAAACGGAGCAACATGCTCATATATACTATAACTTAAGTTTAGTGACTCAAAGTTTATATAAAGATCAAAGTATAAGCCGATTGTATGCTAAAAAAGCCTATAAATTGTATGAGAAATTTAATATAGAACAACAAAAAATATATGTGTTAATTAATCTGGCGATGCAATATAACAAGGATAAACTACCAGAACAAGCCATTGAATCTTTGAAACAAGCAGAAAATGAAGCAAAGACAAATAACAATCCTTTGAATGTATGTTTGATTGCGTATAATTACGGGAAAATTTATCAAGGCTTGCAAGACTATGCGAATGCGATTCCATACTATGAAAAAAGTTTAGAACTGAGTGACTATCTCTCACGAACAGCTGATAAGGTGTATATACTACGGAATCTAATAGAAATTCATATAGAACGAAAGGACTGGCAAACTGTTAATAAACTGATAGATGATGCATTTGATATTCTATCTATTTGTGATATACCTTATGCACATGTTCAACTCTATGGATTTAAAGCCCAAATATCTAAACTACGGGGAAATGATGATAGTTTTGAGAAAAATATGGAAAAAGCAATTGAAATAGGGCTAGAAAAAAAGCAATATTCTTTAGTTCGAGAGTTGGCTCTTGAACTAGGAAATTATCTTTATGATAGTCGTGCATATAAACAATCTGCAAAATATTTTAAAATTGCAGCCGAAAATGTATTAAATTAAGAATAGCATTTGATTCACTGAAGGTAGAGGGGAACAGACATGCAAATTGAATTTCGTATACATAAAGGAATGTCACAAGGTGAACTCGTGTCGAGAGTATGCTCTATCGCTGATTTAAGTAGAATACTGAAATCAAATGGTTTCTTAGCTAAGGTGTCAGAAGATTGAAAATGAGAGTAACTCTTGTTTTTAATCTTCTGTTTTATATTTTGTTACATAGAGATTTTTATTGTGAACCGTTTCCTTTTTAGCTAGTAATCAAATATGTATAATTGCATAAATAAATCGAAATATATAAGTTATTATTAAACTACATTTTTAATGTAGAAGGATATTTTTACTTCGAAGTGAAACCGTTTACGTTATCAATAAAATTAAGACTTAGGAGAATGGTATGAAAAAGAAATTATGTACATTGGCTCTCATAACAGCAATTACTTCTAGTGCTACGGTAATTCCAACAGTAGCAGAAGCTTGTGGAATAGGAGAAGTAATGAAACAGGAGAACCAAGAGCACAAACGTGTGAAAAGATGGTCTGCGGAGCATCCGCACCATCCTAATGAAAGCACACACTTATGGATTGCACGAAATGCGATTCAAATTATGAGTCATAATCAAGATAAGACGGTTCAAGAAAATGAATTGCAATTTTTAAATACTCCTGAATATAAGGAGTTATTTGAAAGAGGTCTTTATGATGCTGATTACCTTGATGAGTTTAACGATGGAGGTACAGGTACAATTGGTATTGATGGGCTAATTAGGGGAGGATGGAAATCTCATTTCTACGATCCTGATACGAAAAAGAACTATAAAGGGGAAGAAGAGCCAACAGCCCTCTCGCAAGGAGATAAATATTTTAAATTAGCAGGTGAATACTTTAAGAAGGGTGACCAAAAACAAGCTTTTTATTATTTAGGTGTTGCAACGCATTATTTTACAGATGCGACCCAGCCAATGCATGCCGCTAATTTTACAGCTGTCGATATGAGTGCCTTAAAGTTTCATAGCGCCTTTGAAAATTATGTGACGACAATTCATACACAATTTGAAGTGAAGGATGGTAAGGGTACATATAATTTAGTCGATTCTAATGACCCGAAACAGTGGATACATGAAACCGCTAAACTTGCAAAGGCAGAAATTATGAATATTACCAATGATAATATTAAAACTCAATACAATAAAGGAAACAATGCTCTTTGGCAAAGAGAAGTTATGCCAGCTGTTCAGAGGAGTTTAGAAAAAGCGCAAAGAAATACGGCGGGATTTATCCATTTATGGTTTAAAACATACGTTGGCAAAACTGCTGCTGAAGATATTGAAAATACTGTAGTAAAAGATTCTAAAGGAGAAGCAATACAAGAAAATAAAAAATACTTCATTGTGCCGAGTGAGTTTTCAAATAGAGGTTTGACCTTTGAAGTGTATGCGAGGAATGACTATGCACTATTATCTAATTACGTAGATGATAATAAAGTTCATAGTACGCCAGTTCAGTTTGTGTTTGATAAAGAGAATAACGGTATCCTTCATAGGGGAGAAAGTGTACTGCTGAAAATGACGCAATCTAACTATGATAATTACGTATTTCTAAACTACTCTAACTTGACAAACTGGGTACATCTTGCAAAACAAAAAACAAATACTGCACAGTTTAAAGTGTATCCAAGTCCGAATAATCCATCTGAATATTACCTATATACAGATGGATACCCAGTAAATTATCAAGAAAATGGAAAAGAGAAAAGCTGGATAGTGTTAGGAAAGAAAACAGAAAAACCAAAAGCATGGAAATTTATACAGGCTGAATAGGATCTTCTATCGTATAGAAAAAATGTGTATGTAGTTTTAAAATATTTCATGTGTTTAGAAAGAATTGTTTTCGTTCATTAGTTAACATTAAATTTTAAAGGGGATATGTGTATATGGTGTTCCGAAATCCAAAACTTGCTATTTTTACTATTTCTTCATTTTTTATTTTAGGTTCTTCATCCCTAGCATTTACAGATACCGTCTATGGTGAAGGAACTTCCTCGGCCTCAAAAGTAAATCAAGGGGTAATCGCAACTAATTATGATGATACGTATTATAATAGTGCGAAGGGGAAAACGGGTTCAGAATTAAAAAAGGAGCTTCATACTATTATTGATAATCATACAAAGATATCATACAGCGCGGTTTGGGAAGCACTAAGAGATACTGATGAAGATCCAAATAATAAAAATAATGTACTCCTTTTATATACAGGGCGTTCGCAAGGGAAAATTACAAATGGTTCAGGAGTAGATAATTGGAATCGAGAGCATGTTTGGGCAAAATCTCACGGTGATTTTGGGACAGCAGCAGGACCAGGAACGGACCTTCACCATTTAAGAGCGACGGATGTATCTGTAAATAGTTCACGTGGAAATTTGGATTTTGATAATGGCGGTGTGAATCATTCGGAAGCGACAGAATGTAAATATGATAGTGATTCTTGGGAACCTCGTGATAGTGTAAAAGGAGATATCGCTAGAATGTTATTTTACATGGCCGTTCGTTATGAAGGAGATAATGGCGAAATAGATTTAGAACTTAACGAAAAAGTGAATAACAATAAAGATCCATATATGGGGAAACTATCAGTCTTACTAAAATGGAATGAACAAGACCCTGTTGATAACTTTGAAAGAAAGCGTAATGAAATTATATATACAAAGTATCAACATAACCGTAATCCATTTATTGATCATCCTGAATGGGTAAATGAGATTTGGAAATAAACAAGTAAAGTCATGGTTTTATAAAAGTTTAAAGTAGAAAGGAGTGGTTCTTATGACCACTCCTTTCTTATATTTATTCTACAATAATTGGTCTGTAAGGGATTGGTGAGGAGAGTATCATAGAGGTTTTTACGGTACCAAATGGGATTACAATATCGATTAATGATTCTAATTCTTTCATTGATTGCACAGCTACTTTTAAGTAATAGCTACTTTCTCCTGTTACTCGATGACATTCAAGTATTCTATGTTCGTTGTATATTTTCTCTTCGAATTTTTTACAGGGGATTTTTAAGTTCTCTATTCTTAAAAATGCTTGAATTCCTTTGCCAACTGCATCAGGAGAAATACGTGCTGTATATTTTTCGATTATCCCTGCATCATGTAATCGTTTGAGTCTTTCCGTAACACTAGGACGACTAAGGTGTAAATGTTCTGTCATTTCTTTAATCGTCATTCTGGCGTCTTCTTGTAAAAGTAAAATTATCTTTTTATCGATTTCATCCATAAAATGTACTCCTTTACGAAAATGAAAATAAATAACTAAAATACCTTCATAATATAAAGTTAAGAAAAAAACTATGTTCATTTTTGAATATAAAATAGATACATAACTTTCTATAATTTAAATATAAATGGAGGTGTATAAAATGTCTAATGATTTTAAAGAAACGATTTCTATTGGAAAGGGGACAGCTTTATATGTTGGGGCAGTTTTAGGATCGGGAATTTTAATTTTGCCGGGTATGACAGCGAGCATAGCGGGGGGAAATGCTATTATTTCTTGGCTTGTAATGATCTTGCTTAGTATCCCGCTTGCGTTTACTTTTGCATTCTTATCTATTGAGTATCCTAGTGCAGGTGGAATTGCAACGTTTTCTGAAAAAGCTTTTGGGAAAAATGTTGGAGCTATAATAGGTTGGTGTTTTTTTATTGCTGGAAGTGTTGGGCAAATTATCGTGTCTCTAACGGGCGGGATGTATATTACTAAAGTCTTCGATTTCCCTGCTTACTTTGCATATGTAATTGCTTTGTTTATATTAACTACAGCTATTTGTTCAAATTTCTTCGGGTTACAAATGAGTGGAGTATTTCAAGTATGTATAGGTGTATTAACTTTTTTAATCTTACTTCTAACAATTGTTTGCTCATTACCTACTATTGAAATGAAGAATATAAGTTTGAACGTATCGGGAAATGAAATACAACCAATTTTACAGGCTTCATTATTCATATTTTGGTCTTTCTTTGGATGGGAAGCTATTTCAAGTTTAGCACCTGAATTCAAGTCTCCCAAAAAAAGGAACATCGTTTTTTCAACAAGTGCTGCAGTTATTATTATCGGATTTTTATATATAGGAGTTGCTATTTCAGTAATCGGGACAGGTGCATATTTTAAGGGGGCTGATAATAGTACTGCACTTATAATGGTAATAAAAAATACATTAGGTAGCCAATTCACATGGCTCGTTGGATTAGTAGCTTTCATGATTTGCTTAGGTACAACAAATGCATTTATAGCAAGTATGAGCCGGCTGGGTTATTCTTTAGGAAAAGAAGGGTTTGCTCCTAAGTATCTTGGATATTTAGATAATAAAAGGAATGCACCGACGTATGCTTTAATGACAGTTGGATTCATCGCAGTAACAGGGGTTTTCATAAGTTTTATTTTTCATATTAGTCTAGATAAATTAGTATTAATCCCTAATTCGTTAGGAATTGTTACATATATAGTAGGTACTGCAGCAGGAATAAAGCTAATAAAGAATAGATTGGGAAAGACTTTTTCTGTAACAGCATTTGCATGTTGCGTAATGGTATATCCGTTTATTGGTGATGTAATTGCCATTCCAATTGTAGTTACGTTGATGTGTTTAATGTATCTATATATATCCAAAAGAAGAGGCAGTAAATGCACGCTATATAAATAAGAAGAAATAGAATAGGAAAAAATACTTGCATAAAAGTCAAAATATTTCAAGATATTAAAATTGAAATGATTCGTATATAATTAGCTAATGAATACATGATTGTAACTATCTGTAAAAACAGGAGGCTATAGAATGAATCAAATCATCAATCATCCAACGCGGTGGGATTTGGAAAGATTATATCCTGAAACAAAAGACCCTATGTTTTCTACAGAAATAGAGAAAATTGAGCAATTAATAGAAATATATAAAGAAGAGGGAGATTCAGAAACTCTTTCAAAAATTATACAAAGAATCGAAAAGGCAGAGTATTACTTTTACTGTTTATCTACTGAACAAGTAGATGAATCTATAGTAGTTTTACCACATTCAAAAATAAATAATTTGAAGACAGAAGTTCAATTATTACTACAAAGAGGAAATCGTGAAAAAAATAACATTCACGAAAATCGAAATATTCATTTTATAGAAAATGAATTAAAAGCTTGGGAAGATATGTACATACAATTACGAAATAGATTAGAAATACATAATAATAATGAAGTCTTTTCATTTGGAAAAGCAAACTATCTTGCGATGAATGCTGAAACTCATCATGAAAGATTAGCGGTATTTTCTTCTTTTACAGAGGCATTGGAAAAGGAGAAAGCGGTATTTGCTAGCGTGCTTAATCAAATGGGGAGGTTGCGTAATATAAAAAGTAATCTGTTACAAGAAAAGGGAGTCTTGTCACAATCCCTTCAAACGAATGGAATTTCTGAAAATGCATTGTTTGCAATGTGGAATATAATTGAACAGAATCTTGAAAAGTTGTCAGGTGTTCTAAAATTTTATAAAGGCAGTAAAGAAATATTTACATGGCATAAACTTATGACGCCAAATCAAAATGAACAGATTGATATTCCTTTTCCAGTAGCAATAGAGAATATATATGATGCTTTAAAAGAAATCGATGAAGAACTAGCTCAATTTGTACAGCGCGCCATTACGAACGGGTGGATTGATGCTGAACCAAGAGATAATAAGCCTCCTAGTGGATTTTGCGCTCCTTTTTTAAGCGAAGGAGAATCTCGAATTTCATTAAGGTATGATGGAACTTTAGACAGTGTACGGATATTAGCACATGAATTAGGACATGCATGGCATTTTTATGTAATGAGCCATGAACAGTCTACCGCATTTTTGGATGATTATCTTCCAATGAGTATGGCTGAATCAGCATCTATTTTCTTTGAAATGGTACTTGTAGATTATTTAGTTAAAACAGCAGAGTGTAGAGAGCTGAGAAAATCGTTGCTCAGCTGGAAAATCAGAAATAGCTTTAATTATGTAATGGCCATTCGAGCATCCTTTCAATTTGAGCAAACATTTTATGAAGAAATCTCAAAGGGGCCGTTAAGTGCAGATGAAATAGAAAAAATATCTATACGTTCACAAGAAGTAGCTTATGGAAATTCTCTAACAGAATACCAACCTTTTGTTTGGATGAAATATGGTCAATTTTATACAGCGAATGTTCCTTTTTACAACTATCCATATACATTTGGTTATCTACTAAGTTTAGGATTATTAGAAATTGCAAAACAAGATGGTGGTAAGTTTCATTCCAAATACAAAAAATTCTTATGTGAGACTGGAAAACGTCCGGTTGAAAAGTTGGTGAAACAATATTTTCATATTGATCTTGCTGATCATGAGTTTTGGGAGAAATCGTTGCTTCAAATAAATAAGGATATTGATGAGTATTTACAGCTTGTAAAAGAGGAAGTTTAAATTATTTATTATAAGAGAACACATAGGGGAAGTGTATGTAAGAAATGGAACAACAATACATAAAAGGCATACCATTTTGTAGCTTAGAGTATAAGAGAGTAATAGATTTATTAAAACATTGGTTATCTGAAAAGGGAAACAAGCCAAAGTTTATTGTTACAGCGAATCCTGAAATTGTGATGTCTGCTAAAGAAACTTCAGATAAATCTGTACGTTTTAAAAATATTTTGCTATCCGCTGACTTAATAACAGCTGATGGAATAGGTGTTATACTTGGTTCTAAAATTTTAAAGGGAACATTGAAAGAACGTGTTACCGGTGCGGATTTGACTCATGATTTAATAGAGTATTGTAATCAAGAGGGATACCGTGTATTTCTTTTTGGTGCTGCACCAGAAAGTAATGAGAAAGCATTAAGGAATTTAAAAATGCGTTTTCCACATGCTACTTTCGAAGGACAACATGGCTTTGTCAAAAATGAGCAGATAGAAGAAGTCAAACTTCGAATTCAAACATTTGAACCACACTTACTATTGGTAGGATTAGGATCTCCTAAGCAAGAAGTATTCATCTATGAAAATCTGCAAAAATTAAACGTACCATTATCCATTGGTATTGGAGGTATGATTGATATTTTATCCGGCACGGTAAAACGAGCTCCAAAATTAATGAGGGATACTGGAACAGAATGGTTATATAGGCTAGTAACACAACCCAAAAGAATAAAACGACAATTGATACTTCCAAAATTTTTAGTATCAGTTATGGCTGAGAGAGTCAGAAAAAGTATTCATTAACTTAAACTTTATATGTAATCGAGAAGAGGTAAATGACAAATGAAAAAAATTGGTATTATCGGAGCTATGCAAATTGAAATAGACTTACTTTTAGAAAAGCTAGAGATTCAAGAAGAATTTACGATCGCCAAAATGCCTTTTTATCGAGGGGTTTTCATGGATAAAGAGATTATTCTTACAAGGTGTGGAGTTGGAAAAGTGAATGCAGCTTCATGTGCCCAAACTTTAATAAACAAATTCGAAGTAGATTGTATGATTAATACAGGTGTTGCAGGTGGATTATATACAGGTATGAAAGTTGGAGATCTCGTAATTTCCACGAATGTTACACATCATGATGTAGATAAAGGACAAATGAAGAATTTATTTCCATTTCAAGAAACATTCATTGCAGATAAGGAATTGAGAGAACTTGCATTAAATTCATGTAATACAATCGGACTGGAAGGAAACGTTTATGAAGGAAGGATTGTTAGTGGGGAATGCTTTGTTGAAGATGCGCAGCTGAAAGAGAAATTAATTGCTGAATACTTGCCGCATTGTGTAGAGATGGAAGGTTCGGCGATTGGTCATGTTGCGTATATAAATGATGTACCATTTCTTGTCATTCGGTGTATTTCTGATACTGCGGATGATGAGGCAACTATATCATATGAAAACTTTGCAAAAGTTGCAGCGAATCAATCTTCGAGGGTTATTGTTGAAATGATTAAAAATATGAAAAGTTGTATTGGGATATAAAAAATGAAATTATATTTAAAGGCATTGTCTAAAGATGACGGGAAAAAGATATATGACATGTTGCAAGAAATTACTCCCAATGACAATGGATTTCACAACGAAATTCATGGGGTATCATATCAAGAGTTTAACTTATGGTTAGAAAGAAACGAAGGCTTTTCAAGAGGTATTGGGCTGGAAGGTTGGATGGTTCCTCAAACCACATACTGGTTGTTTTATAATCAAACACCAGTTGGATATGGAAGAATTCGACATCGACTAAATGAAAACCTCAAAAATAACAGTGGTCATATAGGTTATGCTATACCCATTTCGCAACGTGGAAAAGGATATGGAAATGAGTTGTTACGGTTGTTGCTAAAAGAGTGTTCAAAGATGGGGATTAAGACTGTTCAAATCGGTGTCAATATTTCTAATATACGTTCAAATAGAGTTGTTCAGTACAATGGAGGCATACTATCAAAGGTTACAGAGAACAAGAATATTTACCATATTAATATTTAAAAGAAAGTATCTCTTTGTAAAAAAATCTGTTTCTTGTTTGTACAACAGGAAATAGGAACGAAGGTGCTCTAGTTGAATAAAGCTTTAAACATAGCATATAAAAACGCTTGGATAACCCCAAGCGTTTTTATATGCTAAATATACTGTTATTTAATATGCAAATTCTGTTGCGAAATCATACGCTATTTATACTGTGATTAGGTTTTTTCTCCACGTTATTCGAATTACTTATTTATATAGGAAATTCCTTTTTTCATAGAATTAGAAATTTAAAACCCAAAATATTATTGGAAGGTGATTTAAGTGGGAGATTTACAAATGAAACAAATCAAAAATTTATCACAAGTTGATATCACTCATCTTGTGGAAGAAAGTAAAAAAGAAGGATTTAATTTTCTTATAAAGTTAGTGAATGAATACAGAAATAAAACAAATATATTTAATAAGAAGGGGGAGTGCTTGTATGGCGTTTTTCAAGGTGAAGTTCTTATCGGAATCGGTGGCATAAATCAAGATCCGTATACGAAAGCTAAAGCAGTTGGACGGTTAAGAAGGTTTTATATTTCAAAAGCATATCGAAGGAAAGGAATAGAGAATTTATTATTAAAGAAAATCTTATCTGATGCAAAAGTTTGCGTAACTTTCCCCACTTCGAAGATGGAGTGGTATCTAACAATGTAGGATCTTCTTTGGTTAATGCTTGTCCAAATTCCGTAATTTCACAATTACTTACGAATAATTGACTAAAACTAAATGATTTTTGTCCCCACTCATAATAAATAACCTTAGTTACATTTGACAATCCAACAACTGAGTCATCTGTCACATCTTTGACAATAGCAGAAATGAAACCATTTTTTCAAAAATGACAACAGATTTGTTTATATATATTTTTAATTGGTCTGCCATCTCTTCAACGCAATCACAATATTGTGAATCCTCGTATAACATTTTTTCACTCCTTTTAAGTTAATTCATTCATATATAAATTATCGGTGAAAGTAACGAATGTCCGTACAGATTTGCAATTTTATCGATTATTCTTTTATGAACTTATTTATTATCGATAAGTTCTTTATCTTTATCTAAAACTAAATTTTCATCTCCTGGCATTAGTCTCCATTTCTTTTTTAGAACTAAACGGAACCATACACCAGGCAAAAATGAGGTTACCAATGCTAACATAACTATTACGGCAAAAAACTCTTGATTGATAATTCCTGTTGTATATGCAACTGAAGCGAGAACAATTCCCGGACCTCCACGGTCATTGATGGCTATTGCAAGATTGAGACTGGTCAATCGGTCTTGTTTTATAAGCCTAGATGTTATATAAACGGATAGAGTTTGAATTAAACAAGCAAATAAGAGAAATCCAAGGAAATAAAATGGATTAAAATTTTTAACAAGATTTAATTGTAATCCGACAATTGCAAAATAAAGTGGAGTAAACCAAGAAAAAGAAATCTTTGATACAGTATGCTCAATTCTATCTACTTCGTCTGTTGGAATTGATAGTTTGATCATAATACCAGCGAGAAGAGCTCCAAAAATGGTCTCTACATGCAGGTACCCTGCTAAGGCTGCTAACATGAACATGATGAAAAGGAAATATCCAAGAGGTGATGCCTTAAAGAGGAAATTATTTTTAAGAAATGTGAAGCGATTAAATAAAAAGTGACCAATTAATAGAACTCCTGCAATAAATCCAATGTTTATTAAAATCGTTGTGAATCCTAAACTAAATGTAATAGTACCTCCATGGCTTGCTATTGCTGTTGCATATCCTAAAGCCACCCATAATAAAATATCGTGTACGCCAGCACAAGCCAGCACTATTTTGGCAAATCTAGTGCGCATGATTCCTAAGTCGTTAAATATTTTAGATATAACTGGTATAGAGGTAACCGCAATGGAAATAGCGATGATAATCTTGATTGCAAGAGGATTGTTTGCACTTCCTAAGTAGGAAGTAACATTTAATAAATCTGCAGCAAGCCAACCTGCAATAAATGCTGGGATGGTTGCCCCTACAACTAAAGCAGAAGTAATTTTTAAATCCTCTTTACTAAATTTTGTCTGAAATTTTAACCCTGAACTAAACATGAGCATAAGTAAGCCAAATTGATAAACAAGTCCAAATAACTTGCCTTCTCCTTCGAAGCCTAAAAACATCCATTGGAAAATATCAGGGAAAAAATGGCCTAACAAAGTTGGTCCAAGAACAAGCCCTGCCGATATTTCTCCGATAACCCGAGGAATGAATATACGTTCTGCTAAAAATCCCAATAGGTGGGCTAACGCTAATAAGCAGCCCATGGCAAACAGAAAATGGGCGATATCTATACTCTGTAAACTCAAAATAACTATCACACCTTTCTACTAAGATTAATTTATAATATGTAGTAAATGAAAAGGTGCGTAGGTTGGAGTATAGCTACTATATAAAAAAAGAGAAAGGCCCTTTTTGTTTATCTAAGATTCTACTCTTCTTGAACCTCATTATCCGTTTACGGGTTCCAAGACATGTGGATAACATAATATAGCTACTATTAATAAGTAGCGGTAAACCAGCCCAGTCATTGCATTATGAGTGGGTTGAGATTAAAAATATGAAAAGTAATATAGTAGTGTGATAGGAATGAAAAAAGGACTTCTTTTAAATGGGAAAGTCCTTTTTTGTAGTATTACATATTACAGGTAGGTGATGGAGATGTGGAAATTTCAATTGAAACAAATTGAAAGCCTATCACAAGTTGATATCACTCATCTTGTGGAAGAAAGTAAAAAAGAAGGATTTAATTTTCTTATAAAGCTAGTGAATGAATACAGAAATAAAACAAATTCATTTAATAAGAAGGGGGAATGCTTGTATGGCGTTTTTCAAGATGAAGTTCTTATCGGAATCGGTGGCATAAACCAAGATCCGTATACGAAAGCTAAAACAGTTGGACGGTTAAGAAGGTTTTATATTTTAAAAGTATATCGAAGGAAAGGAATAGGAAATTTATTACTAAAAAAAATCTTATCTGATGCAAAAGAGCATTTTCAAATTGTCGTTTTGTATACAGACACAAAACAAGGTAGTCAATTTTATATTTCAAATGGATTTAGGAAAAGTGAAGGGTATCAAGGATCGACTCATTATTTAAGATTATAAAGAAAAAGATTCCATACGGCACAATCTTATGGAATCTTTTTATAAGTAATTATAATTTAACTTTTAAATGCTGCAATAAATGTTCAGGATGACCTTGTACATAATAAAAATGCGGATTATTTTCATCATCATAAATCATGATATAGGGTTTTTCGTTAAGCGGAAGGAGTACAAGAACTTCATCTATCGTTGTATGTATCCATTGATTTGTAATGGTAACCGGTTTAGATAAAGGGATTTTTATCAAATGACCAGTTTTAGGGACAACGTTTAGATTTTTAAATGGTCCAGTAATGGATTTGGCATATTGTATTGCCTCTTTTTGAATTTCTGCATCTAGAGATTGTTTTTGCACGACCATCTCTTTTTGACAATCAAATACTTCAATTTGTTTATTTGTTTCTGCGAGAACATTTGTTGCTAATAAAAATGAAAAAAGAAAAAGAAATCCTATTTTTTTAAACATGGAACAACACCTCATATTTATTATTCCCTCAAATCCTATAAATATTTTTTGTCACATTCATGTAACAAAAATGTTGTACCATAACAAAGTAAAATAAGAAATCCATTTTACTTTGTTATGAAAATGATTACAATTTATAGGATATATATAGTTAATGGAGGAAGGTCCGAGTGAGAGTATTAATCGCAGATGATGAGCAAGATATGCTTAAAATTTTAAAAGCTTATTTCGAGAAAGAAGGATTCCAAGTTCTCCTAGCAAAGGATGGAGAAGAAGCACTTGAAATATTTTATGAAGAAAAAATTGATTTAGCTATTTTAGACTGGATGATGCCAAAAAGGAATGGAATCACTGTATGTCAGGAAATCAAAAAGAACTCAAGCGTGAAAGTGTTAATGCTTACTGCTAAAAGTGAAAATGAAGATGAACTTGCGGCTTTGCAAAGCGGGGCGGATGAATATGTAAAAAAGCCATTTCATCCAGGGATTTTACTTACACGTGCTAAAAAGCTTTTAAATCAAGATGAAGTCATACAAGTTCAAAATTTAAAAATTGATTTACTAAAAAATAAAGTATATAAAAATGATAAAGAATTAGAAATTACAAAAACAGAGTTAGAATTAATAAAATGTTTTTTAAATCATAAAGGAACAATTTTAACACGAAAAAAACTTTTAGATATTGTATGGGGATTTGATTATTTCGGGGATGAGCGAACAGTGGATACACATGTTAGACGGTTACGAAAAAAAATTGGTGAGGATGTTATTAAAACGCACCGTGGTTTAGGTTACAGTCTGGAGGATGAACGTGAATAAGCTTGGTAAAAAACTTTTTATTAGTATATCGTTAACAATGATTCTTATATTTACTATTTCATTATTGTTAATGAACTATTTTTTACCGAAATACAATATATACAAAACGAGAGAAAAGTTAAATGCCATTACAAATCAAATTCAGTCTTCGCCTGTTGAACAATTCACAGATACTATAAATCAAATCGAGAATGAGAATAATGTAACAATTGTGTATACTCCTATAAAAAATACAGAAGATGAAATTAATGAATCGTTACGTTCTGAGCTTATAAAAAAGAGAGTGACATTGAATAAGCTATGGATTACAAAAACAGAAATAATGAAAGTGGATGAATCTAGAAAAATAAACAAATTATATGATCAAGAAAAACTGAAGGCTAGCTTTTTTGCGAGTTATATTTCGAAAAATGAAATGTTAATTTTAGTGGGAGTATCTATTGCTCACTCGAATGAACTAATTGAGACACTTAATACATTTAATCTATATATATTTGGTTTTTCAATATTTCTCGTCATTGTGCTCGTATGGATATTATCAAAAACAATTACAACTCCGTTAAAAGAATTAAGTGATGTTGCAGAAGATATTTCTAATCTTGAATTTAAAAAAACGAAAGTAAAAACAAATGATGAAATTGGTGATTTAGCGAATAGTATCAATATTATGAGTGATAAATTATATGAAACGCATCAGGATTTAACGAATAGAAATGAACATTTAAAGCGATTTATGGGGGATATTACGCATGAATTAAAGACACCCATCGCTTTAGTCAAAGCATATTCTATGGGAATTAAAGACGGTCTCGATGATGGAACATATTTAGATACGATTATTAAACAAACCGATCAAATTTCAAATTTAATAGAAGAGTTGTTACGTTTTTCGAAATTAGAAAGAGATTTTTTACAAAAAGAAGAAACGCAGATAGGTCCCCTTATTAAAAGTATAATTGATAAACATGAAATTGAATTCCAAGCCAAAGGTATACATTTACAAATGGATTGTCACGCGAGAGAGGCTAGTATTTATGCAGATTTGGATAAAATGAAAATGGTATTTCATAATTTAATTTCAAATGCAATCAAATATACAGAAAATCAAAATATCAAAATTGTATTGGAAGAAAGAAATGATTGTGTATATTTTAGTATTCAAAATGGAATTAATCCTGAAGTAAGTACAGATATCGAAAAAATTTGGGAGCCATTTTATGTATTAGAAGCTTCACGTAGTAAAGAAGTATCAGGGACTGGATTAGGATTAGCCATTGTAAAGAGTATTTTAGAACGACATGGTTTTGAGTACGGTGTCTCCATTATAAAAAATGAAATACAATTTTATATGTATATAAAAAAGAGTTTACTTTGAGTTAGCAAGACCTAAATGTTAAAATAAAAAGCTCTCACAAGTTAGATATGCCTAATTTGTGAGAGCTTTTACTCTTTATATTATCGGTTTAAACAAAGATGCACTGTTTATAAGAAAGTCGTACCGTTTATAAAAAGATTAACGGAATCTCTTATCTGAAATGATAGTGATGCGGTTTTTCTTATTGTACGAAAGGAAAGGGCAGTTGAATAAGTGCGTAGTATGGTCAGACTCTGCATAAGAGAGAAGATGTAAACATCTTGCTATTTCTTTCACTTTAAATTAAAATGAATTCCAGATATAAAAGGTCTTTAATGTATTTGTAATGGGGGAAAGTAATGAAATATTCAAAAGCTACAAATTATGCTTTACACACAATGGTATATTTAACACTAGCACCAAAAGGAAAAGCGATTGGAGTAGAACAGTTAGCTAAAATTCAAAATCTCTCACCAACATATCTTTCTAAGATTTTAACAAAACTTGTTAAAGCAGGACTAATTGAATCCAATCCTGGTGTTAATGGTGGATATAGTATAGTAAGGAAGTCTGGTGATATTTCTTTTTTAGATGTAATTCAAGCTATTGAAGGTAAAACAACTTTATTCACATGTTCTTTAGAACATGAAGACTTTAAAAACGCAGATTGTTTAATTGAAAATGTGATGTTTGAAGCAGAAAAAAAGATGAAAGATGAACTAAACAATAGATATATTATTGATATTGCAAACCAAATCAATAAAGAATCATAAATGTTTCCAAAAAGAGTTATGTTCAGTTCGCCCATGATTTTTCGTTAGACCATAAGCGTGTAAAAAGAGGAAAACATAAAGAAGGAATATACCATATTCAACACATAAATGCTGTTCACAGCAAATTAAAGAAGTGGATGAATAGGTTTAATGGTGTTGTAACTAAATATATCAGTAACTATATGTACTGGTTCAAATGGATTGAACTATTTGAAAATGATAAAGAAGCAATAAAGGTAAAGAATTTTATGTTCAATGTAATGTAGCCTATGCTTATACAAAAACAGCAGATTTTTTAAAAAATAAATCCAATATTTGTAAAGGAGATTGAGGTATGACAGAATTCTGGGAATCAAGTTTTATAGAAAATCAAATGATGTGGGGATTTGAACCTTCAGACTCCGCAATCTTGACAAAGGACTTTTTCCTTGAAAAGAAAGTTAAGGATATATTGATTCCTGGTATTGGATATGGTAGAAATGCAAAGGTTTTTATTGACAACGGAATGAATGTAACAGGTATTGAGATTTCAAAAACAGCGATTGAATTGGCAATGCAAAATGGACTTAATGTTAGTATTTTTCATGGTCCAGTAACCGATATGCCTTTTGATAACAAACTTTATGATGGTATATTTTGTTATGCACTTGTTCACTTATTGAATAATCGTGAGAGAGAGAAGTTTATTAAAGATTGCTATAATCAGTTAAAGCCAAACGGATATATGATTTTTACTACTATTTCAAAAGAAGCCCCAATGTTTGGAAAGGGCAAACAACTGGGTAAAGACTATTTTGAGATAATGGAAGGGGTAAAAATGTTTTTTTATGATTCTGACTCGATCAAACAAGAATTTGGAAAATATGGACTGATAGAGTTTTCGGAAATTGTTGAGCCACATAAGAATATGGAAAATAAACCTCCATTTAAATTTATAATGGTAAAATGTCAAAAAGAACTATAATTACAATTTATATTATTTCTATATATTTGTTGTTTTCTGATGCAGAATCCTTATGATAAGGGTTCTTTTTTGTTCCATTTAGTTTGGATTTATTACAAAAAAAGACCTGATACCAAGTCTTTTTTATGCCAGGATTCCTTATTCAATCTTACTAATTTCTCCTATCCTTTTTTAGCTGATTTTAAAGAAGGAAACGTCTATTTAGAATTAGGATTATAATGAATAGTTCTATAAATACTATGATGGATATCAGGTAAGAGATCTTGATACATCTGAGGATCTATTTTCCCTTTATTTAGTGCAATATCTAATTGTTTTTTTTGTTCTATTGCAAAATAATGGATTAACTTTGCTTCATCTATGCCTTTTTTAGATGCAAACTCAGCTAGAGTTATTCCTTGCTTCATTGCATTATTATATTCATTTGAACTTGAATTTAAAAATTTTAATAATGCTTGTTGATTTACTGTATATGTAAATACCTGTCCTTCTTTAGCGTAACTTACAGGAATTTTAGCATTCCAAAATGTTATGAAGCAACAAAAACATAATATCCAACATATTTTTTTCATAAAAGCACCTCAGCTTTCTTTTATATAATTTGATAGTATAGTTTCTCCTATTTTATAAAAATTATTTTATATGAGGAATCGCCACATGCCCATCAACTTAAGGAATGGGGTTTTCCCCAAAACAAAAAAATGATTTGGGTTCTAATAAATAACTATAAAATAAAAAATTCGTTTTGAGGATATTTCAAGGTACTAGGTTGATGGCAATAGGGCGGTCCCCCTATATACAAAAACAGAGGGCAGATATGCATCCCCCTCTTGTGTCCAACCAATATTATTCTTGCTCGTCCATCATTTTCTCAAACGCAGCAGATACTTTTTCAAATTCCTCGTCATTCTCAATGTATGAGAATTCACTATCTTCTTCTACTTTTAAAAAGAAGATATCAATGTCTTCCTCTGTTTCCGTTTGAATGTCTTCTACAAAGCCAACAGCAATGTATTCTGCTCCTTCGACATTCATCGTTCCGAGTACTTCAACTTCCTGCTCCTCATTACTCTCATCGCTAAGGGTGAAAATTTCGCCTACTTCAATTTCTGACATATTCATTCTCCTCCTGTTATACTCTAAAAAATAGAATGTTCAAATCGTATACTTACTAGTATATCTTTCCATAAAAAATCAAATTAATGCGCAAAGAACAACAATTTCTTGCTGCTTCAGCGTAAGAATCCAACTAAAAGGACATCATCTGTGAATATGAATGAATACATTTTAGGTTCTCGTCACATAAGTAGCAGAAAATCGAGATCCACTTAATAGAAAAAATATATAAACTATTATCTTTTCTCAATTCATACACAGTTTGTGTCAACTGTGCATGGGTGCTGCCAGTATATTTACCATTTCATCGTCGTTTGGATTTATGCTCCTATATTGAATATAGTATCCTCTTCGCATTATAGTATGTTTAACAAAAGTCGGCTCTTGTTATTCTTTAATTACATTCTGTCAAATAGATGTCACATGAACATTTTATAGTAGGGGTATACAGGATTACAAATACATAATATAGAGGATGAATCTATGAAACAATTATTAAAATATATAGTAGTAATTTGCACGTTGACACTTTTATGTTATGCAGCTTATATGAAGTATGAAAAACAAAAGGAAATTGAAAATAATAAATTAGTAATTAGTGAAGTCTCAAAACAGTACGGTATACCAGAATGGATTCCACTTACAATTGCTGAGCATGAAACAAAATTTAATCGAACAGCTGTTGGAGATAAAGGAACATCTTTTGGATTATTTCAGTTACACCGAGGTGGGTTAGCACCGGCACAATTATCAGAAGAAAATTTAAAGGATGCAAAAACAAATGCAACAATAGCAATCTCGCATATGGTGAGTTCCTATAAACGTGGGGTGAACAAAGGATTAACAGAATTAGCGCTTTTAAAATATGTGGCTAATACATCAGGATGGCCTGGGAATTTAGGAGAAGATTGGACAGATAATAATACGAAATACAACGTAGGATTAGAGCAATCTTATGAATTATATAAGAAAGGTTAAAATCTTACAAATTTCTCAAGTTTTCACCTGCTTTTAAACTGAATTTTCTGTTATTTTATTGTATAGTGAAAGATGTAATAGAAAAATATAAAGGGGGAAGAAATTTGAAGAAAAAGAAGCTAGCAGTCGCACTCTCAGCAATGTTTTCTTTAACACTTACATCAAGTATTTCTAGTATTACAGTACATGCAGAAAAGAGCGAAGAGAATTCAATAAAATTTTCTGCGCTACCGTTAAATGGTAAAGTGCCAGAAACATTAGCTCAATCGACAAAAATTGAGTTAGAAAATGGAATGACGAAGCCTATTTATTCAATTGATGAGGCAATTGTAGAAAATTTATTTGTAGAAACTGAGATTGATAGTGATCGAGATGGGAAAAAGGATCGTGTATCGATAAAGGTAATGCGACCGAAAACAGAACCAGGTGTGAAAATTCCCGTTATTTATGAAATGAGTCCTTACCGTTCGGGAATAAAAGACGTACCAGTTTATAATGTAGATGAAGAATTACATCCTACTGGAGGCAAACCTTATGCAGGACCAGCTAATCTCGGTTCATATGGAAACTACTATGTTCCTCGTGGATATGCAGTTATTTTAGGAGAAAGCATCGGAACTGGAAAATCAGATGGATGCCCAACAACTGGTGATGAACAAGAAATTCTAGGTACAAAATCTGTTATTGATTGGGTAAATGGAAGAGCAAAAGCATTCACAGAATATGGTGAGGAAATACAGGCGGATTGGTCTACAGGAAATGTCGGGATGACAGGTGCTTCCTATAATGGTACATTACCGAATGCTGTTGCAACAACAGGAGTTGAAGGATTAAAAACAATTATTCCGATTGCGGCAATTAGTAGCTGGTATGATTATTACCGTGCAAATGGGGCAGTTGTTGCACCAGGTGGTTACCAAGGGGAAGATACAGATAATATGGCCGAAGCAGTGTTAACGAGAGAGAATCCTGAAGTTTGTCAAAAAATCACAAAAGAGCTAACTGAAGGACAAGACCGAAAAACAGGGGATTATAATGAATTTTGGGATAAGCGTAACTATGTGAAGGATGCTAAAAATGTAAAGGCAAGTGTATTTGTTGTACATGGTTTAAACGATTGGAATGTAAAGACAAAACAGTTTTCAGAGTGGTGGGAAGCTCTTGGAGAAAATAATATTCCTCGCAAAATGTGGTTACATCAAGGAGGACATGGTGGAACATCAAGTAATAACTGGCAGCAAACACAAAATAAATGGTTTGACTATTGGTTATACGGAATTGAAAATGGAATTATGAATGAACCGATGGTAGATGTACAACGAGAAAATAAAACGTGGCAAAAATTAAAAAATTGGCCAGACCCTGCAGCAGCTCCGTCTAAAATACGTACGCTTTTAAGTAATAAAGCTGTAGATTTACCGCTTCGAATGGGTACGGTACAACAAGTGTCTTCATTGTTAGATGATGCAAAAATTAAATCGAATCAATTGGTAGCAAATCCAGAATTAGAATCACCAAATCGATTAGTATATGTAATGCCTAAGCTCGAAAAGGAAATGAGAATAAGTGGTACACCAAAAATTTCATTTAAGGGAAGTATTGATCGTCCAGTCTCAAATTTAACTGCATTACTTGTTGATTATGGCGGTGCGAAACCAGAAATTGTGACGAGAGGATGGATGGATCCACAAAACTTGAATGGAAAAGAACAGTCAACGCCAATTATACCAGGGAAAGATTACACATTTACATGGGACATGCAGCCGGATGATTATGTATTCCAAGCCGGCCATCAAATAGGAGTCGTATTAATTGCAAGTGACTATGACTATACGATTCGTCCAAAAGCAGGGACGAAGCTTACAGTAAAATTAAGTGAATTAACATTGCCGATTGTAAAATAGAAGGAAGCCTCCGAATGTGGAGGCTTTTTTTGCATTAAAAAAGGTAGGGATTTTAACATAAAATAGGCAGAAATGATGTAATAAAGAGGGTGAAAGAAGTGAAGAAAGTATTTCTAACTAGAGAAATAGTATAGACACTTCTCTAGTATAAATCTTATATTATTTTGAAATAACATAAGATTTATTATATAATATTTTCGTATTAATAATGGATAATCATAATTTTTTAAATAAGGAGAAGGGTAATATCTCTATGAAAGATGTAGATTTTATACTAGAAAGTGATGAAACTTTAAAGCCATCTGAACGATTAGTATTATTACTATTAGAAAAGCATAGAATTTTATATACAAATGATCTGCTAGCATTATCAAATTTATCATATAAAACATTAACTGATTCACTAACTGAACTCGTAATAAAATCGTACGTATTAAAAGAGACGGGAAAGGGAAGGAGACAAAATTGCTATAGGTTAATGTAGGAGTTATTGTATCTATAAAAAAATATAAAAATCATTTTTCAAATAGCTATGTGTCAACGGTTATTTTTATATTTGAAAAAAAGATATCCGAAACAAAAAAATAAAATATAATATAAAAAAGTTACTACAGTACGGAGGTTTTTTTAATTATATAAACGTGGTGGTTTGTTTTATAGAAAAATACAAAAATATATTTTGGTTAAACCTCGAACATGTACAGTGACAATAAAGTTGTTTAATTTTAAATGTTTTTTAGAGAAGGATAGTTTAACAAGATGTAATAAGATTAAATAAAAGTAGGGTTTTTAGGGGGGGGATATGAAATATACATGTCCATGTTGTGGTTATAAAACATTAGAGGAAGAACCACCAGGTACATTTGATATTTGCAGTATCTGTTTCTGGGAAGATGATAACGTTCAATTTGATGATCCTGATTATGAAGGCGGAGTGAATGAAGAGTCTTTGAAACAACATCAAAAAGCCTTTTTAATTAGTGAAGGGTAAATAAAATTAAACAATTATTTTAAACGTTGTTTGATTGTTCAGACGGTGTTATGCGTGTTTATAGCATAGAAATTAAACAATTTTATTATCATTACACAGAACAGTTCATTATAAAAATGAATTGTTTTTTTATTATAAAAATATTTTTTTAATTTGATAACAAATTAAGTATTAATGAAAATGAAATTAATATTTATAATATTATTATGTAAACAAAAGTGGGTTAAAAAGGAATTTTTCATGTTTAATAGAATTATTTATAGCTAGAAAATAAAATAATTCTATGTAAAAGGGGGGATAACGATGAATTCAATTGTAGCAATTACAAATGCTGTAATGAATGGAGAAGAGGAGAAGGTAGTGGGATTAATAAATGAGGATCAAGATCTGGTGCATTCTTATAGTGAAGATGGCTGGACACCTCTTCATTTAGCAGCTTATTTTGGTTATAAAGAAATTGCAAATTTCCTTCTGAAAAAGGGTGCTAATTTACATGTGAAAGCGAAGAATCAAAATGAAAATACACCTCTTCAAGCAGCGATTGCAAATAAGAAAATTGAAATGACTGCATTTTTAATTGAGCAAGGGGCAGATGTTAACGCTATACAAAGTGGTGGTTGGACAGGACTTCATGAAGCAACTTTATTAGGCGATGAAAAAATTGTAGCGTTACTTATTGAAACTGGAGCGGATAAAAGTATTAAGAAAAATGATGGGAAAACAGCATATGATATCGCGTTAGAGAAGGGACATCAGCATCTACTACACCTTGTATAAAGAAAATCGAAATAAAAAATACATATATAATATGAGAATAATAGAGTAACAGAAAAGATTGGTAGCAATGCAATGCTACCAATCTTTTTTTAGAAGTCTTGTATATATGCCAATTCTTCTTCTAATAGAAGAGGGCGTACAGAAGCAGCAGCATTTTCGACTGATTGATTAGCTGTTTTTGCTCCAGGAATAGCAACAGATACAGCGGGGTGTGATAGTACATAACGAAGGGCCAGTTGTCCCATAGTTCGTTTAGGATTTGAAAGTGATCTCAATTTCTCAACCTTTCGTAAATCATCTTGAAACCATGTTTCTTTTGGCCAATTTTGTCGTAAATCACCATCAGGAAATGTTGTTTGGTCAGTAAATTTTCCAGTTAATATCCCCATTTTTAATGGTCCACGAATAACGGCTCCTAAGTTTTTTTCTTGTAAGTAAGGTAAGATAGCATTTTCAGGTTTCCGGTTCAGTATGCTGTAGTCAAGTTGTACAACATCAATGTCGCCATCTATATTAAAGTTTTTAATATATTGTAAGTCATGTGTAGAAACACCAACCGCTCTTACTTTTCCATCCCGTTTTAAAATTTCAAATGCACGAAGGAAGGCTTCCGTTTCTTTATTTTTGTCCCACCAAATATGACAAAAATAAACATCAATGTAATCTGTTTGAAGGCGAAGTAAGCTAGTTTCAAATACTGCAATTACCTTTTCAGCAGTATCGTAGACAGGTTCTCCATCAGGGGCATAGTGATGGCCAATTAAACCTCCCTTTGTGGAAAGAACGATATCATTTCGATGTTCTTTTATTGCTTGTGCTACTAATTTCTCACTATGACCCAAACCATACACATCAGCGGTATCGATATAATTTACTCCGCATTCAATTGCCTTTTTCATTGCAGTAATAGAATGTTTGTCATTTACAGGCCCCCATTCATCACCACCAATTGCCCATGCTCCAAATCCGATTTCAGAAACAGTTAAACTGGTTTTTCCTAATGTGCGGTAGTTCATTTGTTTACCTCCTTAATAAAAGGAATCTCTAATAAATTATTCAGTGAAAAAGCGAATGTGTTTATGAGATCCTTTTGTTTAGCTTAAAAACATAAAACACTAATTTATAGCACAAAAAATAAAATTTTCATCTGAAATATAGAGATGTCGTCGAAAGCTATCTCTAATTGGTTAATTTATGAGATTTTTTTATGGAGGAGCTTATTTTACAAAAAGAGAATTTAGGTTAGTAAGAAAGTATGTCTGTGGTAGTGAAATAAAATGGGTTAGGGGGATTTAAAAAATGAGGAAACTCAAGAAAGTAAATGTTCCTAATACACCACAACAGCAAATACAGTCCAATGAATATCGAGTTATGAATAAGAAAAAATTACGCCGGTTTATTTTCGTTTTTATTTTTATTTTTTTCGCCACATTTTATGTTCAATATATTCTTAATAAGCAACAAGAAATAATTGTAGAAAAGCGAGATACGATTAACAATCAGCAAAAGCAATTAATTTCTTTAAAAAAAGATTCACGGTATTTAAAGAGCGAAGTTAAAAATTTGACAGACGATGAAGAAGAAATTTTAAAGTTTGCGAGAAAAGAGTATCAATTCTCTAAACCGAATGAAACTATATTTGTACTACCTAAGTAGATAAGCAGTGTGGAAAAGGAAAACGTCTGTTTAAAAAACAGTTAGCAAATTGAACAGCACCTCTAATTGTTAGACACAACCTAACAATTGGAGGTGCTGTTTTTTTGACTGCTTTTAAGGCGAAGTGTGTCATAATTGAACATTTGTAGGTGATATAATTTTCAAAAAGGAGGGGTTATATGAAAAAAGCGAACTTTATATATGAACTAGAGAAACGAATTAAAAGTATAAACGGAAATGTAAGCATCATGATACAAGGAGAAATTATATATCGGTACAATGAACAATTGGTGCATCCATCAGCTAGCCTTATTAAGTTACCTATTCTTTCATACGCTATAGAAAAAGTAAAAGATGGAACTTTAGAACCATATGAATTAATTCCTATTTCATCTCTCGAAAAAACTGGAGGAAGCGGTATTGTTGCTTCATTACATACACCAAATATAACGATACAAGATCTTATTACACTGATGATTACGGTTTCTGATAATACTGCGACAAATTGGCTTATAAATAAGTTGAAAATGAATTGCATTCAAAAACATATTGATTCACTGCAGTTAAATGGAACGAAACTGCAACGATATATGATGCAAACACCTAAAGAAACAGGAAAGAATGATAATTTCACAACAGCTGAAGATATTGTATCTTTACTAAGACAATATGAAAACGAAGAACAGTTTTATAAACCACTTCAAAATCAACAATTTACATATAAATTATGTGGAAAATTAGAGGGGATTAAAGGGGTTTCCATAGCGAACAAAACGGGAGAACTGCAAACTGTTACACATGATGCTGCAAGGCTGAACATAAATAACCGAATGCTATATGTAGTTGTTTTAACTTCAAATGTTGACTGTGTAAGTCATACGAATTATATATTTTCAGAGATTGGAAGTCTAATCGTGCAATATTTACTAAAATAAATATTGTTAAAATTCTGTTAATTGTATATAATATACGGTAAGCGGATACATTTCTTAATTAACGATGAGTATACAGCTTATTCGCCTGTTAAGAAAACCGTTATCCTTGTATAAGAAAGGAAGATTTATGTGTACGCTTCTAATACGGTTTATATCGTAGGGGACGCAAAAGCACCTCAAAACAATCCTATTACAGAAAAGTTTAAAAGTTACTTTGTTGCATTTGTTGTGGAAAAAGATACAGGGAAAATTGTGGATGCGGATTGCTCAGCAACCATTTCCTTAACTGCCCAATTTGTAAAACATTTATTTCTACATAGGAATATAAATGATTCACAATTAATAGAAGAAATAAAAAATCGTTATTTCGGATCATCTCAAAAAGCATTGCTTGTAGCATTAAAAGATGCACAAAAAAAATATAATCAAATCGCTGCTTTGTCTACACATTCATAGACAAAATCCAGCCATAAGATTTCATTCTTATGGCTGGATTTTTTTATTGGACAGAAAGGATGAATGAAATGAAAATCATGGATCTAACAGTAAAACGTCGTTATATCAAGCTTCATACACCATTTAAAACAGCCTTGCGCACTGTAACTGAGATTGAAAGTATTGATGTTTTGATTCACACAGATGAAGGGGTTGTAGGAAAAGGGGCTGGGGCTGCGACTCCGGTTATTACCGGGGATTTTGCGAGTGGAATGGAAGAAGCTATTTTAGGACCAATTCGCTCTGTATTAATCGGGAAAGATTTGCAACAATTTCAAACATTGTTGTTACAGATTCAAATGAGCTGTATAGGAAATACGAGTGCGAAGGCAGCAGTTGATATGGCTTTATATGATGTATATTGCCAGTTTCATAATATCCCATTATATGCGTTACTAGGTGGACAGAAAGAGATTCAAACGGACATTACAGTAAGTGTTGATGACCCTATATTAATGGCAAAAGAAGCAAAAAGTCATGTAGAAAAAGGATTTCACACATTAAAAATTAAAGTTGGTAAATCAGCAGAATTAGATTTAGAACGCATTGAAGCGATTAGAAATGTTGTGCCGAAGGATGTAACTTTACGATTAGATGCAAATCAAGGGTGGAGTCCAAAAGAAGCTATATCGATTATTCGAGAAATGGAAAATAGAAATTTAAATATAGAATTTGTGGAACAGCCCGTTCATGCGAAAGATTGGGAAGGAATGAAATATGTAAAAGATCATGTGCAAACACCAATTATGGCTGATGAAAGTGTTTTTTCGGCGCAGGATGCTTTAAAACTTGTTCAAGGACAGTACGCTGATTTATTAAATATTAAATTAATGAAATGCGGCGGGATACGAGAAGCGTGGAAGATTGCTGATATTGCTGGCGCTGCCGGTGTAAAATGCATGGTTGGTAGCATGATGGAATCATCGCTTTCTGTGGCAGCAATTGCACATGTAGCGGCCGCTCACCCAAATATTCATTACTTTGATCTTGATGCTCCTTTATGGTTAATGGAAGAGCCAGGCGGAATCATATATAACGGACCAAAGGTAAACCTGCATCATGCAGTGAATATAAAATAAAGCTTTAGTTGTTGTCTTACAAGCTATAACCTGTTTGAGCAGGAAAAATATGAATAAAGGGGATGTGCTTATGAGGAAACTCATTACTGGGCTTTTTAGTAGTTTGTTAGTATTTTCATCTTTTTCTGTTGTAAAGGCTGAAGAGGTGAAAAATAATCAAGCGTATGTTGATGTAGCAGCTGCAACATTATGGACTGGACCAAATCTACTTCGTCCAATTGATGAGCCAAGTGCGACGAATCCTGTTAATCTATGGAAATGGACGAAATCGATGACACTCGATGAAAAGCTTTGGTTAACAAGTACAAATAAATTAGAAACACAAGCTTTATTGGGGCAGGAAGTAACAATCATTGACCGGCAAGGTGAGTGGGCAAAAGTAGTTGTCCATGGTCAGCCAACGCCAAGAAATGAAGCTGGTTATCCAGGATGGGTGCCTGTAAAACAGTTAACCTATAATCAAGAATTTGCAGAGAAAAAAGAGCAGCCATTTGTTCTTATTACAAAACCGACAGCTATTTTATACATTAATCCATCTGATAAGTATAAATCTTTAGAGGTTAGTTATAACACACGCCTACCACTAATAAGTGAAGATAATATGTCGTATCGAGTATTGTTACCGAACGGACAAAAAGCATGGTTACGGAAAAATGATGGGAAGGTTTATAAATCGCAAAATGACATTCCTGTTCCAACAGGCGATGATTTAGTGAATACTGGGAAGTTATTTTTAGGATTGCCGTATATATGGGCTGGAACAAGTGGTTTCGGCTTTGACTGTTCTGGTTTTACACATACGATTTATAAATCTCATGGTATTACAATTCCACGTGACTCCGGTCCACAATCCAAAGCAGGCATCGCTGTTGGAAAAGAAAACTTACAAAAAGGTGACTTAATATTCTTTGCTTACAATCAAGGAAAAGGAAGTGTTCATCACGTAGGAATGTATATTGGCGATGGGAAAATGATCCACTCTCCAAACGCAGCGAAGACGGTTGAAATTATTCCTGTGAACACGCCAGGATACATTGAAGAATATGCAGGAGCACGTCGCTATTTACCTTAATATGAAAGATTAGTAGACATTTAAAAGGGGGGGTTAAAGTGAAAAAGGTTGTTCGTTTTTCATTAGTTAGTACTTTACTACTTTCTTCATTTTTAGCTGGTTGTGGAAAAGAAAAAACGACTACAAAACCAAAAGAAGAGAAGAAAATATTACAGTTAACAGAGACAGGGGAAATTCCATCATTGAATTCCTTAAAAGTAACAGACGCTGTTTCATTTAACGTATTAAATAATGTAATGGAAGGATTGTTTAGACTTTCAAAAAATGATGAGGTCATTCCTGGGATTGCTCAAAAGCATGAGGTTAGTAAAGATGGGAAAATATACACATTTCATTTGCGTGCTGCGAAATGGTCAAATGGCGATCCTGTAACAGCCCATGATTTTGTGTATGCTTGGAAGCAACTTGTTAATCCAGAAACGGGATCTGAATATGCATATATTATGTATGATGTGAAAAACGCAGAAAAAATAAATAAGAAACAAATCGGATTGGATGAATTAGGAGTAAAGGCTCAAGATGATAAAACATTTACTGTAGAATTAGAACATCCGGTTCCGTACTTTACAAAATTACTTTGTTTACCATCCTTTTATCCAATTAATGAGAAGTATGCAAAAGAAAAAGGAGATAAATACGGTTTAGAGGCAAATACAACTGTATATAACGGTCCATTTACATTATCAGAATGGAAGCACGAAGCAAGTTTTACGATGAAGAAAAATAATCAATATTGGGATAAAAAAGAAGTGAAATTAGATGAAGTAAACTACCAAATTGTTAAAGAAATTTCGACGGTAGTAAATCTATACCAAACAGATAAAATTGATCGTGCTGTTATTTCAACAGAATTCGTTGATAAATATAAAAATGATAAAGAATTGAAACAATATACAGATCCGGTCATGTATTTTTTCCGCTTTAATGAAAATGTCCCAATTCTAAAAAATAAAAATGCACGCCTGGCACTTAGTATGGCTTTTGATAAAAAAGGGCTTGCAACTTCCTTTTTAAACGACGGATCAGTACCTGCCAACTACTATGTTCCAAACGGCTTTTTAAAGGGGCCAGATAAAAAAGATTTTAGAGAGACTGGGGCGGAGTTTAATAAAACGAATGTGAACAAGGCAAAGGAATATTGGGAAAGAGCAAAGAAAGAAACAGGAACGAATGAAGTTACGTTAGAAATGCTAAACTATGATTTAGAAAACTTTAAAAAGGTAGGAGAATATATTAAAGAGCAACTAGAAAAGAGTTTACCAGGCCTCACGGTGAATGTGAAACTACAACCGCATTCTCAAAAACTAGCGTTAGAGAAAAAGAAAGAATATGAAATGTCATTATCACGTTGGTTGCCTGATTATCCAGATCCGATGACTTACTTAGAAGTCTTTATTTCAGAAAGTGGTGTCAATAATACGGGTTATTCAAATCCAGAATATGATGCATTAATTAAAAAGACAAAAATGGAACTAGGAAATGATGAAAAGGCACGCTGGAAAGCGATGCAAGATGCAGAAAAAATGCTGCTTGACGATGCGGTAATTGCACCGGTGTTCCAGCGCGGATTATCTTATTTGCAAAAACCATATGTGAAAAATTTATATGTACATCAATTTGGACCCGCTACTAGTTTGAAATGGACGGATGTGAAAAAATAAAATGAAGTATACAAAACAGACTGTGCTTGGACAACAGTCTGTTTTTTTGTGTGTGGAAATGTCTCATTCTTGAAATAAAGTAGAGGAGATTCATGCTATAATTTACTTAATTTGTCGAAAAATAAAATTATTACTGAATTTAGAGTGTGAAATGAATAGAAAATCTTGTATAATTAAAATGTTTATTTGGAAATATTTTCTACAAACGATGCGCACATGGGGTGTTATGGGAGGGGGAAATACATGTAAATGATAGATGAATAGAATGGAGCATTTTTTACGTACTAAAGGAGAAGAATAAGAATGATGACGTGTCGTAAACAAGGGTTAGAGTTATTAGTAGACATGAAATACCGAGTTAGTAAGAGTGTGATTATAAGCGGCTCTATTATTGGTAAAAGAAAGCGGGTCAACAAATGAAGATGAAAAATGCTTTTGGCCCAATTATTGTAGCGTGTGTAATCTTTATGGTTATATTGCTTATTCCATCTAAACATTTAGTGTCACTCATTAGTAATGAAAAGGTAGAAGATGCGGCGACTTCATTACAAAAAGAGAAGTTACAAGGTGTTTTCTTACAACAGAAAATGTTAGAGAATTCGAAGTATTTACCGATGTATGGTTCCTCTGAATTTTCCCGGATGGATGCATATCATCCGTCTAATTATTTTAAAGTAAAACCAGAAGGATTTACACCATTTCTAATAGGGACGGGCGGGACGCAGAGTCTTGCTCATATTTTAAATGTGACTTCTACGATGGATCAATTAGAAGGAAAAAAAGTAGTCTTTATTCTTTCACCACAATGGTTTACACAGCATGGAGTAAATGAAGGCAACTTTAGTAGTAACTTCTCTAAACAGCAAACATATCATTTTATTTTTAATGATGAGATAAAACCTGAAATGAAAAGGAAAATTGCGAAGCGGTTGCTAGATTTTAAGGTTGTCCGCGACGATTATATATTAAAAACCTCATTAGAAGGTATTGTATATAATGATACAACTCATAAGATAAAAGCCGGAGTATTTCAGCCGGTTGCCTATATAAACCGAAACATTGCGGATCATAAAGATTTAGTGAAATCTTTATTCAATATAAAACCTAAAAAAGAACAAAGAAATATGGAATTACGTTCACTTTCTTGGGAAGAAACAAGAAGGCATGCTGAACAAGTTGGGAAAATCGAGTCTACATCAAATACATTTGGAATTGAAAATCCATATTACTACAAAAACAAATTTCAAAAGAAATTACATGGATTTAAAGGATATAAGGCAAAAGAATCTTATGATAAATCGCCAGAATATGGAGATTTACAAATTGTTTTAGAGATTTTCAAGCAAAAGAACGTGAAACCGCTCTTCATTTCTGTTCCTGTAAATGGACCATGGTATGACTATGCAGGATTTCCAAAAGAACGCCGTGAGGTTTATTATAAGAAAGTTCGGGAACAAGTTGAAAAAGCTGGATTTCCAGTTGCAGATTTTACTGGTCATGAATATGATAAGTATTTCTTAAAGGACACCATTCATTTAGGATGGAAAGGCTGGGTATACGTGGATGAAGCATTACAGCAATTTCATGCAGGACAATAAATTTTAGAGTGAAGCAAAAAAACAGGAACAGCTTTTTTAGCTGCTCCTGTTTTTTAATATAAAGGATTTTGTTGTGGACACTTTGGAAATGGATGTATATCTTGAATTTGTCTAAAATCATAATGTTTCATTGCGAATTGCGATTGATATAAGTATTCATACAAATAAATATGTCCACCATGCACACCGCATAAAACTCCAGAGGTTCCTTGACCATTTACTAGCGAAACACCGACAGGTTGACCAATTAAATATTGTACTTTTTGTTGCCAGGGCATATGTGTATCACTCCTTTTAATGTAATGTACGATGTGGAGCGCTAAATGTTGCTTATCCTGGTGCTTATTTCTTAGGGGTGTCTATTTTATTATCTGTTAATCTATAAGTAATGTTTAAACAGTGTTATTTATATGGAATGCCCCTTGTTAAAATGACGGAAAATTCATATAATATATAATTGAATTTATCCCGCTATTTGCGGGCAGTAAGAGCCCGATTCGTTCAACTAATAATTAGTGGGGGATGAAGACCCCCCACTGATTAAAGTTTCACTTTATCTTTGGGAGGTTTATATGAAATTTACAGACCCTATTTATAAAGCAATCCATATTCAAGATACAAAAATTTTAGATTTAATAAATACAAATGCTTTTCGGAGATTATCGTCAATTAAACAACAAGGAAATACTTATTTCCTACATCCTAGTGCTGTACATACAAGATTCGGACATTCTTTAGGCGTATATGAATTAATGAATAAAGTAATAAA
This sequence comes from Paenibacillus sp. 102, assembly GCF_039549175.1. Classification (NCBI taxonomy): domain Bacteria; kingdom Bacillati; phylum Bacillota; class Bacilli; order Caryophanales; family Paenibacillaceae; genus Paenibacillus; species Paenibacillus sp. 102. The sequence continues at coordinate 49,155 of NZ_JBCGHT010000011.1, read as the reverse complement.
CCATCTTACTTCTATTGGAGATATTAGAATTTCTGAGCATGATAAGAAGGTGGCAACTGTTGCTGCACTGTTACACGATATTGGACATGGGCCTTTTTCACATTGTTTTCAAAAAATTTCTGGAGAAGATCATGGTGAGTGGACAATAAAGATTATTGAAGAAGACGAACAAATTCGTGGCATCTTAAACAGAATTCCAAACTTGTTAGAAGATGTTGTGAAGGTGCTAAAAGGAGAAGGGGAATTTCAAGTTATTGAAGAAATTATGTATTCATGGCTTGGCATTGATCAACTAGATTATTGGAACAGGGATTTATATTATTCATCATTGCAGCTGGAACCAGTCTCAATTGATAACCTTATATTGACGCTGCGCTTTGTGGATGATCGATTAGTTATGGAAGAAGAAGGAATTCCGTATATTGAGCATTTAGTGAAAGTGAAGAAAAATCTATACGATACAGGATTTGGACATCCTTTTGTTGTTGGGAAAGATTTGTTATTACGAGAGATTTTCCGCATAATGCAAGAAGAAAAGATTCCATTTGTTACTTCTGATTTAAAAGTGTTCTTTAATAAGCAGGAAGGAGAACGACTTCTAATAGATTTCTTAATTTTAAATGACGAGACCATTTACAATGAGATAAAAATACTCTCAATGAATAAAGACACAGAGGCAGCAGCTTTAGCACATCTCTATCTTTCCTCATCCAGTAGTCTACAATGGATGGAAGGTAAGCCGCTTAACGCTAAAATGAATAGAGAAGATGTTTCAATTTTAGACGTTATCATTGAAAAGAAAAATTACAGCTCTTACACAGGTGGTATCTTTGTACAAAAAGATGATGGTCTATATGATATTATGCACAGCTCAAATTATATTAGAGAAATAGCTAGCCTGCCGTTAAAAGAACATATTTATTTTTTGGAAAAAGATAGAATAACCATAAAAAAATAGGGGCAAAAGTGCTCCTATTTTTTTATGATCTCGTAGAGACATGGAAAAGTGATTCTAAAAATCGATATGATCTGTTACTAGCAATAACAATTATGGATAAATTCAAATACATTTTTCTAACATGTGTCATCCTAATATTGGAAAGGGATGTATATTAATAATTCTATGTTTAATGTATGAAAAATTTATCTGTGGCCTTTGTATTACGATAATCAATTATTGATTGTTGTTTGTATTATTTTCATTTTGTCTTTCATCTTGCTGTTTTTGTTCAGAAGGCTCTTCTGTTGGATCTGGTTCTTGTTCATCCACACCATTATTGCAACCAAATAATAATCCTGTTGATAAAACTGTAGCCATTAGGGCAAATAAATATTTTTTCTTTTTCATGAAATGTTTCCTCCTTTTTATCAAACTGCCATTAATATTTACTTGGAAAGAGGATACTATGTAGTATTTAGGATTACTTTTTTTTCCATTCCATTTGGAAATATCATATTTTGGTGAAATCAATAAAATTTAAAGAATAGGACAAAATTGTACTAACATCAATTGTTAGGAGATATTAGTGATGAAGCTGTCTTATTTAACACTAGAATTAATAACTGGATTTTTTCTTTTATTTGTCCTTATAAAAGTACTTGGTAAAAAAATAATAAATCAAGCTACACCATTCACATTTATTGCGGCGATTGTTTTAGGAGAGTTACTAGGGAATGCGTTATATGATGATAAGGTCGGAGTGCGATATGTTATCTATTCCATGTGTTTATGGGGAACTTTATTGTTTGGGGTTGAAATTTTTGGGCAAAAGTTTTTAAAAATGCGCGGATTTTTTGAAGGGAAACCGGCGGTGTTAATTCGAAATGGGATAGTAAATCGCGATCAGCTCAAAAAAAGTCGTATGAACTTAAATCAGCTTCAAAGTTTATTACGACAATCCGAAACTTTTTCAATGCGTGAGGTGGCATATTGTTATTTAGAAGCAAATGGTTCGCTTAGTATATTGAAAAAGTCAGCTTATCAAAAGACAACGCAAGAGGACTTCAATCTTCCGAGAACGTCTGTTCATGTGCCTGTAACAATTATTAGAGATGGAGAAGTATTACAGGATGAACTAAGTGATCTTGGAAGAGATGAACAATGGATAAAATATGAACTGAAAAAACAGGGGGTTACTGCGTATAAACATGTATTTATTGCAGAATGGTTAGAAGGAGATGGATTATTCGTTCAAACTTTCGATTGTAAAATATAGTGGTTTGAGATTGCTGTTTATACCCTCGTATAATAAAAAATAGGAGCATTGTATGCTCCTATTTTTTATGGTTTCACATCTAAGTTTTGTAAAAATAATGTTGCGGATACATAGCGCTTTGCTAACATTTGTACATATGCCGTATGCACAGAAAGCGTTGCGATAATAATCGCATTCCGAATGGCTTCTCGTTGTTCGTTATTGATTTGATCAAACTTGCTTGCGATTTTATCGGCTTTTTCTTTTACAGTATTTTCAATTGTGTGAATGGTATCAGTTGCGTTTAATTGTAAACAGCCACCTTGATTCAATTCTTCAAATAATGAGGAATAAGCGACGTATAAATGAACAGGATTAATTAAATCATCACTACGATCGGCTGGGTCATTTACAATCAGCCTTAATAACTTACGTATGGATTCAAAGTCCAGTGCGGTTTTTAAATCTTCTACAATGAATAGTAGTGCTGCTTGTTCAATTGAGTATTTCTTTCCTTTTTGCGGTGAACCAATCATTTCTTTTATATCTCGTTTTACCCAGTTTTGCATAGCTGTTACAGAAAAACTGGTATTTTCAATTTGATTACCAAGCGCGACAATCTCATTTAAAGAAAAACCGATATCTGTATCTTCAATTTTAATCAGTTTTTCAAAAATAGGTGAAAGAGCGGTTGTAATAAAAGCTGTAACACTTTGTCCGCTTTCAATATCTTTTTTATGTGACTTTGCCCAAGCTTCTTGTAAAATACCAAGAGGCTTTTTTGTATTCCATCCTCTTAGAGAAAGAAGGAGCGTTGCCATTTCGTTTCGTGTGAGATGAAATGTTTCCATCTTTTCACCTCCAAAATTTAAAAAGTTCTTATGACCATATAATATGTTTTGTTTCGTTTAAAGTCAATTCTGTTTTGCTTAATTTTTCCTGTTTCATTAAATTGTCATGAATAAATAATACTTGCTAATTTTAATAAAAGTTCATATAATGAGTTCATAAGAACTTTTTAATTGTCTTTAAAATAAATCTATCATTCTTATTTTAAAGAAAGATAGATTTAATATATATCTATAGTAAAAGGAGAATGGATATACTATGTTGAAAAAACTCGTTACAGTAATGACTGCATTAATGGTCGTTTTTGGGGCTAGCAGCTTTGTTTTCGTAGATCATGCAGCAGCGAAAAGTTACAAATCTGGTAAAAAATCATTTACACCAAGTTCAGGTCAAAAGTCAAAAGTTGATTTAAACAAAAAAGATTCCAATGTAAATGCACAGAAAACAAATCCTGATACAAAAACAAAAGCATCAAACACAGCACCAAAAAGTAATAAAGGAAGCTTTATGAAAGGTTTATTACTTGGTGGTCTTGGTGGCTTACTAATGGGAAGTTTATTCGCGAACATGGGAGCACTTGGTTCTGTATTAGCATTCATGGTAAACATGTTAGTAATGGCTGGTATCGTAATGTTAGCGATCCGAGCATTTAAATACTTTAAAAACCAACGTAAGAAACAGGCGGAAGAAGCAACATGGAGACGATAAAAATTTCGGAACAAGAGCTGATAAATGCGCTATGTGTATATATCGCTGAAAAGCGTCAAGTTGGCCCAGAAGAGGTATTAGCTGAATTGATGTATGATGATGACTATGGTTTTTCTGCGGAAGTAGAAGTAAATGGTCGCAAACAAATATTAATTCAAGCAAACTTAATTGAAGCACTTCGCTTATGGCTTGATAGGGAATACAGTGTCAATCCATTTGCGGTAAGATTACAGCTTGAGTTAGATGATGAAGAAGGTATTTTCGCATTAGCGAATTTAAATAATTCGGATGAGTAGTGAAAAGGAGTTGTTGAGAGTAATCTCGGCAGCTCTTTTTATGTAGATTTTTAAAAGAAAGGAAAAGTAAGCAAAGGTGAATGCCTTTGCTTTTTGTTTAAAGATAATTATTAATCAATCTGCATCTATATGGGGGCTCTTTTCTGAATTTTGAAGAAAACAATACTTAAACATATATGTAAAAAAGTAATAAAAATTCAAAAAAAGTTTACACGGATGTGTAAAAATATTCTGTCTCACAAATAGGCATCCCTAAGTATGCAAAGATTTATCATGAGTTGGTATGTGAATTGCATGATGAAATGGTGAAATTATTTAGGGGGGATTGGATGGAGAAATTGGTAGAATGGTTAGTTGGACAAGTTTGGAGTATTGGGCTAGTCATTTTCGCGTTAGGAGCAGGGGTATTTTTTTCGATTGTTACTCGTTTTTTGCAAATTAGGTACTTTAAAGAGATGATCAAGTTATTGTTTGAAGGGAAGACTTCAGAGACAGGGATATCATCTTTTCAAGCTTTTTGTTTAGCTTTATCAGGGCGTGTCGGAATCGGAAACATTGCGGGTGTCGCAACAGCGATTGCTTTTGGAGGTCCAGGAGCTGTTTTTTGGATGTGGGTCATGGCTTTATTAGGGGGAGCGAGCGCTTTTGTCGAATCGACTCTTTCTCAATTATACAAAAGTAAAGTGGGAAATGAGTACCGAGGCGGGACACCTTACTTTATAGAAAAAGGTCTAAAGTTAAAGTGGTTCGCTGTACTTGTGGCAATTGTTGTTACTCTTTCATATGGCATTTTATTACCGGGAATTCAATCAAGTAGTATTGCGGTTGCATTTGAAAACTCCTCAAGTGTAGGTAAAAATATTACAGGTATTTTATTGGTAGTATTACTTGCAGCTATTATTTTTGGTGGTGTTAAAAGAATTGCCGGCGTTTCACAAACTCTTGTACCTTTTATGGCAATCGGATATGTAATCGTAACGTGTATTGTATTATTTGCAAATATTACTGAAATTCCTAGTATGTTTGCCCTTATTTTCTCTAGTGCACTCGGGATGGATCAAGCTTTTGGAGGGATTGTAGGTGCAGCGATTGCTTGGGGAGTAAAAAGAGCTGTGTTTTCCAATGTCGCAGGTGTAGGAGAAGCAACGTATAGTTCTGCGGCAGCTGAAGTATCACATCCAGCTAAACAAGGGTTAGTACAAGCGTTTTCTGTTTATATTGATACGATTGTAGTTTGTACAGCAACAGCGCTTATGATCTTGATTACGGGGATGTACAATGTCATACCAGAAGGGAAAGCTCCAATTGTTCAAAATATGGGAAGTGTTGAAGCAGGTCCTATCTATACACAGCAAGCTGTTGAAACTGCATTACCAGGTTTTGGCCCATTGTTTATATCGATAGCTATTTTTTTCTTTGCGTTTACAACGCTATTAGCCTACTACTATATTGCAGAAACTACACTCGTTTATCTTGATCATAAAATGAAGTTGCATTGGTTAAAGGCAGTATTAAAGGTTGTTTTCTTAATTATGGTTTATATCGGAAGTGTCGAATCTACTTCTTTTTTATGGAATCTTGGTGATTTAGGGATAGGAAGTATGGCTTGGCTTAACCTTCTCGCAATTTTACTTTTAACAAAACCGGCTTTAAAAGTGTTGAAGGATTATGAAAATCAGAAAAAAGAAGGGAAGGATCCGGTGTTTGATCCAAGAAAAGCAGGATTTGAAGACATTGAATTTTGGGAAGAAAAATGCAAAGAACTAGAAAGAAAAAATAGTAAGGAAAAAGTTACGATTGATCAAAGTGTAAAATTTTAATTCTGAAAATTCTTTCTGTTTTAAGTTGATTAAAAATCGAGAACAAAGGTTTGTTCACCTTTGTTCTCTTTGCGTTGGATTTTTTTCATAACTGATAAAAAATTCATTGATATTCACTGGAATAGGTAATGCCGATATAACGAAAAAAATGGTATACATGTATTTACTGTACAAACAGATGGCGCTTGGACGATTGCAATGAAATTCCAACTATGAAAGTGATTGAATAAAAGAGTGTAACACACTGTTAAAATGATCAGCTTCTTCTAAGAACGGACAATGACAGCTGTTTTCGAAAATAACAAGTTGGGAATTAGTAATCTGTTCATGTAAATGTTCTCCCGCAGCCACTGGAATTAATTTTTCTTCTCTGCCGAAGCAAAGTAAAGTTGGTTTGGTAATTGTCTTTAATTCTTCACGGTAATCCACAACAGATTGATCAAACAAAATAGCGCTCGCAATAGATGCTGGGACTTTTGTTACCTCTTCAAGCATCCAAGTTGCATCTTCTGTAGAAAGGGGGTTTTTAAACATGAGAGGAATAAATCCCTTTAGAAATTCAGTTTGATTTGTTTGAACTTCTCTCATGAAATGTATAAGCGTTGGGAAATCAAAGGCACCGATGGGAAAATCAGGCCATTTAAAATCTGATGCAAGTTCATCTACAATAACAGAAGCTTTAATATTTTCCTCTCCAAATTGTTTTATATATTCCCATATAACAAATGCTCCCATTGACCAACCGACTAAGATAACATCTTTTAAAGATAAACTTTCTATAAAATCATGTACATCTTGGGCGTAGTTTGCAATTGTATGCCCATTTTCAATATGTGGAGAGCGCCCGTGACTTCGTAAATCAATTGAAATCGCACGATATTTTTCACTAAAATAAGGGATTTGTTTATGAAAAAAACGGCTGCTCATCCAAACACCGTGAATAAAAAGAACAGGCGTACCTTTTCCTTGCTCTTCATAGTATAATTCCACACCATTTTCAAGCTTTATAATAGGCATAATAATAAACCTCCTTTTCATGATTTTATTCGTTTTTTCAAACTTTTTTCCTCTTATATAAGAAAAGAGAGATGTTTTTTTGTAAATATGATAAAAACTTGATTTTATTTATAAAAAATGTGTTTAAAATATTGTCATATTTGCTTCTTTAAGATATCCTTTTCATGAAGAGGTGGAAATCATGGAAAAAGTACTAGTTTTCGGGCATAAAAACCCAGATACAGATGCAATTTGTTCTGCAATTGCTTATGCAGAGTTGAAAAAAGAATTAGGAATGAATGCTGAGCCTGTACGTTTAGGTGAAATCAGCGGTGAAACTCAATTTGCGTTAGATCATTTCAAAGTAGAAGGACCGCGTTTTGTTGAGACAGTAGCAAACGAAGTGGAAAACGTTATTTTAGTTGACCATAACGAACGTCAACAAAGTGCTAACGATATCGAATCTGTTCGTGTGTTAGAAGTTATCGATCATCACCGTATTGCTAACTTTGAGACAAGCGATCCTTTATACTACCGTTGTGAGCCAGTTGGTTGTACAGCTACAATCTTAAACAAAATGTACAAAGAAAATGGCGTTGCAATTCGTAAAGAAGTTGCAGGTTTAATGTTATCTGCAATTATCTCAGATTCTTTATTATTTAAATCTCCAACTTGCACAGAACAAGACGTAGCTGCAGCTCGTGAATTAGCGGAAATCGCTGGTGTTGACGCAGACAGCTACGGTTTAGAAATGTTAAAAGCTGGTGCAGATTTAAGCGGTAAAACGATGGAGCAATTAATTTCTCTTGATGCAAAAGAATTCCAAATGGGCGATGCAAAAGTTGAAATTGCACAAGTAAACGCTGTTGATACAAACGACGTTCTTGTACACCAAGCAGAATTAGAAAAAGTAATCTCTGCAGTAGTAGAAGAAAAAGGTTTAGACCTATTCTTATTCGTTGTAACTGATATCTTAACGAACGATTCTGTTGGTCTTGCTATCGGTAAATCAGTACAAGCTGTTGAGAAAGCTTACAACGTATCATTAGAAAACAACACTGCTACATTAAAAGGTGTTGTATCTCGTAAAAAACAAATCGTTCCTGTATTAACAGAAACGTTCCAAGCTCTATAAGAGTAACTTTGGATGTAAAAGAACAAGCAGATGTACAGTCTGCTTGTTCTTTTTTGTTTTTAGGAAGGATAAAATTTCGGATATTAAGGTCTGTTCTTTTCATATTTCATTTAGGAAAAATAGAACTTGGGTAGGAAGAAAAGTAAAAACTGATATTTTTATCTATGGATGAAAACTGATATGTTTTATTATGAAGTAGATTATAGGGGATTGAAGGAGAAAAGAGGTAAAAAGGTAATAATGAATAGATTATGTATTATTCCATGTGGAAAAAAGAAAATTTGGGACAAATACCCTGATAAGGGACCAACAGAAGCGAAAAATGTATACACTAGTCCATTCGGAAAAGCGTGCCAAGCATATGCTTCTCAGTTTTTTACACACTGGGTTATTTTATCGGCAAAGCATGGCTTTTTACGACCGACTGATATAGTGAAAGAAAACTATGATCTTGCTTTCGACTCGAAAAGCGATGAGATTATTGGTATAGAACAATTAAAAAAGCAGATGATTGATAAAGGGCTGCTAGAATTTGATGAAATTGTTTTACTTGCAGGAAAGAAGCATAAAAAAGTAGTGACAAAGTTATATCCGGAAGAAAGTATTTCGTATCCATTAGAAGGCTGTAAAGGGATTGGATATATGTTGCAGAAGTTGAAGTGTGCGGTTGAAAATCATAACGAGATTCAGTAAAAGTTAAAAACCTCGATTGATACTTTACATACAAGTGTTGCGTATCGTTAGAATATAGGCTTATAAAAAAGAAAAGCTGGATAAGGAGATAGTAAAATGTCCTACAAAAATGAAATTGATAAATTACTATGTATGCTTGATCGGTTAAAAACTCATGAGGTAGAAATCTTAGATATTACTGATGAAATGATGCCTGTTTACATATTTTCTAGAGATGAGTTTGAAGAAGGACAATTAGGTTATCGTGTAGGAGGGGTAGAGAATGAATCTCTTATTGGAAATGAAGAAGGAGATTGGAAAGAAAGCTGGTTTGTTATTGGATATGAAGAATTAATGGGTGATCCATTTTTTGTTGATGTAAAAGATGTTAATTTTCCAGTGTATACAGCTGAACATGGAGTAGGCGAGTGGGAGCCACTTTTACATAGTGAGTCACTAGAAGAATTTTTAGCTGAATTAACATATCGAGATGAAGATTAATAATTCGTTCATGAAAAAAAGGGGCTGTAGAAATCCCCCTTTTATTTATAACTTATTACTTGCTCCATAAGTTTTCTTATCTCTTTAACTGGTGGTTTTTTATCGTATACATCAACATATGAAAAATGATAATTTAAATTTCTAATAAGACCTTTTCCAACTTTTGCACTTAGGAAAGGAAATACTTGTCCAGTGTAGTCTTCGAGAGATTTACAATAGTATTTTTCATCCAAATAAATACTATATTTACATGTTAGCTCTACTAGTGGGTTACCTTCAGAATCATATACATCTTTAGATTCAATAATGTCTATTAGTGCAAATCTATCATTAAGATAAACTTTTTTCTTTTTTTCAGGCTTATTAGAAAGAATAAAAGCGAGACCTAGTGCGTTAATCAATACGTTTCCTCCTACAAATAAAAAAGATATTAATAAAATATATCGATATATGTTAAATGTAAAGTGGTAAGACATATGGTAAAAGATTACTGTAAATATTATTAAGGGATTTCTAGAAGATAAAAATAGTATAGGGTTGGATTTATATAGAATTTTTAAAAAAATAGTCTGGAGTAAATTGTAGGAAATTTAGTTGAAGTAGATGTTAATAAAGTGAATATAAAAGAAATGAAGCCCTGCAAGGGAAGTTGCAGGGCTTCATAAGGGTATTGTCGAGAATGTCGAACTCGACAAAGTAATCGTAACATGAACTTCTTGGAAAGAAACCTGGTAAATGTGTCCAAATTAATGGAGGTCTAGTGCGGATTATATAAGAAATCTTTCAACCAAAGTCAAAGAGACCTACTTCCCGCAGCAGGTCTCTTTGGCTAGATAATGTTGATGAGCAATAACCCATCTGGAGTACCTTTATCGTAACAAATGAAATTAATTTTGTGTATTGAGAAAAAATGAAACTGTAATTTATATTGGCTTTATTTATATCAAATTTCTTTATTATAATGTTTTGCACTACTTGTATATTGAATAATACAATGAAAATGACCTGCAAGTACAAAGCAGGTCGTAAGAAGGGTTTTAGTTCAACAGATTACTTACATGCTACCAATTGTGATGAATGAAGTCTATAGGTTACATGTTGAGAAACTTTGTATAAAAGGAATTTAAGGTGAAACGATACAACCTTTTATTAAACATATTGGATGATAAATAGTCATTCATTATCTCAAATGTATAGTGAATAATGAACGATATCAACGTTTTGTATTCTTGAAAAAGAGATTGAAAAGAGATGTGAAAAGCTTCCTATATGAGAATAAAGGTCGATATTTATAAAGAGATTCATATTTCCAATCATCGCAATTAGGAACTTTGAGTTGTTTATTTGAAGAACGAAAACCAATTAGATTATTGTTACGTTTCATAAATAAACCTCCCTTAATTTGATGCAGATATATTATGAAAATGAATGTGTAATTTGTGTGCGAAATCGTTTTAATGAGAATCTTTTCTTTTCATTATCGTATTGAAATTTCCTTTTCATAAGTATTTGGTCTGTTTTTGAAGTACTGTAATCCATAGAAAGCAACTAGTATTCCAATACTTATTAAAATCCAGATGGAAGAGAAAGAGAGAATGATAAGGAAACAGACAATTAAACTTAAAGAAAGAACTTTGTTAAAGAGACCTGGTAATAATTTATATGCTGCAAAGATTCCACAAATGGCATTACAGATAAAGAAAGCATTTGCAATGGCTACGATTTGTTCAACTGTAATAAGATGGTTATACAGGCAGATGAATACAGTAGTATGTATACTTATTAATAACAGTAAAGAAATGATTGGTACATTCGATTTTGTACGATAGGAAAGTTTAGATAATTTCTTTATATATTTTGCCTCAGAAGCGATGAGCCGTGAGACACCGCCAACAACCAATAAATATGTACTCATGCAAAGTACAGTAGTAATAAAGGCAATAAGAGGAATAGCAAACTCTCCAAATAAAGTAGTTAATATGGCTGTTATTCGTAAGTCTTCTTGATTTGAACTGGGAATTTCAATCCATTGTGTGGCGCTTGCTACGACAAGACAAACAATCGTTACAGTAAGTGTACTTATCGCAATTGCTTGCGGAATCGTTTTCTTTCGGTTTTTGACATCCATACTGTAATTCCCAATAATCTCCCAACCTACTAAAGCCCAAAAGAGCAATAAAATACTATATCCAAAATCTCCAAAAGAAAAAGATGTTTGAAATAGCTGTTCCGATCGGAAATGAGGGATAGAACGAATTCCACCGCTTAGTAAAAGAACGGTTGCAGCTGTTGAAAATACAAATGATATTTTTCCAATAGATGATATATCTAATAATAAAATCAATACACAAAGGCTCATTAAAAGAAAACCAATTCCCTCTAACGGAACATTAAAGTGTGGAAATAAAGCAGCGATATATTGACTGGCTGTCATAAGAACAGCCGTAGGTCCTAGACATCCTGCTATGATAAAGAAAATAGCAGTTAATTGTTTCATAGAAGGTCCAAAAGCTTGATCTACTGCATGTGCAACTCCAGATTCACTAGGGAAGTGAATGCTTAACTTACCAAACAAGGAAGCAAAAAGAAATCCAACTCCCATAATAAGTAGCCAAGCGATAATGGCATAATCTCCAGTTGTTTTGTAAATAAGTGGGGGGAGTAAAATGATTCCTGATCCTAAAATTGGACCAATAATTAAACCACTGAGAAGTACAGGCCCTAATTTTTTCTTTCTCATATTTACATACATCTCCTTTTGAAAAGTTAAAATATTGCGTTTCTTTTATTGTAATTGGAGTATATCTATCAGTAAAATAGATATATATGAAGTTAATAATCGGAAATCATGATGTTAGAATGGGGAGATTGAAGTGGAGATTCGACATTTGAAAACTTTTAAAACGATTGTTGAGTTAGGAGGATATACAAGAGCAGCCGATTATTTAGGATATGCACAATCTACTGTAACAGGGCATATTCAAGCAATTGAACAAGAAATGGGACAGCCTTTATTCAATCGGTTAGGGAAAAAAATGGTGTTAACAGATGTAGGAAAGCATTTACTGCCTTATGCAAATGAAATGATTGCTTTGTCTGAGAAAGCAAAACAAATCCCAAGTGTGGATAATGAGATTACTGGAAAAATTGTAATTGGTGCTCCAGAGTCATTAACAATTTACCGACTGCCCTCTATTCTTCATGAATATAAAAAGAAGTATCCAAAAGTAAAAATCACATTAAAAGCTTCAACGTGTTGGGAATTGCGAAATGATTTAAAGAGTGGAAATATAGATATTGCTTTCCTCTTAGACACCGAGCGCCGTGAAGAGGATTTATATATCGAACAACTTGTTATGGAGCAAATGGCGTTTGTTTTTCCGAAAGATTACACTGTGAGACAAACAGATTCGCAAAATGTCCAATTTTCTCAAGAGGAAACTTTTTTGTATACAGAACGTGATTGCAGTTACCGAGCATTCTTTGAACATTATTTACAAAAACAAGGCATCCAACATGAAAGTACATTTGAATTTTGGAGCATTGAGGCAATAAAACAATGTGTAATGTGCGGATTAGGGATTTCTTTATTACCAATTATTACGGTCCAGCAAGAGTGGAAAGATAAGAGATTAAACGCTGTTATTTCAAATGAAACAAAGTTTGCAACGCAACTTGCGTATCATAAAAACAAATGGTTTTCTCCAGCCCTGCATGAGTTTTTAACGATTATACGTAAGCACGCAAAGGTATGGAGAGAAGTAGAGAGTACAATGACTTTTAAGTAATGATATAATACTAGTAGACGAAAGACTAAGAAAAGCAGGTGAATCTTTTTTGTTTACAAAAGCACAAGAACTTTTAGCGTCCTATTTTGGTTATCCATCATTCCGCAGAGGGCAAGATGAGACAATTAAAAATGTATTGGATGGAAAAGATACCGTTTGTATTATGCCAACAGGCGGTGGTAAATCGATTTGTTATCAAATTCCGGCGTTAGTATTTGAGGGGACGACATTAGTTATATCGCCGCTCATTTCCCTTATGAAGGACCAAGTAGATACGTTAGTACAAAACGGAATCTCAGCTACATATATTAATAGTTCTATTTCAATTACAGAAGCAAACCAACGAATTCAATTAGCAAAACAAGGTCATTATAAATTGCTATATGTGGCGCCAGAGCGGCTTGATTCAATGGAATTTGTAGATCAATTAATTGATATGAAGATACCGATGATCGCAATTGACGAAGCACACTGTATTTCGCAGTGGGGACATGATTTCCGCCCAAGTTATTTACATATACATCGTATATTAGATTATCTTCCAGAAAAACCGCTTGTACTTGCGTTAACTGCGACTGCAACGCCACAAGTGCGTGAAGATATTTGTCGTGCTCTTGAAATTAATCAAGAGAATACAATTATGACAACCTTTGAAAGGGAAAATTTATCATTTTCAGTAATTAAAGGGCAGGACAGAAATGCATATTTAGCAGATTATATTCGTCAAAATAAAAAGGAATCTGGAATTATTTATGCAGCGACAAGAAAAGTTGTGGATCAATTGTATGAAGATTTATATAAAGCAGGCGTTTCAGTTGCACGTTATCATGCAGGAATGAGTGATCATGATCGCAATGAACAGCAAGAGCGATTTTTACGTGATGAAGTAAGTGTCATGGTAGCGACATCTGCATTCGGTATGGGAATCGATAAATCAAACATTCGTTACGTGATTCATTATCAACTTCCAAAAAACATGGAAAGTTATTATCAAGAAGCAGGACGTGCTGGTCGTGATGGATTAGATAGTGAGTGTATTTTGTTATATTCTTCTCAGGATGTACAAGTACAGCGCTTTTTAATTGATCAGTCTACCGGGGAATCACGTTTCTCAAATGAACTGGAAAAACTACAACATATGACAGATTACTGTCATACAGAACAATGTCTACAATCATTTATTCTAGAGTACTTTGGAGAAGAACCGAAAGAAGATTGTGGGCGCTGCGGGAATTGTACAGATGAACGTGAAAGTATAGATGTTACGCGAGAATCACAAATGGTATTATCATGTATGATTCGAACAAACCAACGATTTGGAAAACAAATGATTGCGCAAGTGTTGACCGGATCAAAAAATAAAAAAGTGATTGAATTTAATTTTCATACGTTACCAACTTACGGTCTTTTATCGAATCGTAGTGTAAAAGAGGTAAGTGAGTTTATTGAGTTTTTAATTTCAGAAGAATGTATTGCGGTAGAACACGGGACGTATCCAACCTTAAAAGTAACAGCGAAAGGGAAAGAAGTATTACTTGGAAATGAAAATGTGTTACGTAAAGAAAGAGTGGAAACAAGACAAATTGTCCAAGATCACCCATTGTTTGAAGTACTTCGTGAAGTGCGCAAAGAAATCGCACAAGGAGAAGGTGTACCACCGTTTGTTATTTTCTCTGATCAAACGTTAAAAGATATGTGTGCAAAAATGCCGCAAAGCGATGCAGAACTCTTACAAGTAAAGGGGATTGGGGAACATAAACTTGCGAAGTACGGTTCTCACTTTTTACAAGCGGTCATTCATTTTATCGAACAAAACCCTGATTACGCTGATACGATTAAAACAGAAATTGTTACGGAACGAAAAAAATCTGGAAAAGCATCAGCAAATTCTCACTTAGAAACATATGCAATGTATAAACAAGGAACTGAATTAAATACGATTGCGAAAGAACGAGGCTTATCACGTCAAACGGTTGAAAATCATTTAATTCGTTGCTTTGAAGAAGGAATGGAAGTGGATTGGCCAAGTTTCGTTCCAGCAGAATACGAATCTTTTATTGAAACAGCAGTACAAAACGCAGAAGGCGGATTGAAATCTATTAAAGAACAACTTCCAGATGAAGTGAGTTACTTTATGATTCGAGCTTATTTACAAATAAGAAAATAGAGAAGAGCTAAGGGGATAGGGAAATGCACTATGTATTTGTTTACGGTACATTAAGAACACAACAAGCAAATGCGCATTACTTATATGGATCAGTATGTGTTGCTGAATTCGCTTGGACATGTGGCCGATTATTTGATACAAATGAAGGATATCCTGCGATGATTTCTTCTGCAAAGGAAAAGGTGTATGGAGAAATATATGAAGTCAATGATGAAGTGTTGCGAAAGTTAGATGAACTCGAAGAATATACAGGGAATCCAAAGAGCGATTTGTATAATAGAATTACGCAACTGATTAATTTTGAAAATAAAGAAGTACATGCATATGTATATACGGCACAGAATAAAAAAATGTTACAGAAACCAATCACTTCTGGCGATTGGGTAAAGTATAAACATGAAATAGAAATGTAGCGAAATTGTTAAAGGAAGGATTCAATCATAGTAATCCTTCGTAAAGCTAATAATCAGGAAGCATCTTTACTTGGCAAAATAATTTGCATCTTGTATACTATATGTGCACAGGCCATCACGCTCCTTCCTTCTATTCACTCTTTGGAAATTAGGGGTGTGGCTTTCTTGTGCATTTTATATTACATACTAACTTTGAAAATCAGGAACAGCTTTTTGCAAATAGTGGCAAAAAAGTTAGTCCCTGATTTTTTTATTTTTACATATAGAGGATGATGAAACTTGAAACAATGGAACAAGATGTATTTGAAACAATCAAAAGTAATGCTTCCGGACGGGAACAGGTCACTTCCTGCACCAATACTTGCTAGTGCACTGAAGAATATTCATAGCCTAGGTTTTACTTTTTCATCTAGGCTGTTGCAGGCAATACAATTACTAGCGATAGAGGAGTTTCTACCGTGGTATCAAGACCTACTATCGCTATTAGAAGAGAGAGTAGGTAGTCATGTCACATATAAACCATTTTATCCGAATTTTCCAGAAGAGGTGATGGATGAGGAGGAGAGTAAGCTTTATATAAATGCGATTTTGCATTATTGGTTTGGATTAAGACCAGACACAATAAAGATAGAGCGACCACCTTTTGCAGAAAAACATGAATTGCGAGTATTGTCACTTGGAACATTTTCAGGCTTTTTAAGCACGATAAAAGAACGTATAGCTGCCAATAGTAGTTTATCCCAAGATGATAAAGAAGATATAAGTGAAGTATTAGCAAACTATAAATATTACTATGAATTATTGCCAAGTGAAATTCCTCACCATGAAAATAAAGCTGTAGTATTAAGTACGCTTGTAAAATATCGTGATGTATCGTTTGATCTACTTACTCCTTACATACAAACATGTACAGATGTACTGCGGCTTATTGTTGCATACAGTGAAGGTGATGTAAGTTTAGCAACTCCAACAAAGTTTCAAAGAATACCAAGGAAATTACGCCGTCTATTTTTATCTTGCATTGAGAAATGTGGAGATTCAAGTGAAGATATGGTTCGTCATAGAGAGATGTGGAAGCGTGTAGCAAAAGAACTACACCCTTTTCAATATAAAAAACGATATCCAAAAGCTTGTGCGGCATTTCATGTTGTCGTGAATGATATGCGAATTCACACGTACCGAAGTGAAGTAGAAGCATTATTAAACGAAGGGGATATTACAAAAGCTGCTCAAGTTTTAGCTTCACGTCCTGGTGAATTCGGAAGACGGTTAGATCAATTTTTGCGCCGAGGTGATATAGAAGAAATTTTATCACAATATAGTGCAATAGCCACTCAAATCAGCACGCCCGTTCTACTGCAAATACACTCGCATTTTCAAAATCGTGTTGTACAAGAGCCGATGCGTGTCTTTTTTCCAAAAGGAAATATAGCAAACGTATTTGCAAGAGAAAATACACTTCCTCTACTTAGTGAGAATGTATGCGAACGGGTAGTAAAAATTACTGAAGAAGCATTGTGTACACATTTTAAATCACTTCCTTCGTTAGGGAAAGTATATGTGGATCCAAATTTAAAACAATATTTGGTTCCGTTTTCTCAACGTTCTGCGAGTAAAAGTTTGCGGACACTCGTGCGAGGCAGTGTTGAACCAATAGCGAATGGTCATACACTTCGTTTCTTTTTATATTGGAGCGAAGGGGTAGTGGATGGAAAGAAAACGGGTCGTGTAGATATTGACTTATCAGCTGTTTTATACGGAGATGATTGGAACTATATGACGCATATTGATTATACAGCTCTTAAATCAAATTTATTCCAAGGTGCTCATAGTGGGGATATTACGTCTGCGCCAAAAGGAGCATGTGAATTCATAGACTTAGATATACAATCGATTCGAGATTGTGGCGGAAGATATGTTGTAATGAACGTTTTTTCTTTTACAGGACATTTATTTGCAGAATTGCCAGTCTGCTTTGCAGGCTGGATGTTGCGAAGCAAACCGCAGTCAGGAGAAATATTTGACCCACGAAGTGTGATAGATCGTTTAGATTTAACAAGTAACTCGACAATTTCAATCCCGATTATCTTTGACTTAAAGGAAAATAAAATGATATGGGCTGATATCGAGTTAAAACAGTACCCGATGTATGCGAACAATGTGGATGGTAATGAGAAAGGAATTGTATTAATGGGGAAAGCTTTAACATCTTTAATGAAACCACATTTATATGACTTATTCGTTCTACATGGAAAGGCTCGTGGTATTCTCGTAGATAAGAAAGAAGATGCTGATACAGTGTTTTCCGTAGAGGCCGAAACGATGTTGCAACATGGTACAATTATGTCCGAATATATGAAATGAAAAATATGTTTTATTCAGATAAACATTATTTTTATAAAAGAGGCAAAGGATTCACCCTTTGCCTCTTTTATATTTTAGAAAATTCCCAATTAAACTATTGACTTTATAAATGTATTTTTTATACAATTATACTTCGACTGAAAATTTCGAACGGACAGGAGGGAATCATCACAATGAGTACTATATTTGAAGAAGAATTACAGAGAATGAAAGATACTTTATCTACAATGGATGAGCAGCTAGACAAACTAGAAAAGGTACCGGTTTATTATGGAGAGGATTTTAAAGAGCAAATCCTTGAGAGTATGAGGGAGTCAAGTCGGAGAAACTTACGTGTTGGCGTACAAGAACCATACTTTGGTCGACTAGATTTTCAGGAAGATGGACAGTCAGAGCCAAATCCGATTTATATCGGTAAAGTCGGTGTTTCAGATGAAGAAACGATGAAACCAATTGTTATTGACTGGCGTGCACCTGTTGCGAGTATGTTTTATTCATTTACTGGTGGTGAAGAGCCGGCTTTTTATCATTCACCAGATGGATTAGTAGAAGGTGATGTGTATTTAAAAAGAAACATTGCCATTCGTAAAAGAGAACTAGAACGTGTTGTTGATACATATGTAAAAGGAAGTGAAGATGTATCTCTTGCAGATGATTTTCTTCTATATCGATTAGGTGAGAATAAAGATAATAAATTAAAAGATATCGTTTCGACGATACAATCTGAACAAAATGATATTATTCGTGCAGAGAAGAACTTGCCACTATTGATTCAAGGGGTTGCAGGGAGCGGAAAAACAACAATCGCTTTACATCGCCTTGCTTTTTTAATTTACGAATATCGTGAGCAGCTTGAGGCGGAACGAATGATTGTATTTGCACCAAACAGTTTGTTTTTAGATTATATTTCTAGTGTACTTCCTGAACTGGGCGTCGGAAATATTAGGCAAACAACATTTCAAGATTGGGCACTGCGCACATTAGATGATGCGGTGAAGTTAAAAGATACGGAAGAAAAATTGAAAGAAGCTTTTTCAATCAATCGTGATGATAACAAGGTTATGCTTGGTAAATTAAAAGGGACGATGAAATTCAAGGGATTTATTGAAAAAAGTATAATTCACTTTGAAGAAAATTTAGTGCCAGAAAAAGATTTTGAAGCATGGGATCAAGCTATTATTACAGTAGAAGAGATCAAAAAATGGTTGCAAGTGGAATATAAGCACTATCCATTAATGAAGCGTAGAGAAAGATTGGTTGGCCGAATAAAACGTTGGATGGAGATTGAACTTAAAAAGTTTGAAGGAACAAATGAGAAAAAGGCATTAAAAAAAGAGGCGACCAAGAGATTAAATGCTTATATGAAATTTTGGCCTAAAATGAGTCCATTGTCACTTTACGGTTCGATGATGAAGCAAAAAGAAATACTGGACGTGTTACCAGAAGAACTTGTTCAAGAAACAGAAAAGAATTGCCGTAAAAAAGAAGTGTATGTAGAAGATTTAGCACCTCTTATTCATATTCACCATCGATTGGCAGGTATCGAAATCGGACAAAAATTCCACCATGTTGTGATTGATGAAGCGCAAGATTTTTCACCCTTCCAAATTCATATATTAAAAGAAATTACAATGGGTAACTCGTTTACGATTTTAGGTGATTTATCGCAAGCGATATATGATTATCAAGGAATTGAAAACTGGAATGACTTTAGAGAAGTATTTCAAGAAACAGGTTATTATGAACTGACGAGAAGTTATCGATCTACAAAAGAAATTATCGAGTTTGCAAATGAAGTCATTAAAAACGCGGACATTCCAGTAGGGCTTGCAACGCCTGTTTTTCGTAGCGGTGAGAAAGTAAAGGTTATTTCTACAGATGACCAATTTGCGGAGATTGTACAAACACTACAAAAAATGCAACGAGAAAATGTGAAGACGATTGCTGTAATAGGAAGAACAGATGATGAGTGCCGTGATATATATGAGAAGCTAACTGCTGTAGGAATAACTGTCAATGTCATTGAAGCAAATCAAAGTAAATATGAAGGCGGTATTTCAGTTGTACCAGTTTATTTAGCAAAAGGATTAGAATTTGATGCAGTTCTTCTTATTGATGTTGATGAAGTACATTATAAAGGTACAAAGCATGATGCAAAGTTATTATATGTTGGATGTACGAGATCTCTTCATGATTTACGGATTTTCTATTCTGGGGAAGCATCACCTTTAATCCAAGGAATATCAGAAGAGTTTTATGAAAGTAAATAGTAGATGTTTAAAGAGGATTTTCAAGTAATAAGCAGGAAAGTCCTCTTGTTTTTTTATAAATAGGGAAGAAGGAGATTGAATATGATTACAAAGATAATGAGAAAAAGTGCATGGGAAGTAGCGAAAGTAAAAAGAGAAATAATTGAAGACTCACTTACGAAAGAAGGCTTTATTCATTGTTCTTTTTTAGAACAATCGCTTGAAGTTGCAGAAAAGCATTTTAGTACTGACATAGAACTAGTTGTACTTGTAATTAATCCAGAATTCGTTCATGCGGAAATAAAATATGAACTGGCGTCGAATGGTCAAAATTATCCACATATATATGGAGCTGTAAATGCTGATGCTATTGTGAAAGTAGTAGAACTTCAGAAAGAAAATGGCGTCTATGTTTTACCAGTAGATTTAGAACAAAAAAAGTAGAATACATTTGTTAACCTTATAAAAGGATTTTCGATTCGTATTATCGAAGTACTGAAAGGGATAAAACGAAATCGAGAAGAGGCGTACAAATGGAGGAAGTAATCAAGAAAATAAAAGAAATAAAAACGGGTCAGGTAGGTATCGTTGTTTATTCAGCAGAAAATCAAAATATTGTCGCTTTATATAATGATGACATTTTGGTTCCATTAGCGTCAGCAGCAAAAATTGCAATTGGATTTGCTGTAGCTAAAATGGTTGAAGAAAAACAGATACGCTGGAGTGATGAAATCGAAAATATAGCATTTAGTCATAAAGAGGATAGTAAAGAAATATATCCACATCTACAAAAAAGAACTGTATTAACATTAAGAACTGCCGTAGAAGTAATGATTGCATGTCATGACAATTTTATTGCACAATCAGTTGTGGGCTTTTGCGGGGGATGGGAAGAAGTAAATAAGAGAATTCAAAGTTCTTTTTCAAAGATTCATGTTACGAAAGACCCAAGGGATGCGAAAAACGTTGGGAAATTAAAACAAGTTCTTAAACTTTTAATTCAAATATTCCAAGGATATGAATCGAATCCGGTATTATGGGAACCAATTATAAATGGAATGGTGAGACAACAAGGGAACTATGAGGGAATACCAAGTTATCATTTGGCACATATGACAGGTGGATTACCTACTGCTTTTATAAATGTCGGTATACTAGGAACATTTCATGAAAATCCATTACTTTATGTGATTGGTGGAATGGAGTTACCCGATCGTAATGAGAATCAAGAAGCTGATTCTAAAATAATGGAAGTTTTAAGGTGTCTGTATAAAGAGTGTTTTAGAAAAGAAATGAAATATATTCATATATAAGAAGAGGGATTTGTTATTGTTAGTATTTTGGCTAGAAAAAATAAAGATAATTAAATAGTGTGGACTAAAAGTTTCTTAAATAAAAGAACTTTTAGTCCTTATTTCATTGATAGGAAAGGAAGTAGTATTATATGAAAATTACTGAACAGTACACGCCAAACGAAAATGAGTATATAAAAAATAAAGTAATTCAATACAATATGTCTGTACTACCAGATGAAGTAAAAAGCCCATTAGAGTATGTAAGCTTTCTAGTAAAAGACGATGCTGGCAAAATATTTGGCGGCATAACAGGAACGATGTATTTTTATCATCTTCATATTGATTTTTTATGGGTGGATGAGTCAGTACGCCATGAAGGATATGGTAGTCAACTATTAAATAAAATAGAAGAAATTGCAAGAGAAAAAGGATGTAGATTGATACTGCTTGACTCATTTAGTTTTCAAGCCCCTGAATTTTATAAGAAACATGGTTACAGGGAGTTTGGGGTAGTTGAAGATCATCCGAAAGGTTATAGTCAGCATTTTTTAGAGAAACGTTTATAAGTTTAATATAATTATATTATGTAAATTGTTAGTTAGAAGATAATTATAACTATGCATTAGAAGATAAGAGGTGAAAAAGAAAGGGAGTCAACACGTACATACTGTCTTTCAAAAAGAAAAGCAACGGAAGATTCTCCAGACGGTTGGAATGCAACATGTATGAGAATTCATAATAAAATATTTGCGATTGTTAATCATGAAAAAGGGGAGAAAGCAGCGATTACATTGAAATGCGATCCAAATGTCGCATTGAGGATTCGAGAAGAATATCCAGATTCAATTATCCCTGGCTATCATATGAATAAAAAGCATTGGAATACTGTTTACATAAATAAGGGGTTAGGTCAAGACGAAATTAATAGAATGATAGATTGGTCTTATAATTTAGTTCTGCAATCTTTCTCAAAAAAGAAGCAGAAAGAGATTTTGGGAGAGAAATAAACGATGTCTTATCCATTAAGAAAATGAAAGGAAGAGAAACAGTATGTCAAGACTATTACATGAATTATCTAAACCGGATAGTGAAGTTTTACGTCCTGAAGTATTGGAGCATTTGAAAGTTACTTCGGGTAAACTGGTTGCTTGTGATCCTCTTATCTTTAATAAAAGTCACTTCGAACATACAATTCAGCCCGGTAC
The DNA here is from genome assembly GCF_039549175.1 of Paenibacillus sp. 102. Classification (NCBI taxonomy): domain Bacteria; kingdom Bacillati; phylum Bacillota; class Bacilli; order Caryophanales; family Paenibacillaceae; genus Paenibacillus; species Paenibacillus sp. 102. The sequence continues at coordinate 26,502 of NZ_JBCGHT010000011.1, read as the reverse complement.
ATATCCAGTTGTGGCTTGGTGGAACGACGGCTTAATTGCGGGCACTGAATTGAAATTAGCGGAATCAAAAGTGATTGAGTGGAAGATGGCAACAAAACCAGGGCAGAGTGTAGATGAGCTAGAGGAAGGATATATTTTTGGTTACCCAGTCGATACAGGACTAGGATGTTTTGCAGATGTGGAAGCAATTGATAAATTAGAAGAAATAGAAGATAGGCTACAACAAGAATTAGGAGACGAATTTATAAGCTTGTATGATGATTTGATAGACGACATTCTAACAGAACATGATGATGAATGGGGAAACTGTGTAGTTTGTGAGGAAACAGGAAGTAATGTGATTATGTTCCGTTCCGGTTATGGTGACGGTTTTTACCCTTCTTATTGGGGGATTGATGAAAGAGGGAATATCGTTTCAATTGTTACTGATTTTAATGTGTTATATAACGAGGATTGAGAATGAAAGAATTGCTGTTTTTTCATGAGATAAATTAGATTTCTAAGAGGGATCTAAATGTACCTAGTAAAAAAATATAATTGCAAATGATACATTATATAAATACCGCAATATAGATATAGGTATATAGTTCTTCTTTTAAGGAGAGAAAAGGTTTGAAAAAGTGGATTAAAATCATATCAATCTTAGTTATTACTATAGTTACTGGTATTTTTATTGGTTACAAAGTGGGTACGTATGTAGGTTCAGATGGTGAGGAAAGGCAGACTGAGAGAGTTAAAGGAGAAAAGATAATATTTGACCTCAATTCTGATCGTCATATAATTAATGCAATGCACAAAATGACTCATCAAAAAGTATTATCTCACGAAAAGCAAGGATTTATCAAAATGACTCCAGAAAACATCGAAGAAGTGCGAAGAATGATCGATGAAAGTAATAGTGGAACCTTACAATATAAAGAACAGTACCTCAAGATTTTGACCCGTTGGTACGAAGGTGATTTCTCTCAAGCGGTTGAGGAGCATAATTTATTATGGGAATGGGAAAATACTAGCAATGGTAAAGCATACGAATTAGCTACACGGGAGCAAGAAGAAGAATACATTCTAGAACAAGCGAAGTCTGAAAAATAATAAAGGGGTAGCATCACATTACTATCAATCTAAGATGACTTTATACCCATATTCATAGAAAGCGTTATTCTTTTGTAGAAATACAGAGAAAGGATGGCGTTGCTATATGAATCTATTGATTTTAGATGAGTTTCATTTGTTCGTTGAAGAATTACAGCGAAATCTATCTCCATATATTCTTCAACAACTTGCACAAGAGATGTTTTTTTAGTTTGTGGTGATAAGAGAGGATTTAAGAATGGATTATAAACGAAATAGACTACTGTATGCGGTATTAACTATAACAGTAATCATCTTAGGATTGGCATCAAGAAAATTTGCATACGCTTTACCAACTCTATTGAATGATTACTTAGGAGATGCATTATGGGCTCTCATGATTTTCATCGGATTTGGATTCCTTTTTCATAAAATGGAGACCAAAAAAGTTGCTTTATTGAGTTTGCTATTTTGCTATGGGATTGAAATGAGTCAATTATATCATGCGGAATGGATAGATAATATTCGTGCAACGACTTTAGGAGGACTTGTATTAGGGTATGGGTTTTTGTGGAGTGATTTATTGGCTTATACAATTGGAGTTGGTGTTGGTATGCTTTGTGAATTCGTTTTTCAAAAAAGATTATAAGTGTGACAGTAGTATAATAACAAAATTTTAAAATCCCTTTTCACTGATGTAGAAAAGGGATTTTAATCTATTATTTAATAACCTCATTAACAGATAAATCTTTCGTCATAAGAATATGCGGGATACCATCTTCCACAAATACATCTGAAGAAGTATGATAACCTAGTTTATTATAAAAGCCTTCTGCATGTGTTTGACCGTGTAATTTAACTTTAGAGATTTCTTTTTCTCTAGCAATCTCTTCTAATGTTTGGATAATGACTTTACCTAAACCGTATTTTCGGTAGGGTTGTAATATACAAATTCTTTCTAGTTTACCTATGTTATCAACGAATCTAATACGTCCAGCTCCTACAGGTATTTCATTAAAATAAACTAAAATATGATGACATAAATCGCCTAATGTATCGAATGTATCAAATTCATCTTCTAGTGGAACGCCTTGTTCTTTGACAAATACTTCTTTTCGAATTTGAAAGGCAATTTCTAAGTCAGTAATTTCTTTTATTTGTTTTGATTGCAACTTATTCAGTCCCTTCTGGTAGGTTCGGAAAATTATGATACTGTTTGTATATCATTTATATAAGAGTATAAAGGATATACACTTTTATATACTAGGGTGTATTATTCTTTTATTTTATATTTACTAACATTTTTAATGTAAATGTATTGGTATACACATTCACCTCGAAAAACTTGTCTCATATTATATAGAGATAGATTTTTCATTTAAAGGATGTGGTGGCATGAAAAGTACAGAGGAAGAGATTCGAGATTTGCATGAAGAAATTGATGATTTACAAGTAACCATAAGAGAAATTACAAAAGATATTCGACTTTTAGAAACACGTGTAATTATAAATAAAAAGGATATATCTACCATTAACAAGCGATTAGAAAGAATTAATATGAAGGCGACTTGGATTTTGCGGATTATAATAGGGGCAGTTTTAACAGGGGTATTAGGTTTGATAATTAAAGGAACGTTATGATATAAATTAATATTTTTACAGAAAAGAGGGACGGTTTCCTTCTTCAACTAACGATGCAGGATAGTTCAAGAACGATTTGTTACAAAAAAGGACAGTTACGATAAATAATCGGTAACTGTCCTTTTCCCTAATTTAATTATACCATTATTAACTCACCATTTTTAGTCTGTTTTTTATTTATTAAATTGTTAGTATTAATCAAGTGAAGTTGCTTCTTTGATGATACATTTAAACGTAATGAGTTGATCAGATGAACAATTTTTGTCATACGATTCGTCTTGGTATTGAGCGATGAATGGGAGGGAAAGAAATGAAATCATATGTTCTAGAGTTTCGGGAGATTGATAAAACGAGACAAATGGTGGTCGGAGGAAAAGGGGGTAATTTAGGGGAACTATCGAAGATTCATGGAATACAAGTGCCAGAAGGATTTTGTGTTACGACAAAAGCTTATAGAAAATCCCTCGAAAAAAATGAAGCCTTCCATGCATTGTTGGATCAACTAACACTGCTAAAAGTAGAGGATCGAGATCAAATTGGTGAAATCAGCAGGGAGATTCGGAAAATCATTTTGGAAGTAGAAATTCCTTCCGATGTTGTGAAAGCTGTTGCTCACTATCTCTCCCAGTTTGGCAATGAACATGCTTATGCAGTTCGTTCCAGTGCAACTGCTGAAGATTTACCACACGCCTCCTTTGCTGGTCAACAGGATACCTATCTAAACATCAAAGGAAAAGATGCAATTTTACAACATATTAGCAGGTGCTGGGCTTCCCTATTTACTGATCGTGCAGTAATTTATCGCATGCAAAACGGATTTGACCATCGAAAGGTTTATCTGTCTGTTGTTATTCAAAGGATGATTTTCTCGCAAGCTTCCGGAATACTATTTACAGCTGATCCAGTTACCTCAAACCGAAAGGTGCTGTCGATCGATGCTAGCTTTGGACTGGGTGAGGCACTTGTCTCTGGCTTAGTGTCTGCGGACAATTATAAAGTGCGGGAAGGTAGTATTGTGGAGAAGACGATTTCTACCAAAAAGTTGGCTATACATGTACGAAAAGAAGGCGGAACGGAGAAAAAAGAAATTGAGCCGAGTCAGCAGAATCTATCTACACTTTCAGATGAGCAAGTGTTAGAACTTGAAAGGGTCGGTAGGAAGCTGGAAGCGTATTTTGGCTGTCCGCAAGATATCGAATGGAGTTTGGTTGATGATACATTTTATATTGTCCAGAGTCGTCCAATCACTACTTTATACCCCATCCCTGAAGCGAATGATCAAGAAAATCACGTCTATGTATCTGTTGGGCATCAACAAATGATGACTGATCCCATGAAACCATTGGGAATGTCTTTATTCCAGTTAACATCTTTTGGACCCAGGTTTAAAGCTGCTGGAAGGTTATTTGTTGATATCACGCATAATCTGGCTTCGCCTGTCAGCAGAAAAACGATAATAGATACCTTGGGACAATCCGATCCGCTCATAAAAGACGCACTCATGACTATAATAGAGCGAGAAGATTTTATAAAATCGTCACCAGATGGTGAGAAAGTACCGAGTCCTAGTAAAAGCAATAAAGATATATCGTCTTCAGGTTTTCAAGCACAAATCGAAAACGATCTGACAATCGTTTCTGATTTGATTAAGAGTAGTCAAACATCGATAGAAGAGTTAAAACAAAACATCCAAACGAAATCAGGATCAGATTTATTTGATTTTATTTTAGAAGATATCCAGAAATTAAAGAAGATTTTATTTGACCCACAAAGTTTGGGTGTGATTATGGCTGCTATGGATGCTTCATCATGGATCAATGAAAAAATGAACAAGTGGTTAGGTGAAAAAAACGTAGCAGACACGCTTTCTTTATCTGCATCAAACAATATTACTTCAGAAATGGGTCTGGCGCTATTGGATGTTGCAGATGTGATTCGTCCTTATCCAGAAGTAATTGATTATTTACAACATGTAAAAGATGATAACTTTTTGGATGAACTGGTTAAATTTGATGGTGGACAGGAAACCCAAGACGCTATCTATGCTTATCTCAACAAATACGGAATGCGATGTGCTGGAGAAATCGATATTACTAAAACTCGTTGGAGTGAAAAACCATCTACACTTGTCCACATGATTCTCAATAACATCAAAGAATTTGATCCTAATTCTGGCAATCGGAAATTTGAGCAAGGGCGACAGGAAGCTTTGAAAAAAGAACAAGAGTTATTAGATCGATTGAAGCAATTACCGGACGGTAAACGAAAAGCCAAAGAGACAAAACGAATGATCAGCATAATACGGAATTTCATCGGTTATCGTGAATATCCAAAATACGGCATGATTAATCGTTACTTCGTTTATAAGCAGGCTTTACTGAAAGAAGCCGAACAACTCGTACAATCTAGCGTTATTCATGAAAAAGAAGATATATACTATCTCACTTTTGAAGAACTTCACGAAGTCGTACGTACAAACAAACTGAATTACCAGATCATCAGCAAACGAAAAGACGAGTACAAATTATATGAAAAACTAACTCCCCCACGTGTTATCACGTCTGATGGTGAAATTATTGCGGGTGAGTACAAACGAGAAAATCTCCCAGCCGAAGCGATTTTAGGTCTGCCTGTTTCTTCCGGAGTTATAGAGGGAAGAGCACGTGTCATCTTAAACATGGAAGATGCTGATTTAGAAGATGGAGATATATTAGTCACCTCCTTTACTGACCCTGGCTGGACACCATTATTTGTATCCATAAAAGGTCTAGTCACCGAAGTTGGTGGACTGATGACCCATGGAGCAGTTATCGCACGTGAATATGGCTTACCAGCAGTTGTCGGTGTGGAAAATGCTACGAAGATGATCAAGGATGGACAAAGGATCAGGGTGAATGGAACAGAAGGGTATATAGAAATACTATAATTCTTTACATTTAAATCATAAAAGAAGAGAATGCGAATTAGGAGAATCATGGAGATCTTGGTGGATATGGAGGGGGGATTCAGAGAAAAGGCTGGTTACTTGAATTAGAGGAAAAATATAATGATTTTCTGTAAAGAGGTATATATGACAACGTTTTGTTTCTTTTTAACTAAAGAATTCTAAAAGAATTATAATCAAACTTTTTTATAAAAACTGAATTCAGATTTATAACAAGGGAATCCGTTTTTATTAAACTTTATTCCAAAACTACAGTTATCAATACAGAAAGGCTGACTTCAACGATGATACGTAATTATAGTCAGCCTTTTCATTATAATTCTTTTATACCGTTTTCCGTAGCAATAATTGCTTTATCCACCATATTAATAAATAGGCCAGTTTCAATTACACCAGTTATCATTTTTAACTGCTGATGAGTTTCGAGTGGCTTAGTTATTTGGTTTGGAAAAACACAATCTAAGATTAGATTACCATTGTCTGTTATAAATGGTTGATTGTTTTGCATACGTAAAATTGTCTGACAACCAAATAATCGAATTCTTTTTGCGGTTTGTTCCCAAGCGAACGGTACGATTTCAATCGGAAGAGGAAAGATACCTAAATCCGTTACAAGTTTCGATTCATCAGCGATTATGATAAGTTTCTGGGAAGACACGGCAACTATCTTTTCACGAAGAAGAGCACCACCGCCCCCTTTAATTAACTGTAAATCTGGGTTAATCTCATCAGCGCCATCAATTGTAAGATCAAGAGAATCTATTTCACTTAAAGAGACTAAAGGAATAGACAGTTGTTCTGCCAATTTCTCAGTTTCGATTGATGTTGGTACAGCTTGAATCGTTAAACCTTCGCTAACTAGATGACCTAATTTTTGTATCGTCCAATATACAGTGGAACCAGTACCAAGGCCGATTTTCATTCCATCCTTTATGAAGTCGGCAGCATGTTCACCAGCTAAGCGTTTTAATTCCGTCATCGTTTTTCCTCTTCATTCTGCTGGTCGTGGTCCAGCATCTAATCCGGAATTTTCAACTGTTAATATGGGACGAACGGTGAGATCTGTATGTACATGCATTTGACACGACAATCGTAAATGGTCTTCAATTCCTTTTTCAGTAATCGCATTCTTTTCAACATGTGTAGGTTCGCGAAAATTTCCATCTATAATTTCAACGCGGCAAGTCGTACAACGTGCTTTCCCTCCGCAGCGATGAAGAATATGGACACCGTTATCTTCAAGCGCAAGTACTAATTTTGTTCCTTCTTTTACATCAAATGTTCCGCTACCTAGAACGGTTAATTTTGGCATATTGTTGCCTCCTCATGTAAAATTCTACATAACATATTTATGACCCCACTTTCGTAATCATAAACGTTATAAATTTTTTTAATGAGACCCGTAACTTTTTTATCGATAAAATCGTTTATTAAGTAAGCGCTGAAAAGGAGTGGTTATTTTGTGCACAAAAGTAACTCGAATGTTAAAAAATCATATCGATATGAATCATTTAAATATAAACTTTATCATTGAAAATTATGCGGAGTTAAAAAGATACTGTACGTTTTTAACAAAAAGCAAATGGGACGGAGAAGATCTTGCCCAAGAAACGGTTTGTAAAGTACTCCAAAAATATGTAGGTGCAGAACATAAAGAGGTTTGTATTACGCTTCTATATAAAATTGCTCGAAATCAATGGCTAGATCAAATGAAAGCAAAATCAGTTAAGAAGAAATTAGAGCAGGAGATTACATTTGAAGAATCACATGAAAAAATTGCTGATGTGCATGAGATGGTGGAGAAAGTTTTATCTTTATTAAATGTACAGCAATCCGTCATTTTCTTATTAAAAGATGTTTTTCAATATAGCTTATCAGATATTGCGGAGATATGTTCAATATCAGAAGGTGCAGTAAAGGCTTCGTTGTTTCGAAGTAGAAATAGATTGAAAACGGTAAGTGAAGAAGAGGAGATTGAATTAGCAGGGCAGGAGGATGATGTTGAAGTAGTTGTAACAGCTATTCGTGAACAAAGACCAGAATTATTGACAAAACTTCTTCCAACAATCGACTTTACACATCTATCATCGAAGCAGCCAGTACTACTATTCAATACGAAAACACCTTCTTCTTACGGTGATATGCGATGCGCAGCTTAAAAATTAGATGGAGGGATTATGATGAATACAATTCCTTATGTTGTAGAACAAACAAAATTAGGAGAACGCTCCTATGATATATATTCAAGATTGTTAAAAGACCGTATTGTCATGATTGGATCAGAAATTAATGATCAAGTAGCAAGTAGTGTAGTGGCACAGTTATTATTTTTAGAAGCAGAAGATGCGGAGAAAGATATTTTTCTTTATATTAATAGCCCAGGTGGTTCAACTACAGCAGGATTTGCGATATTAGATACGATGAATCTTATTAAACCAGATGTTCAAACACTTTGTATGGGATTTGCAGCGTCATTTGGAGCATTATTGTTACTCGCCGGAGCAAAAGGAAAAAGGTTTGCACTTCCAAATAGTGAAATCATGATTCATCAGCCGCTTGGCGGAGCGAAAGGGCAAGCGACGGAGATTGAAATAACGGCAAAACGAATATTAAAGTTAAAACACGATATTAACAAAATCATATCGGATCGAACAGGTCAGCCAATTGAAAAAGTAGCGCATGATACAGAAAGAGATTACTTTATGACAGCGGAAGAAGCGAAAACATATGGTATCGTTGATGCTGTTATTGAGAAAAAATAATTTAAAATAGACCAGAGACTATTATCTTTGGTCTATTTTTGTATGAGAAATTAGTCTTTTATCCACTGATCTACTAATGCCTGGTTCTTTTTAATCCATTTTCGAGCAGCTTCTTCAGGGTCCTTCGTTTTATTTAACATCACCATCAATGTACCAAGCTGTTCATCATTCATTTTCCATTTATCGAAGTATTTCACAATTTCCGGATAATCTTTTTCGAAACCTTTGCGTACAGAGTAATAAATGTCGTCTTTTTCACCATATACTTTCTTAGGGTCTTTTAAATATTTTAAATCAAATTCTGAAAAGCCCCAATGTGGATTCCAAAGCGTAACAGCGATTGGTTTCTTTTGCGTATATGCCTTTTTTAACTCACTCATCATTGCCGCTTCTGAAGATTGGACAAGTTTTAGCTTTATATCATATTCTTTCATTGCTTTATCGGTTAAATTCATAAGGCTACTACCAGGTTCAATTCCAACAATTTTGTTGTTCAATTCATCCTTATGGGCGTTTAAATCCTCGATGCTGTTAATGTCTTTCATATAAGAAGGGACGACTAAACCAAGTCCAGTTCCTTCATACCATTTCGACTTTAAGACAATGTCATTTTTATACCGATCATTTAAGGGTTTATCGGTAACCGGAAGCCATACTTCTAAATTTGCATCAACATCGCCGCGAGCTACACCAGTCCAAATTGCTGCTTTTTCTAAATACATGAGTTCAACTTTATAGCCTTTTTGTTCTAATAAAACTTTCCACATATTTGCTACCGCAATATTTTCTTTCCAACTTGTTACACCAAGTTTGATTTTCCCTTTTGTATTAGCGTTTGTTGCATTACAAGAGGTAATAATCATACTGATAAATAACAAAATGCTTATAAGCCATATTTTCCGTTTCATTGAATCCTCCCGTTTCATAAATAGAATTTTTGTATTTCGTTTTGTATAGCGTTGCTTGTATAAATAAATCTATAAGTGAACCTTCTTATTATGAACGGAAAAAAGAATTTTAAAAAAAACTTAATTATCCTATATAAATGGGCAGTAATATTCTCGCCTTAAAATTTATCCAAAACAACGAAGTTAAGTAGGAAATCAATTGCTCGTAAAAGTTCGATTGGTGAGGGCTAATAATTAGTGGGGATGACGCTCCCACTGATTAAAGTTTCACTTTATGTCATTTCTATGTAATATTTCTGTTGAAAATCGTTACACTATGTGAATAGATGGGTAGAAAAGGAGTCGTTCTATGGGAAATGCAAAAGTTCGTGTTGAAAATGTAACGAAGGTATTTGGAAAAAACCCGCAAAGAGCAGTTGCACTATTAAAAGAAGGAAAAAGTAAATCGGAAATATTGAAAGAAACAGGAATGAATGTTGGTGTAAAAAAAGCCACTTTTGAAGTAAATACGGGGGAAATCTTTGTGATTATGGGATTGTCCGGAAGCGGAAAATCAACGCTTGTACGAATGTTAAATCAGCTAATCAAACCAACTGCGGGTCATATTTATATAGACGGAGAAGACATTGCAACGATGGGAAAAGAAGCGCTTAGGAGAGTTAGAAGAACAAAACTGAGCATGGTTTTTCAAAAGTTTGCGTTATTTCCGCATCGTACAGTTATACAAAATGTTGCCTATGGTTTAGAGATACAAGGAGTTTCAGTAGAGGAAAGAGAAGCAAAGGCACTGGAATCACTTAAGTTAGTAGGGTTAGATCACCATAAAGATAGCTTTCCGGGACAATTGAGCGGTGGTATGCAGCAGCGCGTTGGAATTGCAAGAGCTCTGACGAATGATCCAGATGTTCTTCTTATGGACGAGTCATTCAGCGCATTAGACCCACTCATTCGAAAAGAAATGCAGGATGAACTGTTAGAGCTACAAGATAAAATGGAAAAAACGATTATTTTTATTACGCATGATTTAGATGAAGCGCTTCGAATTGGTGACCGTATTGCATTAATGAAAGATGGAGAAATTGTACAAATTGGAACTCCAGAAGAAATTATGATGAGTCCAGCTAATGAATTCGTAGAGAAATTCGTTGCAGATGTGAACTTAGGTAAGGTTATTACCGCTGAATCGATTTTAAAAAGACCAGAAACATTATTAATTGACCGTGGACCACGTGTGGCGCTGCAAATTATGAGAAATGCGGGTGTGTCTACTGTATATGTGGTCAATAAAAAGCATGAATTTTTAGGTATTTTAACGGCAGATGATGCGAGCAAAGCGATGCAAAAGCAATGGCCAATTGCTGATTTGTTAATAAAAGATATTTCTCATGTTTATTTAGATACATTGCTAGAAGAAACATATGCAAAAATGGCAGAGATGAAGTTTCCATTACCAGTTATTGATGAGAAAAATAGGCTAAGAGGGATTATCAAACGTGAAAGTGTCATTCAAGCCCTTGCAGGAAATATTGAGGAAGAGGTGAATGACGATGAATAGTATTCCGCGCATTCCGTTAGGTGAATGGGTTGATGCGTTTGTAGCTAGCTTATATGCGCATTTTGAAGGCCTGTTTAGAGGGTTTTCATACGTCATTGGTGGTTTCGTTGATTTACTAACAAATTTTTTAACATTGATTCCAGCATTTTTAATGATTATAATCGTATGTTTTCTCGTTTGGTATACAACACGCAAAATATCTTTAGTGGTTTTTTCGTTAATCGGTTTATTATTTATTTTAAACATTAACTATTGGGGACAAACGATGCAAACATTGGCGCTTGTTCTCACATCAGTTATTATTTCCATCATTGTCGGAATTCCAATTGGTGTTTTAGCATCCCAAAATGAACGATTTTCAAAAATATTAAAACCAACATTAGACTTTATGCAAACAATGCCAGCCTTTGTTTATCTTATTCCAGCGATTACATTTTTCGGAGTAGGTGTTGTTCCTGGTATTATCGCATCTGTTATTTTTGCGATGCCACCAACGATTCGTTTTACGGATTTAGGAATTAGACAAGTACCAGAAGATTTAATTGAAGCTGCAAATGCATTTGGTTCAACTACATCTCAAAAGTTATTTAAAGTGCAATTACCGCTTGCAACGGGAACGATAATGGCCGGTGTAAACCAAAGCATCATGTTGTCCTTATCAATGGTTGTTACAGCTTCACTTGTAGGAGCACCAGGACTTGGGGTAGATGTATATCGTTCTGTAACGCAAGTTAACATTGGAATGGGATTTGAAGCTGGACTAGCTATTGTAGTCATTGCGATTGTATTAGATCGGATTACGCAAGGATTTCATAGGAAAAGAAAAGTGTAAATAGAAATGAAACACGCACCGTAAGCGAGGTTACGGTGCGTGTTTTTTTATTTGAAGGAAAGTATAGAATGAAACAGAGTTACATACGAACAATTACTGAACTTCCAGCTGGTAGACAAACTTGATTTTGTTGTTGTTCCATCGTTTTTATTATAGGAATATATAATGGTTTTCTTCTGAATAGCCTGAAATATATGGTGTTTTATGGTATTGTAATGGTAAATTCAAGGAATAGAGGTATATATATGTCTACACAAAGTCATTTTGAAGAGCACTGTTTTATATGCCAGAAACATAAAGGGGAAATTAAGGTGCCAGGCGGGGCAATTTATAAAGATGAGCTCGTATATGTGGGACATGTTCATTGGGAAGAAGACGAAACGTATCTTGGATATGTAATGATTGATATAAAAAGACATACGCCAGGGCTAGCTGAATTAACAGAAGAAGAAGCGAAATCTTTTGGTTTAATTACGAGTAGAGTAAGCCGTGCATTAAAAGAATGCGAGGGTGCAGAACATATTTATGCTTTCGTTTCTGGTAATGGAGTAAATCATATGCACATGCACATAATCCCGCGTTATCAAAATACACCGAAGGAATTTTGGTTACCAACTAAGATCGCAAATTGGAAAGGTGCACCTTATGGACAAGCAGAACAAATACAAAAATTATGTGAAAGAATACGAACGTATATGGTAAACGAATATGCATACAACAAATAATACTCAATACTCATGGGTTGGTAGTAATGAAATGTGTTTAGGGGAAATTTCAGTTCAGCGGTATGGTGATATAGTACTTGGTAGATATGGTGGAAATATGAGTGCAGGTGCAAAGAAGAATGAAGACGGTGCCTTGGTTTGGTCAAATAGAAATTGGGAATTTGCGATGATATTAGATGGACACAATAGTGCAGAAAGTGTCGCTTTAGTAGTAAATACAATCCAAAATGCCTATGCGAATATAAAAGTTTTACTAGAAGAACCAATTGAAACAGCATTTCGTTCTGTTGAAAATCATATTCTTTCACTTTTTCAATCTCATTCGTTTAAACAGGCGTGTCAGCAAGTGCAAGGGGAAACAGCTTGTTTAATATGTGTACGAAAAGAAAATTATATTTGGTGGCTTTCTATAGGGGATTGTCTCGTGTATGTATTTCATGAAGAGTTACATAAACTAGGGCAACATGCACTGAATCAACGTTATTTTTATGAATGGGTTGGGAATGTGAATACATTTTCTTTACCAGTTCCATGTTATTCTTCAGGTGTTCGAGAGCTACGTACAGGAAGCAATAGAGTCGTAATGGTAACAGATGGTGTACTAGAATGCGGAGAACGTCGTTATGAAAATCCGTTTTATTTGTATAAAGATATGTATGAAAATAAAGCGGAGCTAACAGAATGTGTTCAAAAGGTCTTAGAGTATGTTCATCATCAACTTGGAAGAGATAGTGCGACAATAATTAGTTGGGACTATGAAAATGCTGTTTATTCCACGTATCCGAGCGACCAACCAGAGAAGCGCCAATCTGTAAAATTAGTACAACAGGGAGAGAGAAAATGAAAAGGCCGTTATTACGTGCAGAAGCTATCATTATGAATGAAGACCATTCGAAAGTGCTCGTCCAATGTGACGAGCAAGGAGCATTCTATCGTTTTCCAGGTGGAACAATTGAGTTTGGCGAGACGGCATGTGAAGCAATTATTCGAGAATTACTTGAAGAATATAATTTACAGGTCCTAGTTGAAGAATTAGCAATTGTAAATGAGTACATATTTGAAGTGGGTCGAGGGTTAAATCATCAATGTACGTTATTTCATTGGTGCAAACCTGTAAAGGCTATAAATGAAGTGTTATTCCATAAAGAACATGAAAATGTCGTTCTTACATGGAAGAGTATGCAGGAATTGAAAAATAAGCCAACTTATCCTGAGGGGATTGTTACTTTGATAGAACAAAAGGGTGGTAGTATTACACATTTACTTACGAAAAGTTCATATTTCTAATCAAAGAGAAGGGATGTCTCTCACTAAAGTAATTGTGTTGATTCTACTTGTATTATTGTTTTGGTTTTCAGAGGAAAAGATAAGAAAAAAATTAAAGATATCAAGGAAAAAGGGATGGAAAGTTCAACATATTAATAAACTTCATAAATGGGGAGAAATTAGTCTTTTTACTATTTACTTAATTACGAGCTTCATTTTAATAGTGAATTTTGATTACATTAATATAGGTTACTTACTCTTTGCATTTTTAATCGTATTACATGTGTTTCGAACATTTATGGAATGGAAATACGATAAAGAATCAAAGGAATACGTATTTTTTTTGCGGCTATATGTTTAACGATTTTATTCAGTGTTGCAATTTATTTGTTTTAAAGTATAGATAAAAAGCAAGAGTAGTCTCCCTATATTTGAATATATGTAACTGCTCTTGCTTTTTATTTGTCATTACATCTTTTTAAAGCTTCTAAGTACAAGAAACTCCCACACTCTCCACGGAAGAATCTTTTTCGCAATCATCATCAGTTTTACACCTTTTCCAATTGGATATCGAAGTGTTGTATGTTTTGCAGCAGCAATCGCTACAACCTTTTGAGCGACATCAATCGGATTGCCAAATGTATCACTCCCACTATTAATATGACGTTGTATTTTATCCATATAATCTTTATAAGGAGAGTCTGCTTCTGAATAATTTTCAGCAAGTTCTTTACCAACTTCCCATATGTTTGTGTTATAGGAACCTGGCTCAATTAGAGAAACATCTATCCCAAAGGGTTTTGCCTCTAGGCGAAGGGATTCACTCCAACCTTCTAATGCGTATTTTGAAGAAACATAGGGGGATAAACCTGGGAATCCAACTTGGCCACTAATACTACTTACATTAATGATTTTTCCGCTTTTTTGCTTTCGCATATACGGTAATACAATTTGAGTTATAGATATTGCTCCAAATACATTTGTCTCAAATTGTCTGCGATATTCTTCTACTGGAATTTCCTCTATAAATCCACCGCTCGCATACCCTGCGTTATTGACGAGAAGGTCAATTCGGTCTAATTCTTTTAAAAACAATTGGAATGTATGTATTGAATTTTGATTTGTAACATCCAGTTGATGAATCTTGATATTATCCTGTAAATGTAATGCAGTAGCTTGCGATAATAAGTTTTCTTGTTTATCAAGATTACGCATTGTAGCGATGACGAAATAGTTCTTTTTCGCAAGCTCAAGGGTAGTTAAAAGGCCAAATCCACTGGATGCACCTGTAATAATAGCGATTTTATTCATTTCCCGCTCACTTTCTTTTTTCTTACATCATAACGATTTACGTGTAGAAAATCTATTATTCTCTTACATTATATTAGCAATCATAGATATTGTTTCTCTACATACATTTGTTATGATTGAAAATAATTATCAATTAAAAGGTTATTTATTGTTTTGTAAAAGGGATGTGAACTTTATGGAAGCTAGCAATTTTTATGATATTTTTCATAAATGTTTCAATGGCAATTGGCTTTATTTCTATTTTTTATGCCGTAGGGCAAATGGTAGGACCAGGCCTTGCTGGGTGGATCATTGAAAGACATGGTTTTGCGGCATCATACGGTTTAGGAGTTCTCGGCTTCTTTATTAATCTTTGCATTGGAATGAGTTTAAAAAAGGAAGTAAGTACAGATTTGAAATCGTTAGAACATAAACCAGTAGAAAAATAATGGGAATATTTTTGGATACAAAAATTTGCTGAAACATAGTGTTCTAGTTTGTTTGAAAAGTCAGAGTTGCTAGTTATTAACAGATTACGATACAATTGGAACGTACATTCTGTTTAGTGTAGAGTGTGCTATCTTCCTATTTCAATTGGTAATTCTTATTGATTAGAAAAGGAAGCGCGCGAGGTAGAATTTTGGATGAGGAGGATTTATTATGATATGTCATGTTCAAGATGCGGAAATATACTATGAAATCATTGGCGAAGGAAAACCGATTGTTATGCTGCATGGATGTTCTCTTGACCATAGAGCGATGAAGGGATGTATGGAACCATTATTTCATAAACATCCCGGTTATAAGCGGATATACATTGACTTACCAGGTATGGGGAAATCGAATGCACCAAAGTGGATAAATAGTTCTGATAGTTTATTCGATCTCTTAACTTCATGTATAGAAAAGATTATTCCTAATGAAAACTTTTTGCTTGTTGGAGAGTCATATGGTGGCTATTTATCTAGAGCGATGACTTCCAAAACCCCTCATCGCATTGACGGTTTATTGCTAATATGCCCTGTTATAATTGCAGAGCATGAGAAAAGAACAGTTCCAAATTCTAATCTCATTAAAAGTGATGATACATTTTTGAATAGTCTTCCACTGGATGAAAGAAGAGATTTTTGTGAACTAGCAGTAATAGCAAATGAGTATACATATAATCGATATAAAGAAGAAATTAAACCAGGACTTACAGTAGCCGATGATAAGTTTATCGGAATTTTACAAAAGAATTATAGTCTAACCTTTCCTTTAAATGAACGAAAATATGTAAATCCGGTTCTTGTACTTGCAGGACGGCAAGATATAGTTGTAGGATACAAAGATTTATTAGAAGTTATTGAAGATTATCCACGAGCAACATTCGCTGTTCTAGATATGTCGGGGCATAATTTGCAGATTGAACAGCCTGAATTATTTGAAGGTTTAGTGAAAGAATGGCTAGTGAGAGTAAATACTACGCAGTTTAAATAATATTTTTTAGTCATTTACACCTATATAATTAAGAAAAAATTTCACAATGAATTATATTTTTATGCTAATAAAAGTCCAGTCCGGAATATTGATTAATCTATTAAATTTGAAAGCTTATGAGGGAATGTCGTTTTGCTTGTTGGTTTCTAACATCGTGTACAAAAGTGGACATAATGAGACAACTGTCTCATTATGTCCACTTTTTTCTCTTTTCAAAAGAGAAAAAGCCTAGCATTCTAACGTTTTAAATTTGGCACGATACTTGCAATATAAAAGGCGAACAAGAAAATAGGAGGGCTGAAACATGTTAAAAACAACTGAAAGTAAAGGGAATGAAATGACACAAGAACAAGCTCGTTGGATGTACGAAAAAATGTTAGAGATTCGTAAATTTGAAGATAAGGTGCACGAATTGTTCGCGCAAGGTGTATTACCAGGTTTCGTTCATTTATATGCCGGGGAAGAAGCGGTAGCAGTTGGTGTGTGTGCCCACTTAACAGATAGCGATAGTATTACAAGTACACATAGAGGTCATGGGCATTGTATCGCAAAAGGTTGTGATTTAAATGGGATGATGGCAGAACTCTTCGGGAAAGCGACTGGGTTATGTAAAGGAAAAGGCGGTTCGATGCATATCGCTGATTTAGATAAAGGGATGCTTGGGGCAAATGGTATTGTAGGAGGTGGATTTCCACTTGCATGCGGCTCGGCGTTAACAGCCAAGTATAAAGGGACGAAAGATGTGAGCATTTGTTTCTTTGGAGATGGAGCTAACAATGAAGGAACGTTTCATGAAGGTGTGAATTTAGCTGCGATCTGGAAACTGCCGGTTATCTTTGTTGCTGAAAATAATGGTTACGGTGAAGCTACACCATTTGAATATGCGTCTAGTTGTAAATCAATTGCAGATCGTGCGAAGGCTTATGATATTCCTGGTGTTCGTGTTGATGGGAAAGACCTTTTAGCTGTATATAAAGCAGCGGAAGAAGCGGTTGAACGTGCGCGTAATGGAGAAGGACCAACTTTAATTGAGTGCATGACATATCGAAATTACGGTCACTTCGAAGGTGAAGCACAAACATATAAAACAGCAGAAGAAAGAGAAGAGCATTTAAATGAAAAAGATGCGATTGTGAATTTCCGTAAACATTTAATTAATGAGGGTTTACTTACAGAAACTGAACTTGTTGACATGGAAAAAGTGGTGGATGAAGCAGTGCAAAAAGCAATTGGGTTTAGTGAAAATAGTCCGTACCCAGCTGATGAAGAACTATTAAAAGATGTATATGTTTCTTATAAATAAGAGGAGGGTGAAAAATAATGACTAGAATTGAGAGTATGTCAACTGCAATTAATGAAGCGATGAAATTAGCAATGCGACGTGATGAAAATGTTATTTTAATCGGGGAAGATGTTGCAGGAGGTGCACAAGTGGATCACCTGCAAGATGATGAAGCATGGGGTGGCGTGCTTGGAGTTACAAAAGGACTTGTACAAGAATTTGGCCGCAATCGCATTTTAGATACGCCGATTTCTGAAGCTGGTTATATGGGAGCTGCGATGGCTGCTGCTGCAACAGGGTTACGTCCAATTGCTGAATTAATGTTTAATGACTTTATTGGTAGCTGTCTAGATCCAGTATTAAATCAAGGGGCGAAATTCCGCTACATGTTTGGCGGTAAAGCGAAAGTACCTGTTACGGTCCGGACGATGCACGGCGCTGGATTCAGTGCAGCAGCGCAGCATTCTCAAAGCTTATATGCATTATTTACAAGTATTCCTGGCATTAAAGTGGTTGTTCCGTCAACACCATATGATGCAAAAGGGTTATTGCTAGCGTCAATTGAAGATGATGATCCAGTAATCTTCTTTGAAGATAAAACGCTTTACAATATGAAAGGCGAAGTTCCGGAAGACTATTACACAATTCCATTAGGAAAAGCAGATGTGAAACGAGAAGGCTCTGATGTGACGATTGTAGCAATTGGGAAACAAGTTCATACGGCGCTAGAAGCTGCGAAGCAGTTAACGAAGAAAGGATTTGAAGTGGAAGTAATTGACCCGCGCTGTTTATCACCGCTTGATGAAGAGACAATTTTGAAATCTGTTGAAAAAACAAATCGCCTAATTGTAATTGATGAAGCGAACCCAAGATGTAGCATCGCAACAGATATTGCGGCAATTGTTGCGGATAAAGGGTTTGACTTATTAGATGCGCCAATTAAACGAATTACAGCGCCGCACACACCAGTTCCATTCTCACCACCACTTGAAAAATTATATTTACCGACACCTGAAAAAGTAATTGAAACAGTATCTGAAATGATTGGAGACCGTTCTTTATTAAATGTGTAACGAAACAATGAGAAGGGAGAGAGAGGTATGGCTGTAGAAGTTGTAATGCCGAAACTAGGAATGGCAATGAAAGAAGGAATTGTAACAGCTTGGAACATAAAAACAGGCGATAACGTTACGAAAGGCGAATCAATCGCAAGTATTAACTCCGAAAAAATTGAAATGGAAATTGAATCCCCAGCGGATGGAACTGTTTTAGATATAGCTGTGGGAGAGGATCAAGGTGTTCCTCCTGGTACTGTTATTTGTTATATCGGCAAACCCCATGAAGCAGTACCGCAGCATGAAGAACAATCTACTTCAGAAGATCTAGCACCTAAAATGGAAATATCTTCCAAAGATATACAGCATTCAGAACCATATGCAAAAGAAGGAACAAAACAAAGAATTAACATTTCGCCAGTAGCTCGGAAAATTGCCAAAGCTGAAAATCTTGATATTACTAAACTAGTAGGAACAGGGCCTGGGGGAAGAATTACGAAGGTTGATGTTTTAAAAGTAGTAGAAGAAAAAGCTACAATTCCAAAAGTACCTGAGCAAGAACAAAGTAAACAAATTCTTGTTACTGGTATGCGTAAAGCGATTGCGAGTCGTATGCATGCAAGTTTACA
Source organism: Paenibacillus sp. 102 (assembly GCF_039549175.1). NCBI lineage: Bacteria > Bacillati > Bacillota > Bacilli > Caryophanales > Paenibacillaceae > Paenibacillus > Paenibacillus sp. 102. The sequence goes on along the minus strand of NZ_JBCGHT010000011.1, from coordinate 7,063 downwards.
AAACAGTGCGCAATTAACATTAACAATGAAGGTAGATGTTACAGATTTAGTTGCATTACATAAAGAAGTGGCTGATAGCGTACAAAAACGATATGAAAATAAATTAACGATTACGGATTTTGTTTCTCGAGCTGTTGTTTTAGCACTGCAGGAGCACAAAGGAATGAATAGTGCGTATATCGATGACACAATCCATCAATTTGAACATGTTCATTTAGGAATGGCTGTAGCATTGGACAATGGTTTAGTTGTACCAGCAATTCGTTTTGCGAACAATTTATCGCTTGTACAATTATCAAAAGAAATTAAAGTAACTGCATCAAAAGCAAGAGAAGGTAGTCTAAGTAGTGATGATATGCAAGGGACAACATTTACAATTAGTAATTTAGGTGCATATGGAATTGAATATTTTACACCGGTATTAAATACACCTGAGACTGGGATTTTAGGTGTAGGGACAATTGAACATGTTCCTGTATACAGAGGAGAAGAATTACAAAAAGGTAGCATTCTACCTTTAAGTTTAACATTCGATCACCGCGTATTAGACGGTGCACCGGCTGCTGTGTTTTTACGTACGATTAAACAATATTTAGAAGATCCAGTGACAATTCTTTTATAAAAAGAAGGTGAGAGAATGAGTAAATTAGTTGTAATCGGCGGGGGACCAGCTGGATATGTCGCTGCAATTACTGCGGCTCAAAATGGAAAAGAAGTTATTCTCGTTGAGGAAAATGCGCTTGGCGGTACATGTTTAAATGTAGGATGTATGCCAACGAAATCGTTGTTAGAAAGTGCGGAAGTACACGATATCGTGAAACATGCAAAGGAGTTTGGAGTAAGGCTTCCAAAAGATGATATTTTAATTGATTGGAAACAAATGCAAAATCGGAAACAGAAAATCGTTACACAGCTTGTACAAGGCATCCAGTATTTAATGAAGAAAAATAAAATTAAAGTAATAACAGGAAAAGCTCGCTTTCAAACGGATTATCGTTTGCAAATTATACAGGGTAGTAAAGAAGAAACTTTAGATGCGAATCAATTTATTATCGCATCTGGATCAGAGCCTACTGAATTGCCATTTGCACCATTCGATGGAAAATGGATTTTGAATAGTAGTCATGCGATGGCCCTTGAGCATATACCAGTATCCTTACTCATTGTTGGTGGTGGAGTAATAGGGTGTGAGTTTGCTAGTATTTATAGTAGGCTCGGAACGAAAGTAACAATTGTTGAAATGGCACCGCAACTTCTTCCAGATGAAGATGAAGATATCGCAAATATTTTAAGAGGAAAATTAGAGAGTGATGGTGTTCACATTTTTACTGAAACGAGTTTAAAAGGTTTGAATAATCATAAGAAACAAGCATCATTTGAAAATAAGGATGGTTCTCATCAGTTAAACCCAGAGTATGTTCTTGTTTCAGTTGGTAGAAAACCACGTGTGAATGATTTGGGACTTGAAACAGCAGGAGTAGAATTTTTAAGTAAAGGCATTCCTGTAAATGAGCATATGCAAACAAATGTTTCACATATTTACGCTGCAGGTGATATTATTGGTGGGATTCAGCTTGCTCATGTCGCTTTCCATGAAGGAGCTACAGCTGCACTACATGCGTGTGGTGAAGAAGCGAAAGTGAATTATCACGCAGTACCGCGGTGCATCTATACAGCACCAGAAATCGCAAGTGTTGGTTTAACTGAAAAATGTGCACGTAATCAATATGGAGATATTCTCGTTGGCGAATTTCCATTTAACGCAAACGGAAAAGCACTTATTCTAGGAGAACAAATTGGAAAAGTGAAAGTAATTGTTGAGCCGAAATATCAAGAAATCATTGGAATCTCTATTGTTGGACCCCATGCAACAGAATTGATTGGACAAGGAACTGTCATGCTTCATACGGAAGTAACAGCTGATATCATGAGAGATTTTATCGCAGCGCATCCGACGTTATCGGAAGCAATTCATGAAGCGGTGTTACAGGCGATAGGACATGCTGTGCATGCGTGAGAAGAAAGTACAGAAAAACGAGTATAGAACCTAATCGGTTTTGTACTCGTTTTTAATTATTTAATTCTTCTTTATGTTAAAATATAGTAAAAAGTCGTGACGTTTAATAGTAGACTTGTTTAACTTTAAGGTAGTGTTAAATTATTCGATATATCAAAGGAGTATACTATGATAATTAACAAACAGGAATTTTATGCAAATGGAATCCGTTATATTGTTAGATCCGCACTTGAAAAAGATGCAAAAGATTTGTCTGATTTAAGATTACAGATTGATGGCGAGACCGAAAATATGGATAGAGAAAAAGGAGAGGCATTCATAGATATACCAGGGTTTAAAGAAATTATAAAAAAGGATACTGAAAGTCCGAGGAACTTATTTTTAGTTGCTGTAGTGAATGATCAAATCGTCGGGTTTTCAAGATGCGAAGGAGTGTATTTAAAGAGATTCTCTCATAAAATAGAGTTTGGAATATGTGTATTAAAAGAGTTTTGGGGACATGGGATTGGTAAAAATCTTTTACAAAATTCTATTTCTTGGGCTGACACCAATGGAATTAAAAAGATTACTTTGAATGTGTTGGAAATAAATGAGAAAGCTATTAAACTGTATAAAAAGCTAGGATTTGAAATTGAAGGGGTATTAAAAAATGATAAAAGGCTTGCTGATGGTCAATATTATAATACTATCATTATGGGGAGATTTCACGGGGAATAGTTTATAAAATTACGTATATATGTAAAGGAGTGAGAATCTTGCAACTTAAAATAAAGTTTTATATAAGTATGGTGTCCACTGTGTTGTTTATTATAGCAAGCACTATATTTTTTCAGAACGATCATCCAATGAAATGGTTATGGGTGTTTATTACAGCCAGTTCTATTGCGCAAAATGTAGTGTTATATAGAAAATATAAAAGTGTGCATTAAAATATTCGAATTGTTAACATGTTTGTGTCATCTTCCTCATTTTATTGAAAACGTTTTTATGGAGTTTTATAATAAAATTATATTTCCTCGCATGAACTCCTAAAAATGAATCTCCAAAATAATAAAAAAGGAGATGATAGAATGTTAGCTTCACCGTTTTACTTACATACTTGGAAAAGGTTTGTTGATGAAGGTGTTCTTGATTCTGCTAGAATAAATAAAAGAATTTCAGAATCTTGGCATCGCTCTAAACAAGCGAATGTCAATCCGCATATGAATAAAGGTCAGAATATTTTAACTTCAATTGTATTTGATAAGCAAAAACAAAAAAGCGAAATTTTCCTTGATATAGCTTTACCACATTTACAAAATATGAAAAAAACAATTGATGAATTACAGATGATGGCACTGTTAATTGATCCTGATGGATACGTACTTTCTCTAACTGGAAATAATAGGACGTTAAAGCAAGCAAAGCACATTAATTTTATTGAAGGTGTGAAATGGACAGAAGCAGCTGTAGGAACGAATGCAATTGGTACGGCACTTGCTATAGAAGAAGCGATTATGATAAGTGGTACAGAGCATTATTCTGTTGCATCCCATAGTTGGAGTTGTGCAGCTGCACCCATTCATAATGATGATGGGAAATTAATTGGTGTCCTTGATTTTTCATGTCCTATCGAGTTTTCGCATCCATATATGCTAGGTATGGTAACCTCAATTGCTCATGCAATTGAACGTGAATGTAGCATTCGTGTACATCAGCATGAATTACAATTAATTCATCGTTTTTTAGATGTAATTGACAGTGAGGAGCCAGTAGTGATTTGTAATCATCGGCAAGTTGTCATTTCTGCAAGCAAACCAGTTCGAGAACTAGTCTCTAATTGGTCACGCATGAAGGTAAATGATTTATTACAGTATGGATTTCAAAGTCGGATGGAGGTACCTGTATATAATAATGATAGGATGATAGGGAAGTGTATATACCTATTAAAAAATCAATCTCAAAAAGTGTACCACGCTGTACAAATGCAGAAGGAAGTACATTTCCCAGGAGTTGTTGGAACGAGTGATTCATTCCAACGTACGTTAGAAGAAATTAAACTTGTTTCGCAGGCTGATGCAAGTGTTTGTGTTTGCGGAGAAACTGGAGTCGGGAAAGAATATGTCGCAAGAGCAATTCATGAGAATAGTACAAGAAAAAATGGTCCGTTTGTTGCGGTTAACTGCGGGGCATTACCGAAAGAATTAATGGAAAGTGAATTATTTGGTTATGTGGAAGGAGCCTTTACAGGGGCACGCCGCCAAGGATATAAAGGGAAGTTTGAACAAGCGAATGGTGGAACGATTTTTCTTGATGAAATAGGAGAAGTTCCCCCGGAAATGCAAGTAGCTCTATTGCGGGTTTTACAAGAGCGTAAAGTAACACCGATTGGAAGCACGAAAGAAGTGCCGGTAGATATTCGCATCATTACGGCAACGCACCGTGATTTACTGCAGCTAGTAGAGGAAGGGGAATTCCGCCAAGATTTATACTATCGCTTACATGTATATCCGATTTATGTACCTTCTTTATGTGAAAGAAAAGAGGATATTCCCTATTTTATTCAAGATTTTTGTAAAAAGAAAGACTGGGATGTTCAATTTCCAACAAACGTATACGAGCAATTCCTACATCATAAATGGGCAGGAAATATTCGTGAACTACTAAATGTATTAGAACGTATATACATTCTTTCGCAAGGGCGAGAAATATGCGAAAACCAAATTTCTTTCTTGTTACAAACAATGAATGTAAATCAAAAGAATGTGGAATTAAAAGAACAAAAAGCCGTGAAACATGAACATACATTAACGTTTCGTGAAAAAATACAGCGGGATGGAATGATTGAAGCACTTCAAAAAACAAAGGGAAATGTCTCGCTTGCGGCAAAGCTATTAGATGTCCCGCGAAGCACATTTTATAAACGAATGCAGCGATTTCAGTTGTAAAAGAAGCAGGTTTCTATCAATCTGCTTCTTTTATATATGTGCACGTTCTGTCGGAATATGCGCTTACCGGGGAAATAGTAAACGATAAAAGGTGTTATACATTTAAGTTAATCATGATGATAAGCGAAACAATTGTGCGCGATATGTACTTCTTCGTTGAACAAATCCTATTTTTCTTGCTAACTGATCCAGAACATGTGGTGACATATGTCACTGTATTCCTTTAGAAAACAATTGTAATTTCTTAGAATAGGAGATAATAAATGAAAAAAATAATATTAGGATTATTAGTAATATTTTTGCTTATATTCATGTACATGTCTTTAATAGATGATAAAGATAAAGTTTCTTTTACTCCTGATCTAATTTCAAAGATAAAATACTTAGAAACCGATTCTGTTGCTGGAGATACATTTAGAGATTATGGTAAAGAAGCACGCACAGTGTTTCAAAAGCTAAGTAATCAAAAAAAGATTGTAACAAAAAAAGATTTTTTGACAAAGAAATTTTTTGAAGAATCTTCTCAACGTAATGTTGAGTTTATATTAGAGGATGGTAAAAAAATCAAATTCAAACTATTGTTTTTTAGTGTTGAACAATATTATGAAGAAGCGTTTGTTCAACGTATAGGGGATGACACCATTTACTATTTAAATAAAGTAGATGCAACAGATATAGCAATGCAATTTACAAATCGTTAATGTTTTTCTTAAAAAGTTATGTTCTATATCTAATAAGTATAAAGTAAAAACATCCCAAAACGATTTGGGTACGGTTCATTCTATTAGAACGTGAGAAGACATATGTCGTTGTAATTCTTCAGCAATCGGTTAAAGTTCATCAAGAATCGAGAGATGCATAAACAAACGTCATCCTTTCCTATAATTCTATAGAAAGGATAACGTCTTTTTTGTTTCATGGATAGTGCAAAACTTTAGTTTAAATATGGAAAAAGAGAATTATATTTTTATTAAAACATAGAAAACAAACATTTTTATTGTTAAAATGAGGAATAATATATATTATGGGGAGGAATTTTGTCGTATGAAGAAAAGAATACTATCAATTTGTGTAGCTGCTAGTTTATTAGTGCCAGCTTCTTTTTATGTGGAAAGAAATGTACAAGCTGAAAGTAACAATATTGTACAACAAGCTGTACAAAGTAATAAAGGCTGGGTGAATGAATATGGAGTGTGGTATTACTATGAAAACGGTGTGAAAAAGAAAGGTTGGCTAAATAGTGGGGGTTCATGGTATTACTTAGATAAAAATTATGGTTATATGCACACAGGTTGGTATAACGATGGATACAATGAGTATTATTTAGACGAGAGCAGCGGGGCAATGCAAACAGGTTGGATGTTTGTTGGATACAACTGGTATTATTTTGAGGGAACTGGAGCAATGAAGAAAGGTTGGTTAAATAGTGGAGGTTCATGGTATTATTTAAATCAAGAATCTGGTTATATGCATACAGGAGAACTCTACGATGGAAAAGATTTATATTACTTAGATAATCAAAGTGGAACAATGAAGACGGGTTGGGTATTTAATGGATATAATTGGATGTATATGAATGGGAATGGTAATGCACATGGTGGCTGGTTAAAAGAGGGGAACTCATGGTACTACTTAAATCCTAACTATTATTACATGTCTACCGGTTGGGATATAATTGATGGGAAATCCCATTACTTTGCTCACAATGGAGTTTGGCAGTACTCAAAATAGTAAGCGGCTCAAATACTAGATAGTATCTTTCATTTAATCTAAATAAATAAACATAAAGCAACTCCAAAATATACAATAAAAGTTAATTTTAGAGTTGTTTTTTTTGTTTACTTATATATTATTGGGGTCCACCACATTGCCATCAACCTAAGAAAACAGGTCACCCCAAAAACGATAAATAAGCTTTTTTGTTACAAGAAAGCCTAAAAATTTCGTTCTGGGGGGTGTAATAAAACTTTAGCTTGATGGCAATGTGGTAGGACCCCACATCCATCAACTTAAGGATTTAGACTATTTTTGAAGTTAAAAGCACGTTACTATTCTCTTATGTTAATGAGAAAGGGTGACGTGCTTTTTATGAATATGCATCAAAAACAAGAGTTATCTT